>NZ_JBFAIR010000037.1:0-116692 GCF_040654815.1 Streptomyces sp. NPDC050619 | reverse complement strand
GGCGTCGACGCGGAGCGTCGGCAACCGACGACAACGCGGCAGATGCGCGTGCCAGACCCCGCGTCTGCGGCGTGATCCAAACGACAGGCCCTAGGCACAGTGGTTCAGCCTTCGACGGCGGCCGGGTCCATCCAGATGACCTCCCAGGTGTGCCCGTCGAGGTCGTCGAATGCGCGGCCGTACATGAAGCCATGGTCCTGGGTCTCGCCCGCCGGGGAGCCGCCCGCCGCGAGCGCCTTCTCGACCAGCTCGTCGACCTTCTCGCGGCTCTCGGCGCTCAGGGCGATCATCACCTCGCTGGTCTTCGCGGCATCGGCGATCTCCTTCTTCGTGAAGGTCGAGTAGAACGGCTTGGTGAGCAGCATGGCGACGATGGTGTCGCTGATCACTACGGAAGCCGCGTTCTCGTCGCTGAACTGCGGGTTGATCGAGTAGCCCAGTTCCGTGAAGAACTTCTTCGAGGCGTCGAGGTCGTTCACGGCCAGGTTCACGAAGATCATCTGCTGGTACGTCGCGGTCATCGGTCTCTCCCATCGGGTGCCTGCTGTTCGGTGGGGTAGACGGTGCGTCCCGGCGGAACTCATCGGCCCGCGGAGATTTTTTTCGTACGGATTTTCAGCGGGCCAGCGGCAGCGCCGCCAACTCGGCGACGATCAGGGTGAGCGGGCCGAACAGGGCCAGCAGCGCGCCGGCGCGCAGGGCGGCGGCGCTGCGCAGCATCGTGGCGGGGGCGCCGATGCGCAGGAGTGCGGAGGTGGTGTCGGCGCGCGCCTGTTTGGCCTCGACGGCGGCGGTGAGGAGCGTCGCGACCGTGCAGCCGGTCACCAGGAGCAGGCCGAGGGTGGTCAGCGGGCCGAACGAGGGTCCGTCCGCGTCGTACAGCGCGGTCATGGCGTACGTCCCCGAAGCCACCGCGCACACGACACCGAGCGGGCGGCCGATGCGGGCGGCCTCCGCCATGAGGATGCGGCCGGCGAGGAGGCGGAGGGCGCCGGGGCGCGCCGTCTGGAGGAGACGGCCGCAGAAGTGGGTGAGGCCCGGGCCGGCGAGGGCGAGGCCGAGAGCGGTGAGGGTCCAGCCGACGAGGACGGAGGCGGGGCCCGTGGTCGCGAGGCCGCCGGGCATGGCGACGGGGGAGTCTGTCGCTGTCCGGGTGGCGTACGCCTCTACCGCTAGGCCTGCGGCCAGTACGGAGATACCCCAGGGGAGGCCCCGGGGGGCTGTCTGAGGGGCTGGGGGGAGGGTGTCGGGGTCCAGGTCGGGGGTGGGGGTGTCCGGGGTCGGTGCTGGGGGGTGGGTTTCGCTCGCCGGCTCGGGCGGGCTGCCCGCGGGCTGCGTGGGGCGGCTGTCCGCGCCTCGCAGGCGGGCGCCGAAGCGGCCGTACGCTCCGAAGGTCTCCCTGGCGACCGAGTTGCCGTACGCGCCGAAACGGCCGTACGACCTGCCCGCCGCGCCTGTCGACGCCGGTCTGTCCTCGTGGGGGCGCAGGACCCAGCCCACCGCCACCGACGAGATCGCCGGGGTCAGGGTCAGCAAGGTCAGGGCGGCCGGCAGGGGCAGGGGCTCCTCGGCGGCCAGGAACTCCGCCGCCGCCCCGTCGAACGGCAGGCCCGTCAGGTCGCCTCGGAGGTGGAGGAAGAGGAGGAGGGCCAGCATCGAGCCGAGGGTGCAGGACAGGGCCGTCGTCGTCGCCGAGGTCGCCATCAGGCGGGCCGGGCCGAGGCCGGCCGCGGAGAGGCCGGAGCGGGGTGCGGTGGCCGGGTCGGTGCGGGCCACGGCGACCGCGAAGTGGACCGTGGCGGCCAGCGGGGTCGCGCACCAGGCCAGGCGGAGGAGCGAGGCGGTGGGGTCGTCCGGGTGGCTCATCGCGTAGCCGAGGGTGCACAGCAGGAGGAAGCCCGTGCCCGCCGACGCCGTGGCCACCAGGAGGCGGCGCACCTGGACGACGGGGCGGGCGCCGCGGGTCAGACGGAGAGCGAGCACGCGGCCCGGCCTTCCGTCTCGGTCACCGCGGGGAGGTGCACGGTGTTGACGCTCCGCCCGTCCAGCAGTGACACCGTGCGGTCGGCGAGGGCCGCCGTCTGAGCCTCGTGGGTGGCGAGGACGACCGTGATGCCGTGCGAGCGGGCCGCCGTGGTGAGGGTGCGCAGGACCTGGGCGCGGTCCGCGCGGTGCAGGGGAGCCGTCGGCTCGTCCGCGAACAGGATCGTGGGGGCGGGGGCCAGCGCGCGGGCGACGCAGACGCGCTGGCGCTCGGACTGGCGCAGTTCGTGCGGGCGCTTGCGGGTGGTGTCGCCGATGTCGAGGCGCTCCAGCCACTCCAGGGCGGCCGTCTTGGCGCGGCGGCGGCTGGTGCCGCGCAGCATCAGGGGGAGGGCCGCGTTCTCCCAGACGCTCAGCTCGGGGACGAGCCCCGGTACCGGGTCGATCCAGCCGAAGCGGTCGCGGCGCAGTCTCTCGCGGGCCATCGGGCCCATGGTGTGCACGGGCACGCTGTTGAACCAGACCTCGCCGCGCCGGGCCGGGACCAGGCCGGACAGGCACCGCAGCAGGGTCGTCTTGCCGCTGCCGCGCGGGCCGCTGACGGCGAGGATCTCGCCCACCCGGACGCCGATCGAGACGCCGCTGAGCGCGGGGGAGCCGTCCTTGTGGGTGAAGTGCAGGGCGCGTGCCCAGAGCACGTCGTTGTCCGGCTGGGCCACCATGGGCGTACACCTCGTTCAGATCCGTAATTCCCCGTGCCGATCCCCCGTGCGGGGGAACGAAGGCAGGGCCGATCGGTTACAGGGCACGCTAGGGATCCGGGGCCGCAACACCGGACAGCACGCGGCCCGGGCGCACCCCTTCTCACTCGTACGGGTGCACCCGGGCCGCGGAACCGCCGGAGGCTACAGCTTCGTCCACGCCTCCGTCAGTGTCGCGCGCAGGATCTGCTCGATCTCGTCGAAGGTCTCCTGGTTCGAGATCAGCGGCGGGGCGAGCTGGACGACCGGGTCGCCGCGGTCGTCGGCACGGCAGTACAGGCCGTTGTCGAACAACGCCTTGGACAGGAAGCCGTAGAGGATCCGCTCGGTCTCCTCGGCGTCGAAGGACTCCTTGGTCGCCTTGTCCTTGACCAGCTCGATGCCGTAGAAGAAGCCGTTGCCGCGGACGTCGCCGACGATCGGCAGGTCGTGCAGCTTCTCCAGGGTGGAGCGGAACGCGCCCTCGTTGTCGAGCACGTGCTGGTTCAGGCCTTCGCGCTCGAACAGGTCGAGGTTGGCGACGCCGACGGCGGCGGAGACCGGGTGGCCGCCGAAGGTGTAGCCGTGCAGGAAGGTGTTGTCGCCCTGGTAGAACGGCTCGGCGAGGCGGTCGGAGATGACGCAGGCGCCGATGGGGGAGTAGCCCGAGGTCATGCCCTTGGCGCAGGTGATCATGTCCGGGACGTAGTCGAACTTGTCGCAGGCGAACATCGTGCCCAGGCGGCCGAAGGCGCAGATGACCTCGTCCGACACGAGCAGCACGTCGTACTGGTCGCAGATCTCGCGGACCCGCTGGAAGTAGCCGGGCGGGGGCGGGAAGCAGCCGCCCGCGTTCTGCACCGGCTCCAGGAAGACCGCGGCGACGGTGTCCGGGCCCTCCATGAGGATCTGCTGCTCGATCTGGTCGGCGGCCCAGCGGCCGAAGGCCACGGGGTCGTCGCCGAAGAGCGGCGCCCGGTAGATGTTCGTGTTCGGGACCTTGTGCGCGCCCGGGACCAGCGGCTCGAAGGGGGCCTTCAGGGCCGGCAGGCCGGTGATGGACAGGGCGCCCTGCGGGGTGCCGTGGTAGGCGACCGCGCGGGAGATGACCTTGTACTTGGTGGGCTTGCCGGTCAGCTTGAAGTACTGCTTGGCGAGCTTCCAGGCGGTCTCGACCGCCTCGCCGCCGCCGGTGGTGAAGAAGACCTTGTTCAGGTCGCCGGGCGCGTGGTGCGCGAGGCGCTCGGCCAGCTCGATCGCCTTCGGGTGGGCGTAGGACCACACCGGGAAGAAGGCCAGCTCCTGCGCCTGCTTGAAGGCGGTCTCGGCCAGCTCCGTGCGGCCGTGCCCGGCCTGGACCACGAACAGACCCGCGAGCCCGTCGAGGTAGCGCCTGCCCTTGTCGTCGTAGATGTAGGTGCCCTCACCCCGGACGATGGTCGGGACGGGAGCGTTCTCGTACGAGGACATGCGGGTGAAGTGCATCCACAGGTGGTCGTACGCGGCCTTGCTGAGGTCCTTCGGGCTGTCGGTGCTCACGGCTATCGGGTTCCCCACATGTAGGTCTGCTTCTTGAGCTTGAGGTAGACGAAGCTCTCGGTGGAGCGCACGCCGGGGATGGCTCGCATGCGTTTGTTGATGACGTCCAGGAGGTGGTCGTCGTCCTCGCAGACGATCTCCACCATCAGGTCGAAGGAGCCCGCGGTCATCACCACGTACTCGCATTCGGACATGGCGGCCAGCGCGTCGGCCACGGACTCCACGTCGCCCTCGACATTGACGCCGACCATCGCCTGGCGCCGGAAACCCACGGTGAGCGGGTCCGTCACGGCGACGATCTGCATCACGCCCTGGTCGAGCAGCTTCTGCACCCGCTGGCGCACGGCCGCCTCGGACAGGCCCACGGCCTTGCCGATGGCGGCGTAGGGCCGGCGGCCGTCCTCCTGGAGCTGTTCGATGATGGCGAGGGAGACGGCGTCCAGGTGGGGAGTGCCGTTCCTGGACGCCGTGTCCCTCTGATCTGCGCTTCGACTGGCCACCAGCTCACTGTGCACGAGGAGTCGACAGTTTCGCAAGGCTCGATCAATGAAATTCGTTGTTTACGAGCATGCGACTTGCGGATTTCGTAGAAACGGCGGGATCGGGGGTGTTGAAAACGTGGAGCAGCGGATTAGGGTGGATGTCATCTCAGTCACTGGACACCGACATTGGAGGGCCGGCAGTGAGCACCGAGCTACGTCGTCTGCGCAACTACATCGACGGTGAGTTCCGGGACGCCGCCGACGGACGGACCACCGAGGTGGTCAACCCCGCCACGGGCGAGGCGTACGCGACCGCGCCGCTGTCCGGGCAGGCGGATGTCGACGCCGCGATGGCGGCCGCCGCCGCGGCCTTCCCCGCCTGGCGCGACCAGACGCCCGCCGAGCGGCAGAAGGCACTCCTGAAGATCGCGGACGCGTTCGAGGAGCGGGCGGAGGAGCTCATCGCGGCCGAGGTGGAGAACACGGGCAAGCCGATCGGGCTGACCCGCTCCGAGGAGATCCCGCCGATGGTCGACCAGATCCGCTTCTTCGCGGGCGCGGCCCGGATGCTGGAGGGGCGCAGCGCGGGCGAGTACATGGAGGGGCTGACCTCGATCGTCCGCCGTGAGCCGCTCGGTGTCTGCGCGCAGGTCGCGCCGTGGAACTACCCGATGATGATGGCCGTGTGGAAGTTCGCCCCGGCGCTCGCGGCGGGCAACACGGTCGTCCTGAAGCCCTCGGACACGACTCCCGCCTCCACCGTCCTGATCGCCGACATCATCGGCTCGATCGTGCCCAAGGGCGTCTTCAACGTCATCACCGGCGACCGCGACACCGGCCGCCTGATGGTCGAGCACCCGACCCCGGCGATGGCGTCCATCACCGGGTCCGTGCGCGCCGGCACGCAGGTCGCCGAGTCCGCGTCCAAGGACGTCAAGCGTGTCCACCTGGAGCTGGGCGGCAAGGCGCCGGTCGTCGTCTTCGAGGACACCGACATCGCCAAGGCCGTCGAGGACATCTCGGTCGCCGGCTTCTTCAACGCCGGGCAGGACTGCACGGCGGCCTGCCGCGTCCTCGTCCACGAGGCCATCCACGAAGAGTTCGTCTCGGCGCTCGCCAAGGCCGCCGCGGATACCAAGACCGGGCAGCCGGACGACGAGGACGTCCTGTACGGCCCGCTGAACAACCCCAACCAGCTCGCGCAGGTCGAGGGCTTCATCAACCGCCTGCCCGCCCACGCGCGCGTGGAGACCGGCGGCAAGCGCGTCGGCGACAAGGGGTACTTCTTCGCCCCGACCGTCGTCTCCGGCGTCAAGCAGGACGACGAGATCATCCAGAAGGAGGTCTTCGGCCCGGTCATCACCGTCCAGTCCTTCACCGACGAGGACCAGGCCGTGGAGTGGGCCAACGGCGTCGAGTACGCCCTCGCCTCCTCCGTGTGGACCAAGGACCACTCCCGCGCGATGCGGATGTCCAAGAAGCTCGACTTCGGCTGCGTGTGGATCAACACCCACATCCCGCTGGTCGCGGAGATGCCGCACGGCGGCTTCAAGAAGTCCGGCTACGGCAAGGACCTCTCGGGGTACGGCTTCGACGACTACACGCGGATCAAGCATGTGATGACGTCGCTGGACGCGTGAGCCTCAGGAGGTCTCGCGGAACCGTGGCCCCGGGCGGGGATGTCCCGCCCGGGGCCACGGTGTTCTCCCTCCCTGGCGGGTGGGTGTGGCGCGCAGGCCGGAGGGTGGTTTTGAACGTGTTCAATAACAGGCGTACCCTCCTGTCATGAGCGACAGAGCCGCCCTCCTCAAGGGCATCCGCGCATGGCTGGTCATCTTCGTCGTCTGCCTGGTGCTCAGCGGCGCCACGGCCTTCCCCCTGGTGCACGAACTGCGCTGGACCGAGGAAGCGCTCCGGGCCCTGTCGGTCCCGGAGTACCTGCCCGCGCTCATGGACTGGATCGAGCGCGTCCGGAGCGGAATCGACACCGTCGACGCCGAGTACCCGTTCGTGCTCTACGGCACGGACTGGCTGGCCTTCGCGCACCTCGTCATCGCGGTCGCCTTCTACGGCCCCTACCGCGACCCGGTCCGCAACATCTGGGTCGTCGAGTTCGGGATGATCGCCTGCGCCGGGATCGTCCCGCTCGCGCTGATCTGCGGGCCGGTACGGGGGATTCCCTTCTGGTGGACCGTGATCGACATGTCGTTCGGCGTCTTCGGGGTGATCCCCCTGTACCTCGTACGGAAGAAGATCAAGCGGTTGGAGGGGCTGACCGTGAACGCGCCCGCGGTACTGGCTACTTGAGGGCCGCCCGGGCTATCCGCTCGGTGACGGGGTTCATGTCCTCGCTCTTCGCGTCCGTCGCGCCGACGGAGACGACCAGCGTGCGCGACAGGTCGCGGGTCGCGGCGATCAGTGTGCCGTAGCCGTATCGGGCGCCTGATTTGAGCCAGTAGAGCTGGCCCTCGAACTCGAAGCGCTGGAGACCGGCGCTCATGGTGGCGTCCTTGATGTGCCTGGGGACCGTGAACATCTCCTTCAGCTGCGGCCGGGGGACCAGGTCGCCGCGGAACAGGCGGGTCAGCAGCCGCTCCAGGTCCACGGTGGTGGAGATCATGTCGCCGGCCGCCCAGCGGTCCGCATGGTTCCACTCGGTGACGTCGACGAAGGCCGTCGTGCCGTCCGGCTGCCGTACCGCCTGGTAGCCGAGGTTGTGCGGGCCCCGGATGGAGGGGTCCGTCCCGGGGAAGTACGTGTCCCCCATCCCGGCGGGCAGCAGGATCCGCCGTGTGGCCTCCGAGGCGTACGAGTGGCCCGTCACCAGCGTGTCGAAGCGGTGGGCGTACAACTCCTCGAAGGTGGTGCCGAGGCCGGCGCCCGGCTGGATGCCGCTGGTGTGGTTCAGCGGCTGCCGTACGGTGACCGGCTCGAAGTTCCCGGTGAGCAGCCCCGGGAGGTAGTGCTGCACGGGCGCACGACGGCCGCCGTCACCACCTTCGTCGTCGAACCGGACCGGAAGCGGGCGTCCGGGTCCGCCGCCCGGCGGCTCTCCAGATCGTGCACGCCCGCGCTGCCGCGCCAGGTGCCGTCCGTGCCGCCGACCCGGACGAGGGCGGCGGTGGCGTCGTCGTCCGGGAGGCCCTTGAGCGCGGCCTTCAGGGCTTTGGTGTCGAGCCCGGTCGTAGAGGTGGAGGTCGTGGAGTGCGCGGCCGCCGGTGCGGACGCGGCTAACGCGGGGACGGCCAGCGGACCCGCCCCCAGGGCGAGGACGACGGAGGCGACGAGGACACTCGTGCGACGGCGAGCGCGCATGCGGCTGCTCCAGAGGTCGAAGGGGTCTGGTGGGGTGTGGCGGGATGTGGCGAGGTGTGACGGGATGTGTCTGTGATCATCTTCCGGCCGTACGCCGTCCCCCGGATCGTCGGCTGGTAGGACCCCTGTCCCTGGCGCGACCCCGAGTAAGTGCCGTGCCCGGTAAGGGGGTTGTCGGGGAGCACCCCTAAGGGCGCCAAAAAACTGTTATCCCGGGTGCCTTCACACCGTCTCCGCACTGTGATCCCCACTGTGATCCCGGACATAGCCAACATCCCCGGCCTGCCTGAGAGGGTGCGTGCAGAAACGAAGTGACAGCCACGCAAGCGACAGCCTCGGAAAGGACGACGTGGACACGCGGCACTGGCGCTCCACCATCGCCGCCGCGCAGGCCGGCGACCGGCAGGCGCTGGACGAGCTGGTCGCGGGCTGGCTGCCGCTGGTCTACAACATCGTCGGCCGTGCCCTCAACGGCCACGCCGACGTCGATGACGTCGTCCAGGAGACGATGCTGCGGGCCGTCGACCACCTCGGCTCCCTGCGCGACCCGGACAGCTTCCGGTCCTGGCTGGTGGCGATCGCCATGCGGCAGATCCGGGACCGGGCCCGCCGCCGGACGCCGGCCCGGCTGGACGAGTCGGTGCCGCACGAGGCCGCCGACTTCGCCGAACTGACCGTGCTGCGGCTCCAGTTGGAAGGGGAGCGGCGCGAGGTCGCGGAGGCGGTGCGCTGGCTCGACGACGAGGACCGGCAGCTGCTGTCCCTGTGGTGGCTGGAGGTCGCCGGCGAGCTGTCCCGGCGCGAGCTGGCCGCGGCCGTCGGCATCAGCCGGCAGCACGCCGCCGTGCGCGTCCAGCGGATGAAGGAGCGCCTGGAGACCTCACGCGGCATCGTGCGCGCGCTGGACGGCGCCTGCCCCGACCTGCGCGAACTGACCGGCCGCTGGAACGGGCGCCCCGACTCGGTCTGGCGCAAGCGACTGGCCCGGCACATCCGGGGCTGCGGCTACTGCGGCGACGCCCGCGAGCCCGTCGTACCGGCGGAGCGCCTGCTCGTCGGGATCGCGCTCGTCCCGATCCCGGTCGGCTTCACGCTCTCGCTGGCCTTCGGCGGCAAGACGGCCGTGGCCGCCACCGCCGCCGGCACCTCCGTCGGCTGGTCGGCGAAGGTGCTGACCGCGCTCGCCAAGCCCGCCGTGGCCATGACGGCGGGCGCGACCATCGTCGCGGGCGGCGCGTACGTCGTCACCCAGACCCCGGACGCCCCGCCCCCGCGCGCGGCCGTCACCCCCACCGCCCGCGCCACGCCCGGCCCGCCGACCCCTTCGGCCTCCCCCTCACCCTCACCCTCACCGTCGGCGACCCGGCGACAGCAGCAGCCCGACCTGTACGGCACCGTCGTCGACGCCGTCGACCGGGCGCCGGACCCGAACGCCGAGCCCGCGGCCCTGCCGCACCGGCCCGAGTCGGGGATCACCAGCACCGGCGGCCGGCAGGCCGTGATGCAGCACCGCGGGGACAGCGTGACGCTCAGCGGCCAGGGCTATGTCCTGGTGCGCTGGCAGATCTCGCCGCACTCACGGCCCGGCGGACTGGTCATGCCGTCCTGGACCGGTCTGAAGGGAAAGCTCTTCCACGTCGCGTCCGGCGGCGGCCGTCGTATGGACGATCCGCTGGCGGGCGGCTCGGACGGCTACGCCACCGGCATGGGCGGCCCTGACATCGGCTACACGGTCCTGCCGGAAGGCACCCAGCAGATGTGGCAGAACGAGTACTTCTACGTCGACGGCAGCGTGACCCTCACCGTGAACGAGCGCGGCGCCGACTACGGCCTGACCGTCTTCCCCTCGAGCTGGGAAGCGGCGGAGAAGGACGTGCTGACCGGCCCCGAGCAGGGCGTGATCCGCTACGGACTGGTCCGCGACACCGGCAAGGACACGGCGCCGGTGCCGCAGTACGTCACGCGCGAGACGCCGGCCGATCCGGCGACGGTGCCTCAGGAGTCACGTGTGTAGCGCTCCCGCCCGGCGTCCTCGCCCTGTTCCGGTCCGCCGCCGTCGCGCAGTGCGCACAGGGTGTCGATGCGGTTCGTCGTGATCGAGTCGACGCCCATGGCGAACAGGCGGCGCATGGAGCGGCGGGTGTCGGGGGTCCAGACGGACAGCAGGTAGCCGTCGGCGTGGACGCGGTCGGCGAGGGCACGTTCGACCAGTCCGAAGCGGTAGTTGAGCCACCGCGGCCGTACCGCGTCCAGCAGTGCGGGCCGCGGCGGCGCCAGCGTCGTCCAGGTCAGCGCGATCTCGGCGGCCGGGTCGGCGGCGCGTACGGCGAGCATGGCCCGGGCGTCCGCGCAGTAGTACACGCGGTCCTGCGCCCCGCACTCCCGTACGACGTCCACGACCCGGCGCGCCACCCGCACGTCGGAGGTGCCCGGCAGGTCGAGCATCACCCGGCTGCCGTCGGTCGCGGCCAGCGCCTCGGCCAGCGTCGGAACCAGGGCGGACGTGAGCCCGTGCACCTCGTCGGCCGACAGCGACAGCAGCGGCCGGTCGTGCTCCCACAGCCGCTTCAGGGTCTCGTCGTGCAGCAGGACGGGGACGCCGTCCCGGGTGAGCCGTACGTCGATCTCGACCGCGTCCGCGCCCTGACGGAGCGCGGAACGCAGCGAGTCGACCGTGTTCTCGCGGACGCGGTAGGGGTCGCCGCGGTGGGCCACGGCGGTCAGGTTCTGCATAGGGCTCATTGTGCTGGGCGTCCCGCGTGCGGTGTCAGGGGTATCAGGGGGCGAGCCAGGCCGAGGTGTATGTGTCGATCTCGTCCTTGATCCGGGTCTTGCCGGCCTCGTCGAGGAAGGACACCTCGACCGCGTTCTTGGCCAGCTCGGCCAGGCCCCGCTCGTCGAGGTCGAGGAGCCGGGCGGCGACCGCGTACTCGTTGTTGAGGTCGGTGCCGAACATCGGCGGGTCGTCGGAGTTGATCGTGACGAGGACGCCGGCCTTCGTGAACTCCTTGATGGGGTGCTCGTCGAGGGTGCGGACCGCGCGCGTGGCGATGTTGGACGTCGGGCACACCTCCAGCGCGATCCGGTGCTCGGCGAGGTGCGCGAGGAGCTTCGGGTCCCGGGCGGAGCTGGTGCCGTGGCCGATGCGCTCGGCGCGCAGGTGGGTGAGGGCGTCCCATACGGTCTCGGGCCCGGTGGTCTCGCCCGCGTGCGGCACCGACCGCAGTCCGGCGGCGATCGCCCGGTCGAAGTAGGGCTTGAACTGCGGCCGGGGTACGCCGATCTCGGGCCCGCCGAGCCCGAAGGAGACCAGTCCCTCGGGGCGCAGGCGGTCGTCGGTGGCCAGCCGTGTCGTCTCCTCGGCGGCCTCAAGACCGGCCTCGCCGGGAATGTCGAAGCACCAGCGCAGTACGGTCCCGAACTCGGCCTCGGCCGCCTTGCGGGCGTCCTCGATCGCGTCCATGAAGGCACGCTCGTCGATGCCGCGCCGGGTCGAGGAGAACGGGGTGAGCGTCAGCTCGGCGTAGCGCACCTGCTGCCGGGCCAGTTCGCGGGCCACCTCGTACGTCAGCAGCCGTACGTCCTCCGGCGTGCGGATCAGGTCGACGACGGACAGGTACACCTCGATGAAGTGGGCGAAGTCCGTGAAGGTGAAGTAGTCGACCAGTGCCTCGGGGTCGGTGGGCACCTTGGAGTCGGGGTGGCGGGCGGCCAGTTCGGAGACGATCCGCGGGGAGGCGGAGCCGACATGGTGCACATGCAGTTCGGCCTTGGGCAGCGACGCGATGAAGGCGTGCGGGTCGCGCGGGGCGAAAGCGCTGAGCGCGTCGAGGTGGTCGGTCAAGGGGGCCTCCCCGGACAGGGCGCCGGGCACCGTGTGCGGTGCGGCGCGGGTGATCGGCTGATCGAGTGCAGGGACATCGTAGGCGGCGGGAGCGGGGGGAATCCCGGTGCGGGGTGCGGCGGTACCGGGCGGTGAAGCGTGGGAGGTGAGGCCGTAGCATGTCGGCGAGAACGACCGAGGGGGACGGGACATGACAGACGCGGACGCAGGGCGGCCGAGCGGGGAAGCCGGAGGGGGACACGACCCCTGGGCACCGCCCGAGAGCAAGCCGTCGCTGGACAAGGACCAGAGGCCCGGTACCGGGCAGCCGCCGGCCGTGCACGATCAGGCCACGGTCACCTCCCTGCCGGCGGACGGTTTCCCCGCACCCGCACCCGCACCCGCCCCCGGCTACGCCCAGCCCGGCTACCCCGCGTACCCCGCGTCCGGCGCGGGCGCTCCCGTCGGCGGCCCCGGTCCCGGCGTTCCTCCGCCGCCCGTCGCGCCCACCGGCCCCGCGGGCCCCGGCGGATACGGATACCCCTCCTATCCTCCCGGCTACGGCTGGCCCGGTATGCCGACGCCCCCGCAGAACGGCATGGGCACCGCGGCGATGGTGCTGGGCATCCTGTCCTGCTGCCTGTTCTGCGTCTACGGCGTGCTCTCGGTCATCCTCGGCATCCTTGCCGTGGTCTTCGGGATCAAGGGACGCAAGCGGGCCGAGCGCGGCGAGGCCGACAACCGCGGCCAGGCGCAGGCCGGCCTGATCACGGGCATCATCGGCATCATCCTCGGCGTCGTCGTGATCGCGCTGATCGTCATCGGGATCGCGGTCGCCATCAACGAGGGCGACGACTACGACGACCCCTATTACGGCGCCTCCTCCATGCTGTCGGTGTCCGCGGTGGTGAATCGCTGAATCCAGGCGCGTCCGGGGGCCGTTGCCGTGCGCGGCAGCGGCCCGCGCCAACGGTGTCCTCCGAGGTGATCAGGGCCATTACGATGCCCTGGCAGTCAACGAGGGGAGAGCAGTTCATGTCCGACGCCCATCCCGGAACCGGTGGATTCGGGCCGCCGCAGCAGCAGCCGCCGCCGCAGCCGTCCCAGTCGCCGCAGCAGCCGGCCGGGGGATACGCCTATCCGCAGTCCGCTCCCGGATACGGCTACCCGAACCCGGGCCAGGCCTACCAGAGCCCGGCACCGGCCTACCCGGCCGCTCCCGCGCCTGCCTACCCCCAGGTTCCCGGCTACGCCATGGCACAGCAGCCGAGCAACGGCATGGGCACGACCGGGCTGGTGCTCGGCATCATCGGGGTCGTGTGCAGCCTGACGTTCTTCCTGGCGTTCTTCGGGGTCGTCCTCGGGGTCCTCGGGATCATCTTCGGCGCGATCGGCCGGGGCAAGGCCAACCGCGGCGAGGCCACCAACAAGGGCGCGGCGACCGGCGGGCTCGTCTGCGGGATCGTCGCCACCGTGATCCTCCCGCTGATCGGGCTCCTGTTCTTCGCGAGCTTCATGAGCGCCCTCTGAATCCGCGGTGAGGGCGGGCCGGTCCCGCCCTCACCGCGGCCGCAACCGCTCCCGCGCCGCCATCAACGCGAACCCCAGCAGGTTCGGCCCCCGCCATCGCTCGGGATTCTCGGCCGCCTCGTCGTCCGCGGCCAGACCGATGCCCCACACCCGGTCCACGGGGCTCGCCTCCACCAGCACCTTCTTGCCGGTGTTCAGCAGGAAGTCCCGCAACTCGGCATGCGCGGCGAACTTGTGGACGCTGCCCTCGACCACGATCCCGAACCGCTCGCGCTCCCATATCGCCTCGTCGAAGCCGCGCACGAGCCGCCCCGCCTTCTTGGCCTCGGCCGGATGCTCCGCCGCCAGCACTCGCCGCTCCGCCTCCGCGTCGCCGAACAGCCGCGCTTTCCGCACCATCATCCAGTGCTCGGCGGTCGCATAGGTCACCCCGTCCACCTCGAACGGCGACGGCCACCACTGGCTCAGGCAGCTCGAGCCCACTTGGCCGTCCGGTCGCGGCCGGTGCCCCCAGAAGTACAGATACCTGATCCGCTCCCCGGCCCGGAACCGCCTGACCAGCGCTTCCCGCGAATCGAGCTTCCCCGTGATCCTTTCCATGCAGGCGAGTCTGGCAGGGACCACTGACAATCCGTCCCTCCTTTTCGGTGCCGACTCGACACCCGGTCGACAGATTCCGTCGCGTAACCAAAAGGCAACAACGGAATCACTTGTTGGACGCCCTTAGCTCTGTCAGGATCGGCACTCAAATCAAGCCAGAGCTACGTCATCCGCCCCAGGGAGCGGGGCGACGGCGGAGGGGAGCGGCATGCACAATCCGGGCAATGGCACCCCGGACCGGTTCGCGGCCCAGGAGCGCTTCGCGGACGGCGCCCAGTTCATCGCGGGCCGCCTGACCAAGGGCACCTCCGGTCGCACGCACGCGGTCGTCGACCCGGCGACCGGCGAGGACGTGTACACCTACGAGCTGGCGGGCGCCGCCGATGTCGACGCGGCCGTCGCCGCCGCCCGCGCGGCCTTCCCGGGCTGGTCCTCGGCCACCCCGGGCGAACGCTCCGACGCCCTGCACCGCTTCGCCGCCGTGCTCGCCGACCGTGCCGAGGACTTCGCCCGCGCCGAGTCCCTCCAGTGCGGCAAGCCGCTGAAGCTGACCCGCGAGTTCGACGTCCCGGGCACGGTCGACAACACCGCGTTCTTCGCGGGCGCCGCCCGGCACCTCCAAGGGCAGTCCGCGGGCGAGTACTCCGGCGACCACACCTCGTACGTCCGGCGCGAGCCCATCGGTGTCGTCGGCTCCATCGCCCCCTGGAACTACCCCCTTCAGATGGCCGCCTGGAAGATCCTCCCGGCGATCGCCGCGGGTAACACCATCGTCCTCAAGCCCGCCGAGCTCACCCCGCTCACCTCGCTGCTCTTCGCCCAGGCCGCGACCGACGCCGGGATCCCGGACGGCGTCGTCAACATCGTCGTCGGCACCGGCAAGGTGGCCGGTGAGCACCTCGTCGGCCACCCGGACGTGGCCATGACCTCCTTCACCGGCTCCACCGCCGTCGGCAAGCGCGTCGCCGAGATCGCCACCGCCACCGTCAAGCGCCTCCATCTGGAGCTGGGCGGCAAGGCACCCTTCCTGGTCTTCGACGACGCCGACCTGGAGGCGGCCGTCCACGGCGCGGTCGCGGGCGCGCTCATCAACACCGGGCAGGACTGCACGGCCGCCACGCGCGCGTACGTACAACGTCCCCTCTATGAGGCGTTCGTCGAGCGGACGGCCCCCTTGATGGAGACCGTCCGGCTCGGCGACCCCTTCGCGCCGGGCACCGACCTCGGCCCGCTGATCTCGCACGTCCAGCGCGACCGGGTCGCCGGTTTCGTCGACCGGGCGCGTGCCTACGCGCGCGTGGTCACCGGCGGCGAGGCCCCGCAGGGGGATCTCGTGAACGGCGCGTACTACCGCCCCACCCTGGTAGCGGACGCCGCCCAGGACAGCGAGATCGTGCAGTCCGAGATCTTCGGGCCGGTCCTCGTCGCCTTGCCCTTCGACAGCGACGACGAGGGAATCCGGCTGGCCAACGACACCCCGTACGGCCTCGCCGCGTCCGCCTGGACCCGTGACGTCTACCGGGCGAACCGCGCCACCCGCGAGATCAAGGCGGGCTGCGTGTGGGTCAACGACCACATTCCGATCATCAGTGAGATGCCCCACGGCGGATATAAGGCGTCCGGCTTCGGCAAGGACATGTCCGCGTACTCGTTCGAGGAGTACACGCAGATCAAGCACGTCATGTTCGACAACACGGCGGTGGCCCGGAAGGACTGGCACCGCACGATCTTCGGGGACCGATAGCCGTATTCGGGCCGCCTGACCCGCGGCCGCACACCCGCCCAGAAGGGCACTCCCGAAAGGGCATCACGCGCATGGAGCAGTACGAGCCCGACCGCCTGTCCCCGGCCCGACTGGCCGCCATGCGGCGCAGCTTCAGGAACGGCCGGGCCGCCCTGACCCGCCGGTCCCTGCTGCGCGCCTCCGCGGGCGGCGCGCTCGCCGTCGGCGGTCTCGGGGCGCTGAGCGCCTGCGGCATCCCCGCGGCGGGCAAGACGCAGGGCGGTGTCTCCGCCGACGACCACTCGGCGAAGGAGAAGACCGTCGACTTCTCCAACTGGACCGAGTACATGGACGTCGACGACGGCGGCAAGCGCCACCCCACCCTCGACCAGTTCACCCGGCGGACCGGCATCAAGGTCAAGTACACCGAGGACATCAACGACAACAACGAGTTCTTCGGCAAGATCAAGCCGCAGCTCGCCGCGGGGCAGGACACCGGCCGCGACCTGATCGTCCTCACCGACTGGCTGGCCGCCCGCCTCATCCGCCTGGGCTGGGTCCAGAAACTGGACGCGTCCAATCTGCCGCACGCCTACGCCAACCTGTCGGCGCAGTTCCGCGAACCCGACTGGGACCCGGGCCGCGCCTACTCGTACGTCTGGCAGGGCATCTCGACCGTCATCGCCTACAACAAGAAGGCGCTCGACGGCGTCGAGGTGAAGTCGGTCTCCGACCTGCTCGACAACCCCAAGCTCAAGGGCCGCGTCGGCTTCCTGTCCGAGATGCGCGACAGCATCGGCATGACTCTGCTCGACATGGGCAAGGACCCGGCGACCTTCACCGCCGACGACTACGACGCGGCCATCGCCCGCCTCCAGAAGGCCGTCGACAAGGGGCAGATCCGCCGCTTCACCGGCAACGACTACACCTCCGACCTCACCAGCGGCGACTTCGCCGCCTGCATCGCCTGGGCCGGTGACGTCGTACAGCTCAAGGCGGACAGTCCGGACATCGACTTCCTGATCCCGGACAGCGGCTACATGACGTCGACCGACAACCTGCTGATCCCCAACAAGGCCCGGCACAAGACGAACGCCGAACGGCTCATCGACTTCTACTACGAGCCCGAGCCGGCCGCCGAGCTCGCCGCGTACATCAACTACGTATGTCCCGTCGACGGTGTGAAGCCCGAGCTGGAGAAGATCGACAAGGATGCGGCGAACAACCCGCTGATCATCCCCGACAAGGCCATGGCCGCCAAGTCCCATGCCTTCCGCTCGCTGAGCTCGAAGGAAGACACGGCATTTGAAGAGCAGTTCGCGAAGCTGACTGGGGCGTGACCACCATGACGAACAAGACCGACACCTCCGGCGACGTCCGCCTCTCGGGCATCAGCAAGACCTACGGCTCCTTCACCGCCGTGCATCCGCTGGAACTGACCGTCCCCCAGGGCTCCTTCTTCGCCCTGCTCGGCGCCTCCGGCTGCGGCAAGACCACCACCCTGCGCATGATCGCGGGCCTGGAGGAACCTTCCTCCGGGACGGTCTTCCTCGGCGACCAGGAGGTGACCGACCTCCCGCCCTACAAGCGCCCGGTGAACACGGTCTTCCAGTCCTACGCCCTCTTCCCGCACCTGGACATCTTCGAGAACGTCGCCTTCGGCCTGCGCCGCCGGGGCATCAGGTCGGTGAAGAAGCAGGTCGAGGAGATGCTGGAGCTGGTCCAGCTCGGCGAGCAGGCGCGCAAGAAGCCGCACCAGCTCTCCGGCGGTCAGCAGCAGCGCGTCGCCGTCGCCCGCGCCCTGATCAACCACCCCAGGGTGCTCCTCCTCGACGAGCCCCTCGGCGCCCTCGACCTCAAGCTGCGCCGCCAGATGCAGCTGGAGCTCAAGCGCATCCAGACCGAGGTCGGCATCACCTTCATCCATGTCACGCACGACCAGGAGGAGGCCATGACCATGGCCGACACGGTCGCCGTGATGAACGCGGGCCGCGTCGAACAACTCGGCTCGCCCACCGACCTCTACGAGAACCCGAACACCACGTTCGTCGCGAACTTCCTCGGCACGTCGAACTTCATCGAGGCCGAGGTCGACTCCAAGAGCGGCGACGAGATCGTGCTGAAGGCCGGCGACGGCAAGTTCGTCCTCCCCCAGGCGCGCTGTTCCGCGCCGACGGCGACCGGCGGCAAGGTGCTGGTCGGCGTCCGCCCGGAGAAGGTCTCCCTCACTCATGCCGACGACGCGGGCGAGATCCCGGTGGGCCGCAACCGCATCACCGGCAAGATCGCCGACTCCAGCTTCATCGGCGTTTCCACGCAGTACGTCATCGACAGCCCGGTCTGCCCGGAGTTCGAGGTCTACGCCCAGAACATCGACCGCGACGCCCGGCTCGTGCCCGGCGCCGAGGTCGTCCTGCACTGGAGCCCGGCGCACACCTTCGGTCTCGACGCGGCGCAGGACATCGACGCGGGCACCGATGAAGTGGTGGCTTCCTGATGTCGACGCTCACCGAAGCCGAGGCGCCCCCGCCCCTCGCCCCGCCCGCCCCGGACAAGAAGCCCCCGCGCAGACGCGGCCGTCTCGTCCCGTACTGGCTGCTGCTGCCCGGTCTCCTCTGGCTGATCGTCTTCTTCGCGCTGCCGATGATCTACCAGGCCTCCACGTCCGTGCAGACGGGCTCCCTGGAGGAGGGCTACAAGGTCACCTGGCACTTCGCGACCTACTGGGACGCGCTGAGCGAGTACTGGCCGCAGTTCCTGCGCTCGATCGCCTACGCCGCCGCCGCGACGGTGCTGTGTCTGGTCCTCGGCTACCCGCTCGCGTACCTCATCGCCTTCCGCGCGGGCCGCTGGCGGAACCTGATCATGATCCTGGTCATCGCGCCGTTCTTCACCAGCTTCCTCATCCGCACCCTCGCCTGGAAGACGATCCTCGCGGACGGCGGCCCGGTCGTCGGCGCCCTCAACACCCTGCACGTCCTGGACGTCACCGGCTGGCTCGGCTGGACCTCCGGCGACCGGGTGCTGGCCACGCCACTCGCCGTCGTCTGCGGTCTGACGTACAACTTCCTGCCGTTCATGGTCCTGCCGCTCTACAGCTCCCTGGAGCGCATCGACGGACGCCTCCACGAGGCGGCGGGCGATCTGTACGCGCGGCCGTTGACGACCTTCCGCAAGGTCACCTTCCCGCTGTCGATGCCGGGCGTGGTCTCCGGCACGCTGCTGACCTTCATCCCGGCGGCCGGCGACTACGTGAACGCGGACCTGCTCGGCTCCACGGACACCCGCATGGTCGGAAACGTCATCCAGAGCCAGTTCCTGCGGATCCTCGACTATCCGACAGCTGCGGCACTTTCCTTCATCCTCATGGCCGGGATTCTCGTGATGGTCACGGTCTACATCCGCAAGTCCGGCACGGAGGATCTGGTTTAAATGACCTTCGTCAACTGGCTCAAGCGCCATCTCGTCGTCATCGCGGGACTCCTGACCCTCGGATATCTCCTCCTGCCGAACGTCGTCGTCACGGTGTTCTCCTTCAACAAACCGAAGGGGCGCTTCAACTACGAATGGCAGCAGTTCTCCACGGACGCCTGGCAGGACCCGTGCGGCGTCTCCGACCTGTGCGGCTCGCTGTCGATCAGCCTCCAGATCGCCGTCTGGGCGACGCTCGGCGCCACGATCCTCGGCACGATGATCGCCTTCGCGCTCGTCCGCTACCGCTTCCGCGCGCGGGGCGCCGTCAACTCGCTGATCTTCCTGCCGATGGCGATGCCCGAGGTCGTCATGGCGGCCTCGCTGCTCACCCTGTTCCTCAACATGGGCGCGCAGCTGGGTTTCTGGACGATCCTCATCGCCCACATCATGTTCTGCCTCAGCTTTGTCGTGACGGCCGTCAAGGCACGCGTGATGTCGATGGACCCGAGGCTGGAACAGGCGGCCCAGGACCTCTACGCCGGCCCGTTCCAGACCTTCGTCCGGGTCACCCTGCCGATCGCCGCCCCCGGAATCGCGGCGGGCGCACTGCTCGCCTTCGCGCTCTCCTTCGACGATTTCATCATCACCAATTTCAACGCGGGCTCGACCGTCACCTTCCCCATGTTCGTCTGGGGCTCGGCCCAGCGCGGAACGCCCGTTCAGATCAATGTCATCGGTACGGCCATGTTCCTGATCGCCGTACTGTTCGTCCTGGCGTCGATGGTCATCGGCAATCGCCGCACCAAACAGAAGGCGTGACCGATGCGTCGTGGCAATGACTGGACCAAGTCCCTGTCCGACGCCCAGCCGGTCCCGTACTGGCTGGACGACCCCGGCAAGCCCCACCCCGAGCCCGCGCTCACCGGCGCCGAGACCTGCGACCTGCTGGTCGTCGGCGGCGGCTACAGCGGACTGTGGACCGCGCTCCTCGCCAAGGAGCGCGACCCGGGGCGGGATGTCGTCCTGCTGGAAGGCCGCGAGGTGGGCTGGGCCGCCTCGGGCCGCAACGGCGGCTTCTGCGCCGCCTCCCTCACCCACGGCCTGCCCAACGGCCTCGCCCGCTGGCCGGAGGAGATCCACAAGCTCCAGGAGCTGGGCGCCCGCAACCTCGACGCGATCGAGAAGGCGGTCGCCCGGCACGAGCTCGACTGCGACTTCGAGCGCACCGGCGAGATCGACGTCGCGACCGAGACGTACCAGGCGTGGGAACTGCGCGACTGGTACGAGGAGATGGACCGCCGGGGCCTCGCCGACGGCGTGGAGTTCCTGGACGCCGACGCGGTACGGGAACAAGTCGACTTACCGACATTCCAGGCGGGGCTCCACGACCGCCGCGGCGTAGCCATGCTCAACCCCGCCAAGCTCGCCTGGGGCCTCAAACGCGCCTGCCTCCGCCTCGGCGTCCGCGTCCACGAGCACACCCCCGCGCTCACCCTGAAGCCGTACGGCGCCGGAATGGCCGTACGCACTCCGTACGGCCAGGTCCGCGCCCGCAGGGTCGCGCTCGGCACGAACATCTTCCCGAACCTGGTCAGGCGCGTGCGCGCGTACACGGTCCCGGTCTACGACTACGCGCTGATGACCGAACCGCTGACCGCCGGCCAACTGGCGTCGATCGGCTGGAAGAACAGACAGGGGCTCGGGGACAGCGCCAACCAGTTCCACTATTTCCGCCTGTCCGCGGACAACCGGATCCTGTGGGGCGGCTACGACGCGATCTATCCGTACGGCGGCCTGGTGCGCGCCGAGTACGACGACCGCCCCGAGACGTACGCCAAGCTCGCCGGGCACTTCTTCACCTGCTTCCCGCAGCTGGAGGACGTCCGCTTCACGCACGCGTGGGGCGGCGCGATCGACACCTGCTCACGCTTCTCGGCGTTCTACGGCACCGCGCACCGGGGCAAGGTGGCGTACGCGGCGGGTTACACGGGCCTGGGCGTGGGCGCGACCCGGTTCGGCGCGGATGTGATGCTGGACCTGCTGGCGGGGGAGTCCACGGAGCGCACCTCGCTCGCGATGGTCCGCAGGAAGCCGCTGCCCTTCCCGCCCGAGCCCTTCGCCTGGACCGGCATCGCCCTCACCAAGTGGTCGCTGGCCCGGGCCGACACGCACGGCGGCCGGCGCAACCTGTGGCTGCGGACGATGGACAAGCTGGGGCTGGGCTTCGACAGCTGAGCCGTCGCCCGTGATCCGGTGAACCGCCGCCTGTGAGCCGGTTCACTCCAACGGGGTGCCGAAACCCGCGTAATGCCTGCCAGGGACCTCCCTCTCTCTCGTGACGCGACTCGCGTCCCGACGAAGAAGGAGGTCTCCTCATGGCTGGGTCGAAGACGGCGGTGGAGTGGCTCGCATCCGTGGCACCGGATCCCCAGGCCTGCCGCTGGGAGTGGGAACGCAACCCCCTCGGGGTGGCGCTGCTGCCCGCGGGCAAGGCCTGGGACGTACTGATCCTGCCGGGCGAACTCGGCTACCCCACGCTCGACGTCCTCACCCGCATCCTCGACCAGCCGGGCCCGGTACTGGTCGACTTCGGCGACGCCCGGATGGGCTTCCTGGTGCCGCCGGGGACCGCGGCCCGCTGGCTCGGCACGGGCATCCGTACGGCGGGTGCCGGCACCTGGATCGTGGTGCCGTACCCGGGACGCACGACCGGCGGAGTCCGCTGGCTGGTCCCCCCGGACGGCTCCGGCACCCTCACCGACCCGGGACTGCTCGAACTGGCGATGCACGAGGCGGCGGCGGGGCGGGTGACGGAGGACAACGACTAGGCACATGATCACTGGGCTCTCGTCGGCCGCCCGTGCGGCCGACGCGGACGGCCTCTTCCCGTGGCTCCCCAGCCGATTCAGCGGCTGCTTCGGCTACTTCATCAGCTACTTCGGCTCTTCGGCCGGGCCGGGCGTCCCCCGCCCGAGCAACAGCCACAGCGACGAGAGCAGCACCCCACACAGACACCAACTGGCCACCACGTCCAGTGGCCAGTGGTAGCCGCTGCGGACCAGGCCGAAGGAGACGCCGAGCACGAGGGCGGCGCACCCGCCGAGGAGGATGCGCCGGGCGTACGCCGAGCGCAGCCAGGGCAGGAGGAGCAGGGTCGCGGCGCCGTAGGCGATGGTGGCCGTGGCGGTGTGGCCGGAGGGGTAGTAGCCGGTGCTGGGCGGCATGACCGGGGTGCTCGGGCGGGCTATCAGTTCCTTGAGCGGGACGATCAGCGCCGGGAGGAAGGCCATGAGGAGGGCCGCCGCGGTCGCGGGCAGCCACCAGCGGTCTGCACCAATGCGGCGGGCCCGCCAGGCCGCGTACCCCAGGGCGACGACGAGAACAGGGACCGCGACCTGGACATTGCCCAGGTCGGCCAGGAGTCCGGAGACGCGGTCCGGGTGGACCAGGGCGCGGCTGGCGCGCTCGTCCGCGCGCGCCAGCGGGCCGTCGACGACGACCTGCCAGGTGATCAGCGCGAAGAGAAGGGCCGGAAAGCCGAATAGCCCGAGAAGAAGAAAGGAGGTCGACTGCCCCGGAACAGGGGGGGTAGTTCCGGGGCAGTCGATCGGATCGGATGGTCGCGCGCCCCGGGGGGTTTGGGGCGGGCGACTGTCCGATCGGTGAGGAGATCCGGAGCCGGAGGCCCCGGTTGTGTGCGCGAGGGCACGACCAGGTCGAAGCTGGGGAGGCCCCGGCCTGAAATCACCCACAGTCCCCTGTGGGCGGGGTGTATCTCTCATCTGGAATAGAACCTACGACAGGGGATGGGCGGAAGACAGGCGGAAGGGCGTCCTCCCATCCACCTCGCACACCTTCTTCACACGGTCTGCCGCTCGCGGAATCAGCTGTGCGGTCTGTCGATCAGATGCGCGCGAGGGCCTGCTCGATGATGTCGAGACCCTCGGTCAGCAGAGCCTCGCCGATGACCAGCGGGGGCAGGAAGCGCAGCACGTTGCCGTACGTGCCACAGGTCAGGACCACCAGGCCCTCCTGGTGACAGGCCCTGGCGAGGGCGGTGGTCGCCTCCGGGTCCGGCTCCTTCGTCGTACGGTCCTTGACCAGCTCGATGGCGATCATCGCGCCGCGGCCCCGGACGTCGCCGATGACGTCGAACTTCTCGGCCATGGCGGTCAGGCGGGGCTTCATGACGGCCTCGATGGCCTTGGCCCTGGCGTTGAGGTCCAGCTCCCGCATCGTCTCGATCGCGCCGAGCGCGCCCGCGCAGGCGACCGGGTTGCCGCCGTAGGTGCCGCCGAGGCCGCCCGCGTGCGCGGCGTCCATGATCTCGGCGCGGCCGGTGACGGCGGCGAGCGGCAGACCGCCCGCGATGCCCTTGGCGGTGGTGATCAGGTCGGGGACGATGCCCTCGTCCTCGCAGGCGAACCACTGGCCGGTCCGGCAGAAGCCGGACTGGATCTCGTCGGCGACGAAGACGATGCCGTTGTCCCGCGCGAACTGGGCGAGGGCCGGCAGGAAGCCCTTCGCCGGCTCGATGAAGCCGCCCTCGCCGAGGACCGGCTCGATGATGATCGCGGCCACGTTGTCCGGTCCGACCTGCTTGGCGATCTGGTCGATGGCCTGCGCGGCGGCCTCGGGACCGGCGTTGTCCGGGCCGGTCGGCCAGCGGTAGCCGTAGGCCACCGGCACTCGGTAGACCTCGGGCGCGAACGGGCCGAAGCCGTGCTTGTACGGCATGTTCTTCGAGGTCAGCGCCATCGTGAGGTTGGTGCGCCCGTGGTACCCGTGATCGAACACGACCACGGCCTGCCGCTTGGTGTACGCCCGGGCGATCTTGACGGCGTTCTCGACGGCCTCGGCGCCCGAGTTGAACAGGGCCGACTTCTTGGCGTGGTCGCCCGGGGTCAGCTCGGCGAGCGCCTCGGCGACCTCCACGTAGCTCTCGTACGGCGTGATCATGAAGCAGGTGTGGGTGAAGTCGGCGAGCTGCGCGGAGGCCCGGCGTACGACGGCCTCGGCGGAGGCGCCGACGCTCGTCACCGCGATGCCGGAGCCGAAGTCGATGAGGCGGTTGCCGTCGACGTCCTCGATGATCCCGCCGCCCGCGCGCGCGGTGAACACGGGCAGCACGGAACCCACCCCCTGCGCGACCGCGGCGACGCGGCGGGCTTGCAGCTCCTGCGACTTCGGGCCGGGGATGGCGGTGACGACGCGGCGCTCCTGCGGAAGTGCGGTCATGAGGGGCTCCTGGGGTGTCGCGGACGCTTGCCTTCGCTCTCTTTCTCGCAGGCTAGGGCGGGGAGCGGAGGGCGGGCATGCTCCATGTGGGCGGTGTCGGAGGTGCCGGTTGTCCGCGGTGGACATGGCGGAGTGGAGCGGGCTCGGCCGCGTAAGCGGTGAACTCCCCAGGCGGGGGCGTTAGATTGACGGCTGATGGTGGACGGAACGGCTGGTCAAGGGGCGAGGGCGATGGACAGCGACGGGACGAGGGACACGCGGGGTACGCATGCGAACCCTGTGCCACGTCCGGCGGGACCTCCTCAGGTTCCGGCGATGCCGCCGCGGCCGCCTGCGGCCCCGGGGGTTCCGCAGGAGGCCGCGCAGGTCAGGCGGTCAGCCGTCGCCGAGTGGCTCGACGAGGACCGTCCGGCCGCCCGGCCCGGCATCTGGCGTTTCGGGTACCGCATGCCGAAGGCCGCGCGGGCGTCGGAGCGGCTCGCGACGATCACGGTCGTCGGGATGCTGATCCCGCTGGTGGTGGCGCTCGTGGTGTGGTCCTTCTGGCGGCAGGGCGTCATCCCGTACCAGTTCGCGCCTCTGCGGCTGGTGACCCCGGATGACTGGTGGTACGGCGGCACGATCGCCTCGCCCAAGGAGTTCGAGGGGCAGCCGGTGGTATGGCCAGGGCGATACGCCCTGGTGGTCAACGACGGTGTCTTCTTCGCTCTGCTTGTCTCGGCCGTCAGCCGACTGGGCGGCTGGCCTGCGGTTGTCCGCCACGTCATCGGCCGCCGGCCGCAGCCCGCGCGGGCCCTGCTCGCCCTCCTGTGCGCCTTGGCCGCGCTGAGCCTCGTGTTCCCCGAAGCCTTCCCGGGCATCGGCTGGAACCCGCTGCCGGTCATCGACCCGCTCATGTCCCTCATCATCCTGATTTCCGGCGGCTACGAGGTGTTCGCTGGTGGCCGGCTCGAGGACACGCTGGACGTGGTCGTCACACTGCTGGTGGTGTGGCCGTTCGCCCGGGTCGGCGGCTGGTGGCCGTACGCCAAGGAACGACTCGCCGCCCGCCGCTCGGCGGCGGCCCACAGCACCGCGCCGACGGCCGTCGTGCGGCCGCGCGCCCAGTGGCCCCAGCTACGCGACGCCGGGCAGTACGAGGCGGCCGAGCTCCTGACCGCAGAGGTCGCCGCCGGGCGGATGAACGACGTCGACTGCGCGCGCGTGGCGCGCGTGTGGGACATGGGACCCGCCGACTTCCGGGACACCGTGCTGCGGGAGGGCGGCGCGGCCTGGACCCACCCTTCCGGCGCCCGCGATCTGCCCCGGCGCACCGCCGCGCGCCACGATCTGCTCGCGGGCCAGGTGCGTATCGGCAGCTGGGTGGCCGCAGAACGCGCCCCGGCCGTCTACCGCGACGCGGGCGCCGCGCTCGGTCCGGAGGTGCTGGGCACCTCGCTGCTCGCGGTCGGGCCGTCCGGCTCGGGCAAGACGCGGACCCTCATCGAACCTGTCACCGAGGCGCTGGCCCTGCAGGCCCTCACAGGAGGGTGCGCGGTCGTAGCGGTCTCCGCCGCCGGGAGCCCGCTCGGCACTGACTCCGCGTTCGACGTGATCGTCCGGATCGGCGACCCGTCGTCCGTCCACGACCTCGACCCGTACGCGGAGGCCGACGACCCGGACGAGGCGGCGGCCGTCCTCGCCGAGGCCCTGATGGGTGACCTCGACACCATGCCCGGTCAGAGCCCCGCCACCGCGCTCGCCCAGCTGCTGGGCCCCTATCGGTCCGTGCACGGCCGCTTCCCCTCCCTGCTGGAGCTGCGCGAGCTTCTGGAGGGCGAGCCGACCGCGCTGTCCGCGCTGCGGGAGGCCGTGGCGGGGGACGAGGTCATGCGCCGCGAACTTGATGCGCGCATCCGGCAGACGGGTGCCCCGGGCGATGCGGGCCGCGTCCTCGCCGAACGGCTCGCGCTGCTGAACCGGCCGGCCTTCGCCGAGTTCTTCGGCGGGGGCGGCGCGGCTCGGCCCGCACCCGCGGCGGGCGGCGCGCACCGGGGGTTCTCGCTGCGTGCCATCGCCCACCATCCGCTGCGGGTACGTATCGATCTGCCGGAACGGGGGCACGAGGAGGCCGCCCGGCTGATCACCCGGCTGGTCCTTGCCCAGTTCGACACCGTCGTACAGGAGAGCGGACGCACGCACTTCGCCTGCCTGGTCCTGGACGACGCCACCGGGGCACTCACCGCCGAGTCGGTGCGCCGGATCCAGCGGCTGCGCTCCAAGAACGCAGGCGTGGTGCTCGCGCTGCGCACCATCGGCGACGTCCCCGCACCGCTGCACGGCCCGCTGTACGGGGCCTTCGGCTGCCGGATGGCGTTCTCCGGCCTGACCACGTGGGACGGCAGCCGGTTCGCGCAGACCTGGGGCACCGAGTGGGTGGAGACGACGGAGGTCGCCAAGCACACGGTCTTCGCCGACCAGCCCATGACCCGCGCCATCCACGCTCTGCGCAAGATGGTCACCGGCAAGGCGGTGACCACGGAGGCGGTGACCGTCCGCCAGGTCGAGCGGGAGCGGTGGTCCGCGTCCGAGCTGGCGCACGGGGTGCCGCCGGGGCACGCGGTGCTGTCGCTGACGAACGTGAAGGGGGAGCACGCGCCGCCGTTGCTGGTGGACCTGCGCGGCTGAGGTCACGTGATGACCGTACGGTGAGGCAGAATCGGCACAGGCCGTTCATACTCGGCGGCCAAATGCTCACAAAGATCACGACGGTCACACACCTGAAGGCCCCATGCCTCCCACGCTCGCCTCGCTCGTCCACCACTCCGCGCTGAAGCTCACCGTGCGGGCGGGCGAGGACCGCCTGGACGTCCCCGTCCGCTGGGCGCACGTCAGCGAGCTCGCCGATCCCGTGCCGTACATGGAGGGCGGGGAGCTGCTGCTGATCACCGCGCTGAAGCTGGACGCCGAGGATCCGCAGGCGATGCGGCGCTATGTGAAGCGGCTGGTGGGCGCGGGGGTGGTCGGGCTCGGCTTCGGCGTCGGGGTCAACTACGAGGAGATCCCCGCGGCGCTCGTCGACGCGGCCGAGCAGGAAGGGCTGCCGCTGCTGGAGGTGCCGCGCCGCACGCCCTTCCTCGCCATCAGCAAGGCCGTGTCGGCGGCGATCGCCGCCGACCAGTACCAGGCGGTGACGGCGGGCTTCGCCGCCCAGCGCGAACTGACCAGACAGACGCTGGCGGACGGACCGGAGGGGCTGCTCGCCGCGCTCGCCTCGCACGTGGACGGATGGGCGGCGCTGTACGACGCCTCGGGCGCGGTGGTCGCGACGGCACCGGAGTGGGCGGGACGCCGGGCCGCCCGGTTGACGGCGGACGTCGAACGGCTGCGGGAACGGCCCGCGCCCGCCTCGTCGGTCGTGGGAGGCCCCGAGCACGAGGACCGGGTCGAACTGCACTCGCTCGGCACGGGACGGCGACCGCGGGCGGCGCTGGCTGTCGGGACGGCCGCGGCTCTCGGCACGGCCGAGCGGTACGCCCTCCACTCGGCCATCGCCCTGCTGACGCTCACCACGGAACGCTCGCGGTCCCTGCATGAGGCCGAGCAGCGGATCGGAGCGGCGGTGCTGCGCATGCTGCTGGCCGGCGAGCCGGACCATGCGCGCACGGTGGCCGGGGAGCTGTACGGCGGGTTGCTGGACGCGCCCTTCCGGATGATCGTCGCCGAGTCGGTCTCGGCGTCGGCCGGGCGGACGCACAGGGACGCCCACGCGCGCGTGCCGCTCACCAAGCCGACGGCCGCCACGCTCGCCGCCGCCGACACCAACGGGGATCCGCTCGGGGCGCTGGTCGAGGTCCTGGAGTCGGCGGCGGCCCGGTCCGGTGAGGCCGTGCTGGTGGTGCCGGAGAACGGCGGCGAGGCGGAGCGGCTGGTGGTGCTGGCCGTGGACGGCGGCGCCGCGGTGGCCGCGTGCGGGGAGTATGCGGCGGCGTTGGAGGCGGCGCGGGCCGGCGGTGGCGGTGCGGGCCGGGAGCAGGCCGTCGGCGGTGCCGAGGACGAACTGGTCGTGGGGCTGTCGGCACCGGCCGGTCCGATCGCCGCGGCGGCCGCGTACAAGCAGGCCGAGCAGGCGCTGTCGGTGGCCCGGCGGCGGGGGCGGGTGTTCGTCGAGCACGAGCAGATGGCGGCCGGGTCGGTGCTGCCGCTGCTGGCCGATGACGCGGTGAAGGCGTTCGCGGACGGGTTGCTGCGGGCGCTGCACGAGCATGACGCGAACGGGCGGGGGGATCTGGTGGCCTCGGTGCGGGCGTGGTTGTCGCGGCATGGGCAGTGGGATGCCGCTGCCGCGGATCTTGGGGTGCATCGGCATACGTTGCGGTATCGGATGCGGCGGGTGGAGGAGATTCTCGGGCGGTCGCTGGATGATCCGGATGTGCGGATGGAGTTGTGGCTGGCGTTGAAGGCTACGTCTGGTGGGTAGGTGCGGGGGGTTGGTGCGGGCGTTGCTGGGGGCTCCGCCCCCAGACCCCCGGCCTATGCCCACCCACCACCCGACTCGCTTGGATGAATGGCCAGCCACACAGCCAACCGGGCGGGACCGGTCCAACCCCCACCCTGCCATTCCGGCACACTGCCACGCCCCACCCCTACGACTCGGACAAGCACCCATCACCCGCCCCCGCCCTACCGTGGACCCCGACTCCCAAGACCACAGGAAGGGCCGGACCCCACCATGCCAAAGGAAAATGTGACCCCCGCTCACGCCTTCTGGCTCGCCGGCCGCCAAGCCACCGGCGAGGACACCTTCGACGTCACCTCCCCCTGGGACGACAGCCTCGTCGGCAAGGTCGCCGTGCCGAGCGACGCCCAGATCGAGGAGGCCGTGGCCGCCGCGTACGCCGTCCGCGAGGACTTCGCCGCCACCCCCGCCCACATACGCGCCGCCGCCCTCGACCACGTCAGCAGGCGGCTCGCCGAGCGCACCGAGGAGATCGCCCGGCTGATCTCCGCCGAGAACGGCAAGCCGATCAAGTGGGCCCGGGGTGAAGTCGGCCGCGCCGTCTCCGTGTTCCGGTTCGCCGCCGAAGAGGCCCGCCGCTTCAACGGCGGCGAGGCCCAGCGCCTCGACACCGACGCCGGCGGCCAGGGCCGTCTCGCCCTCACCCGGCGCTTCCCCAAGGGCGTCGTCCTGGGCATCGCGCCCTTCAACTTCCCGCTCAACCTGTGCGCCCACAAGATCGCCCCGGCCATCGCGGCAGGCGTGCCGATCATCCTCAAGCCGGCACCCGCCACCCCCCTCTCCGGCCTTGTCATCGGCGAACTCCTCGCCGAGACCGAGCTCCCCGCCGGGTCGTGGAGCATCCTCCCCGTTCCCAACGACCGCATGGCGGCCCTCGTCCAGGACGCGCGCCTGCCGGTCATCTCCTTCACCGGTTCCGAGAAGGTCGGCTACGCGATCATGGACTCGGTGCCGCGCAAGCACTGCACGCTGGAGCTGGGGGGCAACGGCGCGGCCGTCGTCCTCGGCGACTACGCGAGCGACGAGGACCTCGACCGGGCCGCGACCCGTATCGCCACCTTCTCCAACTACCAGGGCGGGCAGTCCTGCATCTCGGTGCAGCGGGTGATCGCCGACGCCTCCGTCTACGACCGCCTCCTGCCCCGCGTCGTCGCGGCCGTCGAGGCCCAGGTCACCGGCGACCCGGCCGACGACAAGACCGACGTCGGACCGCTGGTCAGCGAGGATGCCGCCAAGCGGGTCGAGGCATGGGTCCAGGAAGCCGTCGACGCCGGGGCGAACCTCCGCACCGGGGGCAAGCGCGACGGTGCCTCCTACGCGCCGACGGTCCTCACCGACGTACCGGCCGACGTCACGATCTCCTGCGAGGAGGTCTTCGGACCCGTCCTCACCGTGGCGAGGGCGGACGGGGAGGCCGCGGCCTTCGCCGCCGTCAACGACTCCAAGTACGGCCTTCAGGCGGGCGTCTTCACGCACGACCTCCAGTCCGCCTTCCGCGCCCACCGTGCCCTGGAGGTAGGCGGTGTCGTCATCGGCGACGTTCCCTCCTACCGCGCCGACCAGATGCCGTACGGCGGCGCCAAGCAGTCCGGCGTGGGCCGCGAGGGCGTGAAGTTCGCGATGGACGACTACACGTACGAGCGGGTGCTGGTACTGACCGGGCTCGCGCTCTGACCTGAACCCCGGCCGCCCCAAGCATCTAGCTCATGGGAACCATTTTCATGTAGGCTCCGCGAAGGGGTCCGGCACCGATGCCTTCCGGTGCCGGGCCCCTTCTCTGCGTCGGTCTTCTCCAGCCCCTCAACCGGAGAAGCCGACGTGCGCGAGCCGCAGCGGGCCGCGCAGTCTGAGGTGTACGTCGTGCAAGCCGCGCACGCCGGAGGTGGCCAGCGCGGCGGTGAGCGTGCCGTAGTCGTACGGGTCCGTGGTGGGCGTGGCCGGTGTCAGTACGGCGAGCGCCGGGCCCCCGTCCAGCGACACCTCGAGCGTGCCCTCGCCCGCCACCGTCGCGATCACCCTCGTGACGCCGGCGCCGAAGTCGCAGTTCCGGTAGAGCAGTTCACCGCCCGTCCGGCCCGGCGTCGCCGTCACCGCGTCGCCCGAGGCCTTCGTCCGGTCGACGATGTCGATGCCGCTCTGCTCGTCGAAGTCGGCCGCGTCCAGGCCGCGTTCGAGGAGCGGGCGCGGGGCGGCGGGCTCGCCGTCCAGCAGGACCGTCGTACGCCGGCGGACGTCCTCGCTGGAGGCTGAGGCCAGCAACTCGTACGGGCCCGGCTCCAGCCGCCAGCGGCCCTGCGCCACGTCCCAGAACTCGAAGGCGCGCAACGGGACTTCGAAGGCCAGCTCGGCCCGTGCCCCCGGCGCGAGCGTGACCCGCCGGTGCGCCACCAGTTCGCGGCGCGGGCGCGGGACCGTCGGGTCCACGGCGCGGGTGTAGAGCTGGGCGACCTCGTCGGCCGTCCTGTCACCGGTGTTCGTGACCGTGAACGAGACGTGCACCGCCCCGTCGTCGACCCGCGCCGCCACATCGCCGTACGAGAAGGACGCGTACGACAGCCCGTGGCCGAATGGGAACAGCGGCGTGCCCTCGAAGTAGAGGTACGTCTGGCGGGTGCCGATCACGTCGTAGTCGAGGAGGTCGGGCAGGTCGGTGTCGTCGGCGTACCAGGTCTGCGGGAGCCGGCCCGCGGGGGAGACGTCGCCGGCCAGGACCCGGGCCAGCGCGGTGCCGGCCGCCTGGCCGGCGTGTGCTGTCCACAGCGCCGCCGGGAGGGCGGCGACGTCGACCGCGTAGGGGTAAGCCGACACCAGCGCCAGCACCGTGTTCGCGTTCGCCGAGTGGGCGGCGCGCAGCAGCCGCTCCTGCTGGGCGGGCAGGCGCAGCGTCGTACGGTCCTCGGTCTCGCGGCCGTTGATGTGCGGGTCGTTGCCCGCGACCACCAGGACCACGTCGGCCTGTGCGGCGACCCGGGCCACCGCGTCCTCACCGCGCTCGGCGATGATCAGCTCGAAGACTTCGGGACCGCTCTCGTTCCGGTCGTCGTTCCGGTCGTCGTTCCCGTCGTCGTTCTCGTCGGCAACTCTGACGCCGTCGGCGGCGACAGAGACGTGGCGACCGGTGCCGACATGCCTGAGGAGGTATCCGTTCTCGTGCGGTTCCAGGCGGAATGTCTCCTGGACGACCCAGCCTCCGGGCTGGTCGGCGGAGGCGCGGACGTAGCCGTCCTCGGCGACCGAGAGATAGCGGCCGTCGGGGGCGCGGAGGGTCAGGACGCCCTCGCCCCAGTCGACGAGTGCGAACTCGGTGCCGGTCGAGTCGGTGGTGAGCGGGGGGAGGTCCGTGCGGCCCGCGAGCAACGCCGGGTCGAGGGCGCCCTCGGCGCCGCGCACGTCGTCGTTGCCGGAGTCGTCCACCACCGGCACTTGCAGGAACGTGCCTTCACGCGTCTTGAGCCGGACCCGGTCCACACCCTCCGCGAACTCCACGCGCTCCGCGCCGAACCGCTCGTACAGGCCCTCCAGCGGGGTGGAGCGGTGGATGAGGGTGCCGCTGTACCAGTCGAGCTTGCACTCGTCGGCGAGCAGGCCGACGACGGCGATGCGGGTGTCGTGGGCCAGCGGCAGCACGCCGTCGTTCTTGAGCAGGACGATCGCCTGCTCTGCGGCCTCCTGGGCGAGCGCGCGGTGCGCCGGGGTGTCGAAGTCCGAGGTGTCCGCGTAGGGGTCGTAGCGCGGGTCGAACTCGCCGAGCCGGAAGCGGACCGAGAGCTGGCGGCGGACGGCGGTGTCGATGTCGGCCTCGGTCAACAGACCCTGTTCCAGTGCGCCTTGGACCCGTGCGACGATCTCCGAACTGTCCGTGCCGTGGTCGGTGAAGCTGTCGACACCGGCCAGGAGCGAGGCCGCGGTGGCCTCCTCGTGGGTGTCGAAGTAGTGCTCGGAGTCGACCAGGTTGGAGGGCGCGCCCGCGTCCGAGCAGACCAGCAGGTCCTCGTCGGTCCAGGTGCGCAAGTGCTCGCGCAGGTAGGGCGAGACGTGGTTCGGGCGGCCGTTGACCAGGTTGTACGCCGGCATCACACCGGCCGTCGCGCCCGCCTCGACCGTCTCGCGGAAGGCGCGCAGGTCGTACTCGTGCAGCACGCGCGGGCGGACCGAACTCGACGCGGTGGAGCGGTCCGTCTCGTTGTTGTGGGCCAGCCAGTGCTTGAGGACGGGAGCGGTGCGCCAGTACGTCGGGTGGTCGCCGCGCAGGCCATGGGTGTAGGCGGTGGCGATGGCCGAGGTGAGCTTCGGGTCCTCCGAGTAGCCCTCCTCGTTACGGCCCCACAGGGGGTGGCGGAGGAGGTTGACGGTCGGCGACCAGACGTTCAGCCCGACCCGGTCGTCACGGGCGCGCATCGCCCGCGTCTCCTTGGACACCGCCTCGCCGACGCGTCGTACGAGATCGGTGTTCCAGGTCGCGCCGAGGCCCACCGCCTGCGGGAACACCGTCGCCGGGCCCATCCACGCCACTCCGTGCAGCGCCTCCTGGCCGGTGCGGAAGGCGGCGATGCCGAGGCGCTCGACGGCCGGGGCGAACTGGTGCAGGAACCCGGCCTTCTCGTCGAGGGTCAGCCGCGACAGCAGGTCGTCGATGCGCTTCGCGAACGGCAGGCGCGGATCGCGGAAAGGCGTCGTAGGCGGCGTATGTGCGGTCACGTGGGGATCCCCTTGCGATGGAGCGGCGAAGCGCTTTCGAAGCGCTTCGATGCTCATTCGACTCGGGGGTGGGTGTCAAGACACCACTGGGCAACAAGTCGGACTCCCGACCGACATTTCAAGTCGCGTAAGCGCTCGGTTGTTTCCTCCATACCTCGGAGGAATCTTGGGAGCGACTCTTGTGCACCCCTGGGTGTTCACTTAACCTCGCAGCAACATCGAAGCGCTTCGACTATTTCGACCAGTCGCTACGACCGCTTCAGCTCAGCCAGTTCCACTCAAGACACCGCAGCCGACGGCTCCACCGCCGGGTGTCCTGGTGCGCCATGAAGGGTTGACGCAATGACGCCGAACGCCGCCGCCTCCTCCGCCCCGAGTCGGAGAAGCTTCCTCGCCTCCACCGCGGTCGCCACCGCAGCGGTGGCCGGAGGGATGCCCTTGCTCGCCGCCTGCGGCGGGGGCCAGAGCGGAAGCAAGGACGGCACCACCTCCGGGAAGGCGGCCGAGAAGCTCCTCCCGACCTTCGTGGCGTCGAACGTCGTCGTGCCGGACATCCCCTCGAAGAACGGCTCGTCGGCCGGCTTCACCAAGCCGATCGACCTGGACGCGCTGAAGACCTCGGTACCGAAGAAACTGGGCGGCGGCAGCCAGCTGAAGATCATGGCGCCGATGTGGGGCAGCCCGCCCTCCAACGGCAACCCGTACTACACGGCCGTGAACAAGGCCGTCGGCGTCAAGGTCACCTGGCAGAACCAGGACGGCAACACCTATGACGAGAAGCTGGGCGCCGTCCTCGCCTCCAGCGACATCCCGGACGTGGTGGTCGTCCCGGGCTGGAACCTGAACGGCAAGATACCCAGCGCCATCAACGCCAAGTTCGCCGACCTCGGCCCCTACCTGTCCGGCGACAAGGTCAAGGAGTACCCGAACCTCGCGGCGGTTCCGACCGACGCCTGGCAGCGCTCCATCTTCGGCGGCCAGTTGCGCGCCATCCCGATGCCCGCCTCGTACGTCCCCAACATCCTGCCCTTCTACCGCAAGGACATCTTCGAGGCGAAGGGCTACGAACTCCCGGGGACCCCCGACGAGTTCCTGGCCTGGGCGAAGGAGGCCACCGACGCCAAGGCGAAGGTCTGGGCCTGCGACGACCTGAAGTGGACCGCCTTCAACATCTACGGCGTCTTCAACGGCAGCGACAAGGCGCTGTGGTGGAACCTCAGGGACGGCAAGCTCGTCAACCGCATCGAGACCGACGAGTACCTCGAAGCCCTGGAGTGGATGCGCAAGCTCTACGCGGCCGACGCGGTCCACCCCGACGCCAAGGCCGCCAAGGGCGACGCGTCCAACCGCTTCACCGCCGGCCAGTCCCTCGTCTTCAACGGCGACATCTCCTACTGGTACAGCTCGACGGCCGAACAGCGCATCCAGAAGACCGACTTCGAGATGGGCGCGTTCGACATCTTCGGCCCCGACGGCGGCGACCCCACCATCTGGGCGACCCAGCCCGCGGGCATCTTCACCTTCGTCAACAAGAAGGCGTCCGAGCAGCAGATCAAGGACTTCCTGGCGCTCGCCAACTTCTGCGCCGCGCCGTACGGCACCAAGGAGTACATGCTCACCGTCTACGGCGTCGAGGGCACCGACTACACGCTGAAGGACGGCATGCCCACGAAGACCACCAAGGGCAACAACGAGGTCTTCGGCGCCTACGACTACACCGGCGACCCGGCCTCCTACCTCGCCCACCCCGACCTCCCCGAGATCGCGAAGCTCCAGGTCGAGTGGCAGCAGCGCATGGGCGCCTTCACCAAGAAGTCCTCCTTCTACGGCCTGACCATCACCGAGCCGAATCGCTTCACCAATCTCGCCAACGACTTCGAGCAGCTGGAGGACGACGTCGTCCGCGGCCGCAAGAAGATCAGCGACGTCCAGCAGGCCGTGTCCGACTGGAAGTCCAAGGGCGGCGACGGGCTGCGCGACTGGTACCAGAAGCTGCTCGACGACAACGGCTCCACGGCCAACTGACCCAGGGCTGAGGCAAGGAGAAAGCCGTGTCCCACAGCACGGTGCCTCGGCCCAGGGCCGAGGCGAAGACCGACGAGAAGACCCCGGCGGCGTCCGGTGGCGCCGCCGGACCCAAGAGGGAGCGGCCCTCGGGAAAGCTGAGCCTGCGGCTCAGGTTCAGACGCGACCGCACGCTGATCCTGATGACCCTGCCGGCCATTCTGCTGCTCCTCGTCTTCAACTACATACCGATCTTCGGCAACGTGGTCGCCTTCCAGGACTACGACCCGTATCTCAGCGACAACGGCTTCGTCGCCATGTTCGAGAGCCCCTGGATCGGTTTGGAGAACTTCGAGCGGATCTTCCAGGACTCCGGCTTCTGGCACGCACTGCAGAACACCTTCGTGCTGTTCTCCCTCCAGCTCGTGCTGTTCTTCCCCATCCCGATCCTGCTCGCTCTGGTCATCAACAGCGTGATCAGGCCCCGGGTCCGCGCGGTCGCCCAGGCGATCATGTACCTGCCCCACTTCTTCTCGTGGGTGCTGGTCGTCACCGTCTTCCAGCAGATCTTCGGCGGCGCCGGCATCATCGCGCAGACCCTGCGCCAGCACGGCCACAACGGCTTCGACCTGATGACCGACCCGGGAATCTTCAAGTTCCTGGTGACCGCCGAGGGCGTCTGGAAGGACGCCGGCTGGGGCATCATCGTCTTCCTCGCCGCGCTCTCCGCCGTCTCCAACGACCTGTACGAGGCCGCCGCGATGGACGGCGCCGGACGCTGGCGCCGCATGTGGCACATCACGCTGCCCGCGCTGCGCCCGGTGATCGCCCTGCTGCTGGTGCTGCGCGTCGGTGACGCCCTCACGGTCGGCTTCGAGCAGCTCCTGCTCCAACGCGACTCCGTGGGTCCAGGCGCCTCCGAGGTCCTCGACACCTACGTGTGGTGGAACGGCATCCGCAACCAGGACTTCAGCTACGCCGCGGCCGCCGGCCTGATCAAGGGTGTGGTCGGTCTGGCCCTGGTGCTGACCGCGAACAAGGTCGCCCATCTCATGGGTGAGCAGGGGGTGTACAAGAAGTGAGCGCCGTCATCGACAAGACCGACAAGACCGCGGCGCCCGGCCGGGCCGCGTCCAAGCCGAGCCCGTGGGCGGCCCCGGAGCGGCCGGCCTGGGAGGAAGAGCCCTCGAAGGCGGGCCTCGCCGGCAAGGGGATCGTCCTCACCCTGGCCTGCTTCGCGATCCTCTTCCCGCTGTGGATCGTCATCGTCACCAGCCTCTCGTCGAAGAAGACCATCGACGCGACCGGCGGTCTGGTGGTGGTCCCCAAGGGCATCACCTTCATCGCCTACCAGGAACTCCTCAGCGGCGGGCAGGTCCAGCGCGCTGCCCTGGTCAGCGTGGGCGTGACCCTGGTCGGCACGCTGTTCAGCATGGCGGTGTCCGTCCTGTGCGCCTACGGCCTCTCGCGCGTCGGCTCTCTCGGTCACCGCTGGTTCCTGATGCTGATCCTCGCCACCATGTTCTTCGGCGCCGGCCTCATTCCGACCTACCTGCTGGTGCAGGGCCTCGGGCTGACCGACACCTACCTCGCGCTGATCCTGCCCAGTGCCGTGAGCGTCTTCAACATCCTGGTCCTGCGCGCGTTCTTCATGGGCATCTCGCCGGAACTCATCGACAGCGCCCGCATCGACGGGGCCGGGGACTGGCGGATTCTCTGGAAGATCGTGATGCCGTTGTCGCGGGCCGTGCTCGCGGTGATCGCGCTCTTCTACGCGGTCGGGTACTGGAGCGCCTGGTTCAACGCGTCGATCTATCTGAGCGACCAGGACATGATGCCGTTGCAGAACGTCATGATCCAGCTCGTCCAGAAGCAGGAACGGCCGATCGGACTGGCCACCCAGATCAACACGGGGCAGCTCGCGCCGCTGGCCGTGCAGATGGCTGTGATGGTTCTGGCGCTGGTGCCGGTTGCGGTGCTGTCGCCGTTTGTGCAGCGGCACTTCAAGAAGGGCATGTTGACGGGCGCGGTCAAGGGTTGACCAGCGCGTTCCCAACGGGGGCTCCTGTTGTCCGGCGGCTGCGGGTTGTATGTGGCTGGTCGCGCCCACGCGGCGGAGCCGCATATTGATACAGCCCCGCGCCCCTGAGGTACTTCCCCAAACCCTTTCTCGTATAGCGAGGTATGTGTCATGTACGCGTCCCGTCTGAGTCGTCGTGCCGTTCTCGCCGGGACCGCGGCCGCCGCTGCGCTGACCGCCGTTCCCGTAGTACACGGACGTGCGTACGGTGCCGAAGTTCCGGCCGCTACCCCCACCTACCGCTGGCGCACCGCAGCCATCGGCGGCACCGGATTCGTCACCTGTGTCCTCTTTCACCCCTCGGTCCGCGGCCTCGCCTACGCCCGTACCGACATCGGCGGCGCCTACCGCTGGGACGATCGCGCCGCCCGCTGGACTCCGCTGACCGACCACCTCGGCTGGGACGACTGGAACCTCCTCGGCGTGGAGGCGATCGCTGTCGACCCCGCCCACCCCAACCGTCTCTACCTCGCCCTCGGCACCTACGCCCAGTCCTGGGCCGGCAACGGTGCGGTGCTGCGTTCCGACGACCGTGGTGCCACCTGGGCCCGCACCGACCTCACCGTGAAGCTGGGCGCCAACGAGGACGGCCGGGGTGCGGGGGAGCGGCTCCTGGTGGATCCGCGTGACAGCGACACCCTGTGGCTGGGGACCCGGCACGACGGGCTCCTCAAGTCCACCGACCGGGGCGCCACTTGGGCAGCCGCGAGCGGCTTCCCGGGTACCCCGAGCGCCACCGGGCAGGGCGTCACCCTTCTCGTCGCCGCCGGGCGCACCCTCTACGCAGGCTGGGGCGACTCCGACGGGACGTCCGCCGGAGCCAACCTGTACCGCACCACCGACGGCACCACCTGGGAGGCCGTCCCCGGCCGGCCCACCGGCACCGCCGCCAAGGTCCCGATCCGCGCCGCGTACGACAGACACACCCGCGAGCTGTACCTGTCGTACGCCAACGCTCCCGGCCCCAACGGCCAGTCCGACGGCAGTGTGCACAAGCTGCGCACCACGGACGGGAAGTGGACCGAGGTCACGCCGGTGAAGCCGGGCGGGACCACGAGCGACGGCTCCGCCGACAGCTTCGGCTACGGCGGGGTCGCCGTCGACGCCCGCCGCCCCGGCACCGTCGTCGTCTCCACCAACAACCGCTGGGCGGCGATCGACACCCTGTACCGCACCACCGACGGCGGCCTTACCTGGACGTCCCTCAAGGACGCTGCCGTATTCGACGTATCCGAGACTCCCTTCCTCAACTGGGGTGCTGACAAGCCGAAGTTCGGCTGGTGGATCCAGGCGGTCGGCGTCGACCCGTACGACTCGAAGCACGTCGTCTACGGCACCGGCGCCACCCTCTACGGCACCCGGGACCTGAAGAACTGGGCCCCGCAGATCCGCGGTCTGGAGGAGACGGCCGTGCGCCAGCTGATCTCGCCCCCGGTCGGGGAGGCGCACCTGATCAGCGGACTCGGGGACATCGGCGTGATGTACCACGAGCGGCTCACGGCGTCTCCGTCGCGCGGCATGGCGACGAACCCCGTGTTCGGGTCGGCGACGGGACTCGCGCAGGCCGCGGCCAGGCCGGCGTACGTCGTCCGCGCGGGCTGGGGCGACCACGGCAACGGGGCCTACTCGAACGACGGTGGACAGACCTGGGCGCCCTTCGAGGCCCAGCCCACCATCGCCAAGGACGCACCGGGGCCGATCGCCGCCAACGCCGACGGCAGCGTGCTGCTGTGGTCCTTCGTGCACTGGGACGGCACGAAGTACCCAGCCCACCGCTCGGCGGACAACGGCACCACCTGGACCGAGATCTCCTCCTTCCCGAAGGGCGCCACGCCGGTCGCCGACCCGGCCGACCCGACGCTCTTCTACGCGTACGACACCGACACAGGAACGCTACTCGCCAGCACTGACAGTGGCCGGACCTTCACCGCGCGTGCGACCGGGCTGCCGTCCGGCGACAGCCAGTTCAAGCTGGTCGCCGCCCCCGGAAGGTCCGGTGACCTGTGGCTTTCCACCAAGACCAACGGCCTCTACCGGTCCACCGACGGCGGGGCCACCTTCGCCAAGGTCGACAGCTGCTGGGCCTCGCACACCCTCGGCTTCGGCAAGGCGGCCGAGGGAGCCCGGTACCCCGCCATCTATCAGGTCGGCGCCACCGAGAGCATCACCGCCGTCTACCGCTCCGACGACGAGGCCAAGACCTGGGTGCGGATCAACGACGACCAGCATCAATGGGGGTGGACCGGTGAGGTGATCACCGGCGACCCGCGGATCCACGGCCGCGTGTACCTCGCCACCAACGGGCGGGGCATCCAGTACGGGGAGCCCGTCTGATGCCCGACCTGAGCACGGCGGTGAACGGCCGGATCCTCTACGGCGGCGACTACAACCCCGAGCAGTGGCCCGAGGAGACCTGGCACGAGGACGTCCGCCTGATGAAGGCGGCCGGCGTCAACTCCGTCACCCTCGGTGTCTTCTCCTGGGCGAAGCTCGAACCCCGCCCAGGAGCGAGGGAGTTCGGCTGGCTGGACCGGCTGATGGACCTGATGCACGACAACGGCATCGGGGTCGTCCTCGCCACCCCGACCGCCTCGCCCCCGCCCTGGCTGGGCCACCTCCACCCCGACACGCTGCCCGTCGACCAGGAGGGCCGTACCGAGTGGTGGGGCGGCCGGCAGCACTTCTCGCACTCCAGCGCCACCTACCGCCGTTACGCCGCCGCCATCACCGAGGACCTCGCCGCCCGCTACGGCACCCACCCGGCCCTCACCCTGTGGCACATCAACAACGAGTACTGCACCTACGACTGGAGCGACGAGGCCGCCGCCCGCTTTCGCACCTGGCTGCGGAGCAAGTACGGCACGCTCGCGGAGCTCAACGAGGCCTGGGGCACCGCCTTCTGGAGCCAGGGCTACGGCGACTGGGCCGAGATCCACACGCCCCGCCACGCCCACTACCTGAAGAACCCCACCCAGGTGCTGGACTTCAAGCGGTTCACCTCCGACATGCTCCTGGAGTGCTACGTCGCCGAGCGTGACATCGTCCGCCGGGCGACCCCGCACCTTCCGGTCACCACCAACTTCATGCCGCTGTGGGTCGGCCAGGACGCGTGGCGCTGGGCCGAGGAGGAGGACGTCGTCTCGGTCGACATGTACCCCGACCCGCGCGACCCCCTCGGTGCCCAGAACGGCGCCCTCGTCCAGGACATGACCCGCTCCCAGGCCCGCGGCCCCTGGATGCTGATGGAACAGGCGGCAGGACCGGTCAACTGGCGGGGCGTCAACCACCCCAAGCCGCACGGCCTCAACCGCCTCTGGTCCCTCCAGGCCGTGGCCCGGGGCGCGGACGCCGTCTGCTACTTCCAGTGGCGCCAGTCCCGGCAGGGCGCGGAGAAGTTCCACTCCGGGATGGTCAGTCACGCGGGGGAGGAGGGCCGTACGTATCAGGAGGTCAAGCAGCTCGGCGCCGAACTGGCCAGGATCGCCCCGGAAGTGACGGGCACTCACACCCCCAACGACATCGCCGTCCTGCACGACTGGCACGCCTGGTGGGCCGGCGCCCAGGACGGCCGCCTGTCCACGCAGGTCGACTACCCCGAACTCCTGAGAGCCTGGCACCGCGCCCTCTGGGAAGCCCACCTCACCACGGACTTCGCCCACCCCGAGCACGACCTCACGGCGTACAAACTGGTCGTCGTCCCCCAGCTCTACGCCCTCTCCGACGCGGCGATCGACAACCTCCTCTCCTACGTCCGCGGTGGCGGCACCCTCGTCAGCGGCTTCCTCACCGGCGTCGCCGACGAGGACGACCGGGTACGGCCCGGCGGCATGGACGCCCGCCTGCGCGCGCTGTTCGGCATCCGCACGCTGCACGAGTGGTGGCCGCTGGACGCGGGGGAGCACGTCGAGTGCGACGGCTTCCGCGGCACCCTGTGGTCGGAGGAGATCGAGAAGGCCGAGGACGCCGAAGCGGAGGTCGCGTACAAGGGCGGTGAGCTCGACGGTCTGCCCGCCGTACTCCGCAAGGGACGTGCCTGGTACGTCTCGACGCTCCCCGAGCCGGAGGCGATGCGCGACCTGCTCGGCCGTATCGCCGCCGACGCGGGCACCCGCCCCGTGCTCGACGCGCTCCCCGCCGGAGTGGAGGCGATCCGCCGCGGTGACCTGCTCTTCCTCCTCAACCACGGGCGCGAGTCCGTGACGCTCGCGGTGCCGGGCGCCCATCGCGACCTGCTGACGAGCGCGACCGTCCAGGACGAGCTCACCCTCGGCCGCTACGGAGTGGCGGTGCTGAAGCCATGAGCGCCGGTCCCGTCCACGGCACCTGGGAGCCGCGGCCGGCCGCCCGCTGGGAGGACGCCTTCCTGAGCGGCAACGGCCACCACGGCGCCCTCGTGTTCGGCGATCCGAACGACGAGCGGGTCATCGTCACCCATCACACGCTGGTCCGTCCGGGCGGCGGCGAACACGCCCGCCCGCCCGCGCTGGCCACCGAACTCCCCGCCCTCCAGGACCGGTTGCTGGCCGGCGAGGCGACCGCCGCCGAGACCTTCACCGACGGCCGTCCTCTCCAGTGGGTCCAGCCCTTCCATCCGGCCTTCCAGATACGGCTGCGCGGGACGACGCCGGATGAGCGGCGCGGGTACCGCCGCTCCGTCGACTTCTCGACCGGTGTCGCGACGGCGGAGTGCCTGGGCCGGCGCAGCAGCGTCTTCGTCTCACGCGCCGACGACGTGATCGTCCAGGAGGTCACGGCCCCCGACCTGGACATCTCCCTCGACCACCGGCTCCCGGGCGTCCCCCACGACCTGGCCGTCGGCCACGGCGCCGTCCTCACCCCCGAGGGCGCCCTGCTCACCCTGCGCGTCCGCTACCCCGGCACCGACCGCGCGTACACCGGAGTGACACTCGTCGTGGTCACGGGCGGCCGTACGGCACTCACGCCCCCCGGCCTGCGCGTCACCGGCGCGAGATCCGTGCTGCTGCTCACCCGCGTCCTGCGACACACGGGCGTGCCGGACGCGGTTGGCTCGGACGCGGATCGCCCGGACGCCGTCGGTCCGCACGTGGACAGCCCGGACACCACCGAGCCTGCCACCGCCGAGCCGGACGCCCTGGCTCACGCCCGCGCCCTCGGCGACCTGATCCCAGACGCCGGAGAACTTCCGAACACCCCAGACGACGAGCACGCCCAACACCAGACCCCGTACACCCGCCTCCTGGCCCGCCACACCCCCCTCCACCGCACGGCCTACGAGCGCGTGACCCTCGACCTGGACGCGGACACCGCCGAACGCGCCCTCCCAGGCTCGGAGTTGCTGGAGCACCCCGACAGCCCCGCACTCCTCGAACGCCTCTTCGCCGCAGGCCGCTACCACCTCCTGTCCGCCAGCGGGATGCTCCCACCCCGCCTGACCGGCCTGTGGACCGGCGACTGGAACACCGCCTGGGCGGGGGCCTTCACCAACGATGCCAACCTCAACCTCCAGACAGCGTCAGCGGCAGCCGCCGCACTCCCCGAAGTGACCGAGGCCCACGCCTCCCTGATTCACCGTCAACTCTCAGACTGGGCAGACAACGCCCGCACGATCTTCGGCGCTCGCGGCGTCGTCGCGCCCGCGCACACCGACGGCGAGTCCGGGCTGACGTACCACTTCAGCCGCGAATACCCCCTCCACCTGTGGACGGCAGGCGCCGACTGGCTGCTCAAACCGCTCGTCGACCACGACGAGACCCGCGGCGAGCGCGATCCCCGCACCGCCCACGCCCTCGCCCAGGTCGCCCTCTTCTACGAGGACTTCCTCACCCGCACCGACGAGGACGGCAACCTCGTCATCGTCCCCTCCTACTCGCCCGAGAACCGCCCGGCGAACGCGAGCTGGGGCACCCTCAACGCCGCCATGGACCTCTCGGCGGCCCGGCACGCCCTGCTCACGGCCGCCGCGTACCACCCAGACACCCCCGAAGCCGACCGCTGGCGCGCGCTCGCCGACCGGCTGCCGCCCCACCGGATCAACGCCGACGGTGCCCTCGCCGAATGGGCCTGGCCCGGCCTCGACGACACCTACGACCACCGCCACCTCAGCCACCTCTACGCCGTCTGGCCGCTCGACGAGATCAACCCGTATGACACCCCGCACCTCGCGACCGCCGCCCACCGAGCCCTCGAACTGCGCGGCGCCGAGAACGACTCGGCCCACGGCCATCTGCACCACGCCCTCATCGCCGCCCGCCTGCGCGACGGCGACCGGGTCGAGCACGCGCTCGGCCAGGTCCTCAAGGGGGACTTCTTCCACGCCTCCCTGATGAGCGCGCACTACCCGCACCGCGACGTCTACAACGCGGACGCCGCGCACACCCTGCCCGCCGTGCTCGTCGAGACGCTCGTGCAGTCGACCCCGGACCGGCTGGTCCTGCTGCCCGCGCTCCCGGCGGCCTACCCCAAGGGCGAACTGCTCGGCATCCGCACGCGGTTCGGGGCCCGGATCGACCTCACCTGGAGCCCCCACGAAGCGACCGCGGTCGTACGCCCCACGCGTACGCACCGGGTCGAACTCCGGACTTCCTCCGGCGCACAGCCGCTCGACCTCGTCGCCGGAGAAGACCGCGTTCTCGACCTGAGGGCGTGGTAACCCCCCGCAAATCCCCCGTATTTCCCCCCACCCATGGAAGGGACACCATGGCAACACACACCCTGAGCAGGATCAGCAAGGTCCTGCTGGCCCCGGCCCTCGCGCTCGGCGCGACCGTCGGCCTCGCCTCCGCCCCCGCCTCGGCCGCCGTCTGGAACTCCTGCGAGCAGTGGGGCAACACCAGCCTGAACGGCTACACCCTCTACAACAACATCTGGGGCTCCGGCGCCGGCAGCCAGTGCATCTGGGCCAACTCCGGTACCAACTGGGGCGTCAACGCCAACCACCCCAACACCGGCGGCATCAAGTCCTACCCCAACTCCAAGAAGGTGATCAACAAGTCGATCACCTCGCTCGGTTCGCTCTCCAGCAGCTACAACGTCAGCGTCCCGTCGTCCGGCGCGTACAACACGTCGTACGACATCTGGGACACGGACTACGACTACGAGATCATGCTCTGGGTCAACAAGACCGGAGCCGTGGGCCCGATCGGCACCTCGCAGGGCAGCGTCACCGTCGGCGACCATTCCTGGAACGTCTACAAGGGCACCAACGGAGCCAACGAGGTCTTCTCGTTCATCCGCACCTCCAACTCCAGCTCCGGCACGGTGAACATCCTGCCGATCCTGAAGTGGATCAAGGACAAGAAGTGGATGGGCGACGAGACCATCGGTGACGTCCAGTTCGGCTACGAGATCACCTCGTCGAACGGCGGTCTGGACTTCACCACCAACAACCTGACCGTCAGCAGCAGCTGACCAAGCGCAGGGCCGGGGTCGGCCGTGCCGTTCAGGCCCGGTCGACCTCGGCCCGCAGGGCGTTGTACTCCCCGAAGGCCGCGTCCACGTCGGCGCGGGTGAGGCCGTAGCGGGCCAGGTCGTAGCTGTGCGGCCGGCTGCCCTTGGGGCGGGCGGCCACCTCGGGCAGCCGGGCGGCGTCGGCCTCGGTCCAGCGGGCGCCGATCGCGTCGTAGAGCTTCGGGGCGCCGGCGGCCGGGTCGGAGCCGAGCCAGGAGTACGGGACGTCGACCAGTGACTCGCGCGGGACGGCCGCCCGGGCCGCGAGGCCGCGCCGCACCGAGCGGCTCAGCAGGTCGAGCCAGGTGGCACCCAGGGCGGGCAGGTCGATCGTGCGGCGGGAGATGGCCATACCGCACTCGACCAGACTGCAGAACGAGGCCACGGCGGTCGCCGGGTCGCGGTGGGTCCACACGAGGGTGGCGTCCGGGAACACGCTGAGCAGGGCGTCGAGGTTCCCGGTGTGCATGGGGGACTTCAGGATCCAGCGGCGGCGCGGGCGGCCGTACTGGAGCACCTGGAAGCACTCCTTGAGGTGCCGGTAGTCGGGGACGAAGTCCCGCTCGAACTGCCGGGCGTGGTACTCCGGCAGGTGGGCCTGGGACAGCGGCACCAGGGCGTGCGGCAGCAGGAAGGTGCACTCCTCGGGGCCCTCGGCGGTCATGGGGTGGATGTCGCGGAAGCGCGGGGTGAGCAGGTAGGTGCCGTCCAGGGTCCGGCGCGCGGACGTGATCGCCTTCTGCCGCTCCCGGGGCGAAGGGGCGAGGCCGGGGGCGAGCAGCTCCCACAGCCGGGGGCAGCGGTGCTCGTCGGAGAGGGACAGCACGCTGTGGGTGAGCGTGGTGGCGGTGCGCGGCAGACCCACAACGAACACCGGCTTCTCGATGCGCTCCCGCGCGATCGCGGGGTGCTCGGCGAGCAGCCGCCGGATCCGGGCCCGGTTGGTGAGATGCCTGCGGACGTGGGACCGCGCCGACTGCCAGCCGACCGGTGACAGGCCCTCGTCGGCCGCCCACTCACGCAACAGGAGCCTGAAGCCGTCGGTGAACCACTCGTCGCCGTCCGTCTGGCCGGCCTTGCCGGCGATCCGGTCGAAGACCCGGTCCGGGTCGCGCCGGGAACCGAACGCGGGCCGCAGTAACTGATTGGCCAGCGTCAGAGGGAGGGAAGCGGAAGACACGAGGCGGGGTTCCTTTGTCCGGGAGGTGGGGCGGAGGGTTCACCCATCAGTGTGCGGAACACGAAAGTTGGCGAAACCACCGCCCCACCCGGGAGCCGCCCGCCCGGGAGCCGCTATTCCGCCACCGGCAGCCGCGCCCCGTCCCGCAGGAACAGCGGGATGCGGTCCAGGGGGGCGTCGACCGTCACGGCCGCACCGCCCTCGTACGTCTCACCGGTCCACGCGTCCGTCCAGGCCGCGCCCGCCGGAAGATACGTGGTGCGAGCCGTGGCGCCCGCCGTCAGCACCGGGGCCACCAGCAGGTCCCGGCCGAAGAGGTAGGCGTCGTCGACCGACCAGGTCGCCTGGTCCTCGGGGAACTCCAGGAACAGCGGGCGCATGACCGGCAGGCCCTCCTCGTGGGCCTCGCGCATCACCCGCAGGACGTACGGCTTCAGGCGCTCGCGCAGCCGCAGGTACCGCTCCATGATGGCGCCGGCCTCCTCGCCGTACGCCCACACCTCGTTGGGGCCGCCGGTCATCTCGGGGCCCAGCGGCATGCCCGGGTCGCGGAAGCCGTGCAGGCGCATCAGCGGGGACAGCGCGCCGAACTGGAACCAGCGGACCATCACCTCGCGGTACGCCGGGTCGTCCGGGTCGCCGCCGTGGAAGCCGCCGATGTCGGTGTTCCACCAGGGGATGCCGGACAGGGCGGTGTTGAGGCCGGCCGCGATCTGGCGGCGCAGGGTCGGGAAGTCGGTGCCGATGTCGCCGGACCACAGGGCGGCGCCGTAGCGCTGACTGCCCGCCCACGCCGAGCGGTTGAGGGTGATCACCTCGTCCTCGCCGGAGGCCAGCAGGCCTTCGTAGAAGGTGCGGGCGTTCTCGGCCGGGTACATGTTGCCGACCTCCAGGCCCGGGCCCGCCCAGTAGCGCAGGTTCTCCGCGAAGCCCGGCTTCAGCTCCGGCTCGCAGGCGTCCAGCCAGAACGCCTTGATGCCGTACGGGGCGAGGTAGTTGTCGCGGACGCGGGACCACACGAACTCGCGGGCTTCGGGGTTGGTGGCGTCGTAGAAGGCGACCTGGACGGTGGAGGCGACCTCCTTGTCGGGCCAGTCGGCGTGCGCCATCGGGCCGTACTGGGTGCCGATGAAGTAGCCGCGCTGCTCCATCAGTTGGTGGTTCTCGCTCAGCGGGGACACCGACGGCCAGACGGACACGACCAGCTTGACGCCGAGCTCCTCCAGCTCGCGCACCATGCCCGCCGGGTCAGGCCACTCGGTCAGGTCGAACTTCCAGTCGCCCAGGTGGGTCCAGTGGAAGAAGTCGCAGACGATCACGTCGAGGGGCAGGCCTCGGCGCTTGTACTCCCTTGCCACGGCGAGGAGTTCGTCCTGCGTGCGGTAGCGCAGCTTGCACTGCCAGAAGCCCGCCGCCCACTGAGGAAGCATCGGCGTACGGCCCGTCACCGCGCTGTAGCGGCGCTGTGCGTCGGCCGGGGCGCCCGCGGTGATCCAGTAGTCGATCTGGCGGGCCGAGTCCGCCACCCAGCGGGTGCCGTTGCCGGCCAGCTCGACGCGGCCGATCGCCGGGTTGTTCCACAGCACGGTGTAGCCGCGGCTGGAGGTGAGCACCGGGATGCCGACCTCGGCGTTGCGCTGGACCAGGTCCAGGACCAGGCCCTTCTGGTCCAGCCGGCCGTGCTGGTGCTGGCCGAGGCCGTACAGCTTCTCGTCCTCGTAGGCGGCGAAGCGCTGCTCCAGGCGGTGGTGGCCATTGCCGACGGCGGTGTACAGGCGCGAGCCGGGCCACCAGAAGTGGGCGCGCTCCTCGGCGAGCAGCTCGTCGCCGTCCGCTGTCCGCAGGAAGCGGATCAGCCCCTCGGCACTGACCTCGACGCTCAGCGAGCCGACGGTCAGGGATCCCTGGCCGCCCTCGATCTTGACGGCGGACTCGGTGGCCGGCGGCTCGTCCACAAGCGCGCCCGGCAGCCCCTCGAGGACCGGTCCGCCGAGCCGGGCCCGGACCCGGACCGCGTCGGGGCCCCACGGCTCGATCCGTACGGTCTCCTGGCGGCCGCTCCACTCCAGCGCGCCGTCCCGCTCGCGGAAGGTGCCGACGGTGGGTGACGACTGCGCGAGGCTGACCTGGTGCTGCTGTTCGGCGGGCAGATTCACGTGGCGTGCTCCTTGAAGGAGTGCGGGCATGGCGGTACCCCGGCGGGGCGAGGCAGGGGCGGATTCCGGCGTCAGGATCCGGACCGGGCCGGGGCCGGCCCCGTGCTCGTCCGAACCGTCAACTCGGGGGCGATCAGCACGACTTCGTCGGCTGCGTGGCCGTCGAGCTTGGCGACCAGACGCTCCACGGCGTGGCGGCCCATGTCCTGGGCGGGGATGGCGACGGACGTCAGCCGCAACGAGGCCTGGACGGCGACCTGGTCGGGGCAGATCGCGACCACCGACATGTCCTCGGGCACGGCCTGGCCCTGCTGGCGCAGCAGGGCGAGCAGCGGCTCGACCGCCGACTCGTTCTGCACGACGAACCCGGTGGTGCCCGGGCGCTCGTCGAGGACGCGGGCGAGGGTCACGGCCATCGCGTCGTACCCGCCCTCGCACGGCCGGTGCAGCAGCCGCACGCCCAACTCCTGGGCGCGCGAGCGCAGTCCGTCGAGGGTGCGCTCGGCGAAGCCGGTGTGCCGCTCGTACACCGCGGGGGCCTCGCCGATGACAGCGATGTCACGGTGGCCGAGCATCGCGAGGTGCTCGACACACAGCGCGCCCGTCGCCCTGAAGTCGAGGTCGACGCAGGTCAGACCACTGGTGTCGGCGGGCATTCCGATCAGGACGGACGGCTGGTCGGTCCCGCGCAGCAACGGCAGCCGCTCGTCGTCGAGTTCGACGTCCATCAGGATCATCGCGTCGGCGAGCCCGCTGCCGGTGACGCGGCGCACGGCGTCGGGGCCCTCCTCGCCGGTGAGCAGCAGCACGTCGTACCCGTGTGTACGCGCCGTGGTGGCGACCGCTATGGCGATCTCCATCATCACCGGCACGTACATGTCGGTGCGCAGTGGAACCATCAGCGCGATGATGTTCGACTTGTTGCTGGCCAGGGCGCGCGCGCCCGCGTTCGGGTGGTAGCCGAGCTGGCGGATGCTCTGCTCGACCCGCTGCCGGGTGGCCCCGGAGATGGACCGCTTGCCGCTGAGGACATAGCTCACCGTGCTCGCCGAGACTCCGGCGTGCTGGGCGACCTCGGCGAGGGTGACCATCCAGCTCTCCAAGTTTGTGAAGCGCTTCGACAGTGCGCAGTGGGAATAAGGGCGGGTGAGGGTGGTTCGACAGTAGCTCCACCCGGAGTGGGTGTCCATAGGATGTCGAAGCGCTTCGACACGACTTCGCCGCGACCTTGCTCGTACCGGATCCTCCCCACGGCAACCTTTCACGGACCGGCGGACACTGAGGCCACGCTGAACCTGGACGGCTTCACCCAGGCACTCGTCCGGCGCAAGCTGCTCGGCGACGACACATACGTCTCCGGCATCGAGTCCGGCACCGAGGTTTTCAAGGGAACGGGCCGTCTGGACACCAAGGCGTACTCCGTCGACATCGGCTGAACGACCGCGCCAGGGGTGGTGGCATCGCCCCGGATCGGGTACATACGATCGGGTAGAACCCGTCGGTAACCATACGGTCCCAAGATCCCGATTCGCGGCGAGGTGAGCCTCAATGTCCGCAGCACCCACCCAACCCACCGTCACCGAGCGTGAGGCACGCAAGGTGGCGGAGGCCGCCCGGGAACAGGACTGGCGCAAGCCCAGCTTCGCCAAGGAACTGTTCCTCGGCCGCTTCCGGCTCGACCTCATCCACCCCCACCCGATGCCGCCCGACGAGGACGCCCAGCGCGGCGAGGAGTTCCTCGCCAAGCTGCGCGACTTCTGCGAGACGAAGATCGACTCGGCGCGGATCGAGCGGGACGCGCAGATCCCCGACGAGACGATCAACGGGCTCAAGGAGCTCGGCGCCCTCGGCATGAAGATCGACACCAAGTACGGCGGCCTGGGCCTGACGCAGGTGTACTACAACAAGGCCCTCGCCCTGGTCGGCTCCGCGAGCCCGGCGATCGGCGCCCTGCTGTCCGCCCACCAGTCGATCGGCGTACCGCAGCCGCTGAAGATGTTCGGCACCCAGGAGCAGAAGGAGAAGTTCCTGCCGCGCTGCGCCCGCACGGACATCTCGGCGTTCCTGCTCACCGAGCCGGACGTCGGCTCGGACCCCGCCCGCCTGGCCACGTCCGCCGTCCCGGACGGCGACGACTACGTCCTCGACGGCGTCAAGCTGTGGACCACCAACGGCGTCGTCGCCGACCTGCTCGTCGTCATGGCCCGCGTGCCCAAGTCCGAGGGCCACAAGGGCGGCATCACGGCCTTCGTCGTCGAGTCCGCCTCCGAGGGCGTCACGGTCGAGAACCGCAACGCCTTCATGGGCCTGCGCGGCCTGGAGAACGGCGTCACCCGCTTCCACCAGGTCCGCGTCCCCGCCGCCAACCGCATCGGCCCGGAGGGCGCGGGTCTGAAGATCGCGCTCACGACCCTGAACACCGGCCGCCTGTCCCTGCCCGCCATGTGCGTGGGCGCCGGCAAGTGGTGCCTGAAGATCGCCCGCGAGTGGTCGGCGGCGCGGGAGCAGTGGGGCAAGCCGGTGGCCTTCCACGAGGCGGTCGGCTCGAAGATCAGCTTCATCGCGGCGACGACCTTCGCCCTGGAGGCCGTACTGGACCTGTCGTCCCAGATGGCGGACGAGGACCGCAACGACATCCGCATCGAGGCCGCCCTCGCCAAGCTCTACGGCTCCGAGATGGCCTGGCTGATGGCCGACGAACTGGTCCAGATCAGGGGCGGCCGGGGCTTCGAGACCGCCGCGTCGCTGGCGGCCCGCGGCGAACGCGCGGTCCCCGCCGAGCAGATCCTGCGCGACCTGCGCATCAACCGCATCTTCGAGGGCTCCACCGAGATCATGCACCTGCTGATCGCCCGCGAGGCGGTCGACGCCCACCTGTCGGTCGCGGGCGACCTGATCGACCCGGACAAGTCCCTGTCGGACAAGGCGAGGGCGGGCGCCCAGGCCGGCGTCTTCTACGCCAAGTGGCTGCCGAAGCTGGTCGCGGGTCAGGGCCAACTCCCGAACTCCTACAGCGAGTTCAAACACGGGATCGATCTCTCCCCGCACCTGCGCTACGTCGAACGCGCCGCCCGCAAACTCGCCCGCTCCACCTTCTACGCCATGTCCCGCTGGCAGGGCCGGATGGAGACCAAGCAGGGCTTCCTGGCCCGGATCGTCGACATCGGCGCGGAACTGTTCGCGATGAGCGCGGCCTGCGTACGCGCCGAGCTCCTGCGCTCCACCGAGGACCACGGCCGCGAGGCCTACCAACTGGCCGACATCTTCTGCCGCCAGTCCCGCATCCGCGTCGAGGAGCTCTTCGGCCGCCTGTGGACCAACACCGACGACCTCGACCGCAAGGTCGTCAAGGGCGTGCTGTCGGGCACGTACGAGTGGCTGGAGCAGGGGATCGTCGACCCGTCGGGCGAGGGCCCGTGGATCGCGGACGCGACACCGGGCCCGAGCGAGAAGGAGAACGTACACCGCCCGATCCGGTGAGCGGCGCATGACAGAAGTCCCCCTCAGCTGACAGGGCGTCCCCCTCAGCTCCCCCCCGTGCGGGGGACGAGGGGGACGCGCTGTCCTCACACACCGTCCTTACGGCCACAATGGGGGAATGACCGACAGTCCAGCCCCACTCGCCGACCCCCACCTGGTCTACGACCCCGTGGCGGGCGACGGGCCGAAGGATGTGGTGATCCTCGGCTCCACCGGCTCGATCGGCACCCAGGCCATCGACCTCGTGCTGCGCAACCCCGACCGGTTCCGGGTCACCGGGCTCTCCGCCAACGGCGGCCGGGTCGCGCTCCTCGCCGAGCAGGCGCATCAGCTCCGGGTGCGGACCGTCGCGGTCGCCCGCGAGGACGTCGTACCGGCGCTGCGCGAGGCATTGAGCGACCGGTACGCGGCCGGGGAGCCGCTCCCCGAGATCCTCGCCGGACCGGACGCCGCCACGCAGGTCGCCGCCTCGGGCTGCCACACCGTCCTCAACGGCATCACCGGCTCCATCGGCCTCGCCCCGACCCTCGCCGCCCTGGAGGCGGGCCGCACCCTCGCGCTCGCCAACAAGGAGTCGCTCATCGTCGGCGGCCCGCTGGTCAAGGCCCTCGCCAAGCCCGGGCAGATCATCCCGGTCGACTCCGAGCACGCCGCCCTCTTCCAGTCGCTGGCGGCCGGCACCAGAGCGGACGTACGCAAGCTCGTCGTCACCGCGTCCGGCGGTCCCTTCCGGGGCCGTACGAAGGCCGAGCTGGCCCAGGTGACGGTCGAGGAGGCCCTCGCGCACCCCACCTGGGCCATGGGCCCGGTGATCACGATCAACTCCGCGACCCTTGTCAACAAGGGGCTGGAAGTCATCGAGGCACACCTGCTGTACGACATTCCCTTCGATCGGATTGAGGTGGTCGTGCACCCGCAGTCGTATGTCCACTCGATGGTTGAGTTCACGGACGGATCCACGATCGCCCAGGCGACGCCCCCCGACATGCGCGGGCCGATCGCCATCGGCCTCGGCTGGCCCGAACGCGTCCCCGAAGCGGCGCCCGCCTTCGACTGGAGCAAGGCGTCGACGTGGGAGTTCTTCCCGCTCGACAACGACGCGTTCCCCTCGGTCGGCCTCGCCCGGCACGTGGGGCAGCTCGCGGGCACGGCCCCCGCGGTGTTCAATGCCGCCAACGAGGAGTGCGTCGAGGCCTTCCGGACCGGCGCGCTGCCGTTCAACGGCATCATGGAAACGGTGACGCGGGTGGTGGACGAGCACGGCGCCCCGCGCACCGGAACCTCGCTCACCGTCGCGGACGTCCTCGAAGCGGAGACCTGGGCGCGGACCCGGGCCCGGCAACTGGCGGCACAGACGGCGGAGGCGCGTGCATGACGACCCTGATGTTCATCCTCGGCATAGTGCTTTTCGCGCTCGGCCTGCTGGTGTCGATCGCGTGGCACGAGCTGGGGCACCTGTCCTTCGCCAAGCTCTTCGGCATCCGCGTGCCGCAGTACATGGTCGGCTTCGGCCCGACGATCTTCTCGCGCAAGAAGGGTGAGACCGAGTACGGCATCAAGGCCATCCCCTTCGGCGGCTACATCCGCATGATCGGCATGTTCCCGCCGGGGCCCGACGGCCGCCTGGAGGTGCGTTCCACCTCGCCCTGGCGCAGCATGATCGAGGATGCCCGCTCGGCCGCGTTCGAGGAGCTCAGGCCCGGCGACGAGAACCGCCTCTTCTACACGCGCAAGCCGTGGAAGAGGGTCATCGTGATGTCCGCGGGCCCCCTCGCGAACCTGGTCCTGGCAGTGGCGCTGTTCCTCACCGTCCTGATGGGCTTCGGCATCTCCCAGCAGACCACCACCGTCAGCTCGGTCTCCAAGTGCGTCATCGCCCAGAGCCAGAACCGCGACGACTGCAAGAAGTCCGACCCGGCCTCCCCGGCCGCGGCGGCCGGCCTGAAGGCGGGCGACAAGATCGTCTCCTTCGGCGGCGTCAAGACGGACGACTGGAACAAGCTCTCCGACCTGATCCGCGCCAACCCCGGCAAGGAGGTGCCGATCGTCGTCGACCGGGGGGGCCAGGAACTGACCCTGGAGGCGAAGATCGCCTCCAACCAGGTCGCCAAGAAGGACTCCAGCGGCCAGTACGTCCAGGGCCAGTACGTCACCGCCGGCTTCCTCGGCTTCAGCGCCGCCACCGGCATCGTGAAACAGGACTTCGGCGACTCCGTGACCTGGATGGGCGACCGCATCGGCGACGCCGTCGACTCCCTCGCCGCCCTGCCCAGCAAGATCCCCGCCCTGTGGAACGCGGCCTTCGACGACGGCCCGCGCGCAGCGGACTCCCCGATGGGTGTCGTCGGCGCGGCCCGCGTCGGCGGCGAGATCTTCACCCTGGACATCCCGCCGACCCAGCAACTGGCCATGGCCCTGATGCTGGTCGCCGGCTTCAACCTCTCCCTGTTCCTGTTCAACGTGCTCCCGCTGCTGCCCCTGGACGGCGGCCACGTCGCGGGCGCCCTGTGGGAGTCCCTGCGCCGGAATCTGGCGAAGGTACTGAGGCGCCCCGACCCGGGCCCGTTCGACGTGGCGAAGCTGATGCCGGTCGCCTATGTGGTGGCGGGGATCTTCATCTGCTTCACGCTCCTCGTCCTGGTGGCGGACGTGGTCAACCCGGTGAGAATCTCCTAGCCATACGGCGTTCGAGGCGGCCTGGAAGGCTCTCTTCCGGGCCGCCTTCCGTTTCGCCTCCCATCGGGTGTCTTTACGGCTGTGATGTGCTCGCGCCTTCGCCCGTGCCGTAATCTCGAAGCCTGGAGCCCGCCGCTGACGGGACCTGGACCTTGATCCACGACTTGGGGTTGCACAACAGATGACTGCGATTTCTCTCGGCATGCCGTCCGTTCCGACCAGGCTCGCCGAGCGCCGCAAGAGCCGGCAGATCCAGGTCGGATCCGTGGCGGTCGGCGGCGACGCCCCGGTGTCCGTGCAGTCGATGACCACGACGCGTACGTCCGACATCGGGCCCACGCTGCAGCAGATCGCCGAGCTCACCGCCTCCGGCTGTCAGATCGTCCGCGTGGCCTGCCCGACCCAGGACGACGCCGACGCCCTCGCCACCATCGCGCGCAAGTCGCAGATCCCGGTCATCGCCGACATCCACTTCCAGCCGAAGTACGTCTTCGCCGCCATCGAGGCGGGCTGCGCCGCGGTCCGGGTGAACCCCGGCAACATCAAGCAGTTCGACGACAAGGTCAAGGAGATCGCCAAGGCGGCGAAGGACCACGGCACCCCGATCCGCATCGGCGTGAACGCGGGTTCGCTGGACCGGCGCCTCCTGCAGAAGTACGGCAAGGCGACTCCCGAGGCACTGGCCGAATCCGCCCTCTGGGAGGCGTCCCTCTTCGAGGAGCACGACTTCCGGGACATCAAGATCTCGGTCAAGCACAACGACCCGGTCGTGATGGTCGAGGCGTACCGCCAGCTCGCCGCCCAGTGCGACTACCCCCTCCACCTCGGCGTGACGGAGGCGGGCCCGGCCTTCCAGGGCACGATCAAGTCGGCGGTGGCTTTCGGAGCCCTCCTCTCCCAGGGCATCGGCGACACGATCCGCGTCTCCCTGTCGGCCCCGCCGGTCGAGGAGGTCAAGGTCGGCAACCAGATCCTGGAGTCCCTGAACCTCAAGCAGCGCGGCCTGGAGATCGTCTCCTGCCCCTCCTGCGGCCGCGCCCAGGTCGACGTCTACAAGCTGGCCGAAGAGGTCACCGCCGGCCTGACCGGCATGGAGGTCCCGCTGCGCGTCGCCGTCATGGGCTGCGTGGTGAACGGCCCGGGCGAGGCCCGCGAGGCCGACCTCGGCGTCGCCTCCGGCAACGGCAAGGGCCAGATCTTCGTGAAGGGCGAGGTCATCAAGACCGTCCCCGAGTCGAAGATCGTGGAGACCCTCATCGAGGAGGCCATGAAGCTGGCCGAGCAGATGGAGGCGGACGGCGTCGCTTCGGGCGAGCCGTCGGTCGCGGTGGCCGGCTGACCGTTCTTTCGAGCGCCGGTCAGGGTATTTCAGCCCGTCCGGCGTTTGAGGACGAGGCCCCTTAAGGGCCGACAGCGGGGGTCTGGGGGCGGCAGCCCCCAGGGACGGCACCACCAGCCGACGGTCACCTACAAACGGGCGGCACCACACACGGGGCGACGCTGCTCAGCTTCCGCAGGTACAGTGCGGAGATCAGCAGACCGAGTGTGAGGCCCCGCCCGTGTTGACCCAGACCACCTCCCGGGTCCTCGAACCGAGCGACCTGGACGCCGCGCTCGCCGTCCTCGACCGCGAGCCGGTCGCGAACGCCTTCGTGACATCCCGGGTGCAGGTCGCGGGCCTCGACCCGTGGCGGCTCGGCGGCGAGATGTGGGGCTGGTACGAGGACGGCATGCTGACGTCCCTGTGCTACGCGGGCGCCAACCTGGTCCCGATCTGCGCGACTCCGCGTGCCGTACGAGCCTTCGCCGACCGGGCCCGCAGGGCGGGGCGGCGCTGCTCCTCCATCGTGGGGCCCGCCGAATCGACCACCCAGCTCTGGCGGTTGCTCGAACCCAGCTGGGGCCCGGCCCGCGAGGTCCGCTCCCACCAGCCCCTCATGGTCACCGACCGCGTGCCCGCCGACATCGCCCCGGATCCCTACGTCCGCCGCATCCGCAAGGACGAGATGGAAACGATCATGCCGGCCTGCGTGGCGATGTTCACCGAGGAGGTCGGCGTATCGCCCATGGCAGGGGACGGCGGGCTGCTGTACCAGGCCCGGGTCGCCGAACTCGTTGGCGCGGGCCGCTCCTTCGCCCGCCTCGGCGCGGACGGCAAGGTCGTCTTCAAGGCCGAGATCGGCGCCGCGACGGACCGCGCGTGCCAGGTCCAGGGCGTGTGGGTGGCTCCCGAGTACCGGGGGAGGGGACTCGCCGCACCGGGCATGGCGGCGGTCCTGCGCTACGCCCTGGCGGACGTGGCGCCGCTGGTGAGCCTGTACGTGAACGACTTCAACACGTCGGCGAGAAGGACGTATCGGAGGGTGGGCTTCCAGGAGATCGGCGCCTTCATGAGCGTGCTGTTCTGAACCTGCCTGCATGTGGGCGCACCCGGCTACCGACGGCCCGCACCCGGCGTGACACCCGTACCCCCCTGTACGCTCCCCGCATGGACCTCGTCATCGGCCCCTTGGACCTTCCCGCCCACGTGGACGAGGCCCTGGCCGTCCAAGCCGTCGCCTTCGGCCTCGGCGCCGACGAGATCGCCGTACGCCGCCAGATCGTCCTGCGCCACATGGCCTACCCGGGAGCGCGGGCCCTCGGTGCGAGTGCCGGAGGCAACCTCGTCGGGTTCGTGTACGGCATGCCCAACGACCGCGCCCACTGGTGGTCCACCGTGGTGGAGCCGTACCTCCGGGCCCGCGGCCTCGACGACTGGCTCGACAACTCCTTCGTGATCACCGAACTGCACGTCCACCCGCGCTACCAGAACCGCGGCATCGGCCGCACCCTGATCACGACGATCACCGACAGCGCCGCCGAGCCCCGCTCGATCCTCTCCGCGATCGACACCGACAGCCCGGCCCGGGGCCTGTACCACTCCCTCGGCTATGTGGACCTCGCCCGCCAGGTCCTCTTCCCCAGCGCCCCCAAGCCGTACGCCGTGATGGGCGCGACTCTGCCCCTGCGCCGCCGTTAACCGATTACCACCGGACCGGACCCCCCGGTTAACCTCCTGCACATCACCCACTCGCAGCAGGAGTACGACAACCATGGCGAACGCAACGGTCCAGCGCATGTCCCAGTTGATGGCGAAGACGCTGCGCGACGACCCGGCGGACGCCGAGGTCCTCAGCCACAAGCTCCTCGTCCGGGCCGGCTATGTACGCCGTACCGCCGCCGGGCTCTGGAGCTGGCTGCCGCTCGGCAAGAAGGTCCTCGCCAACGTGGAGCGGGTCGTCCGTGAGGAGATGGACGCGATCGGCGCCCAGGAGGTGCTGCTCCCCGCGCTGCTGCCGCGCGAGCCGTACGAGGCGACCGGCCGCTGGGACGAGTACGGCCCCGAGCTGTTCCGTCTCCAGGACCGCAAGGGCGGCGACTACCTCCTCGGCCCCACCCACGAGGAGATCTTCACCCTCCTCGTGAAGGACCAGGCGTCCTCCTACAAGGACCTGCCGGTCATCCTCTACCAGATCCAGAACAAGTACCGGGACGAGGCCCGCCCCCGGGCCGGCATCCTGCGTGGCCGCGAGTTCCTGATGAAGGACTCCTACTCCTTCGACACCGAGGACGAGGGCCTCGCCCAGTCCTACGCCCTGCACCGCCAGGCGTACCAGAAGGTGTTCCAGCGCCTCGGCCTCGACTACCGCATCTGTGCCGCGACCGCGGGTGCGATGGGCGGCTCCAAGTCGGAGGAGTTCCTCGCCCCGGCCGAGGCCGGCGAGGACACCTTCGCCGACTGCCCGAACTGCGACTTCGCGGCCAACACCGAGGCGATCACGTACGAGTTGCACATGCAGGACGCCTCCGGCCTCCCCGCGGCCGAGGAGATCCCCACCCCCGACACCCCGACCATCGAGACCCTCGCCGCCTCCCTCGGCGTCCCGGCCTCCGCCACCCTGAAGAACCTCCTGGTCAAGGTGGACGGCGAGATCGTCGCCGTCGGCGTGCCCGGCGACCGTGAGGTCGACCTGGGCAAGGTCGAGGCGCACTTCGCCCCGGCCGCCGTCGAACTGGTCACCGCCGAGGACTTCGTGGGCCGCCCCGACCTCGTCCGCGGCTACGTGGGACCGCAGGGCCGGGAGAAGCTCAAGTACATCGCCGACCCGCGCGTGGCGCCGGGCACGGCGTGGATCACGGGCGCCAACAAGGAGCACACGCACGCGAAGAACGTGGTCGCCGGCCGTGACTTCGAGGTCGACGCGTACGTCGACGTCGTGGTCGTCCAGGAGGGCGACCCCTGCCCCAGGTGCGGCACCGGCCTCAAGCTGGACCGCGCCATCGAGATCGGCCACATCTTCCAGCTGGGCCGCAAGTACGCCGACGCCCTCAAGCTCGACGTCCTCGGCCAGAACGGCAAGCCCGTCCGCGTGACCATGGGCTCCTACGGCATCGGCGTCTCGCGCGCGGTCGCGGCCCTCGCCGAGCAGAGCGCCGACGACAAGGGCCTGTGCTGGCCCGAGGAGGTCGCCCCGGCCGACGTGCACGTGGTCGCCGCCGGCAAGGCCCTCCAGACCGAACTGGCCCTCGACGTCTCCCAGCAGCTGGCGGCGGCCGGTGTCCGCGTCCTGGTGGACGACCGCGCCGGCGTCTCCCCGGGCGTGAAGTTCACCGACTCCGAGCTGATGGGCGTACCGCAGATCCTGGTGGCCGGACGGCGTGCCGCCGAGGGCGTGCTGGAGCTGAAGGACCGCCGGACCGGCGAGCGCGAGGAACTGACCGTCGAGGAGGCGATCACCCGCCTGACGGCCTGACGGAGCCGCTCGGAGGGGTGCCACCGCTGCGGCGCGCGGCGGTGGCACCTCTGGCGGGACAGGCGGGTCAGAGCCAGCCCGCGAACTCCAGCAACAGCTCCGCGTCCTGCGGCCGTCCCACCCGCAGTGCCCGCACCCCGGACTCCACCGCGCGAAACAGCGTCCAGCCCCGCAGCCGTTCCTGGTCCACCTCCAGCGACTCCGCGAGCCGCTTCACCCGCCGCCGGGTCGTCGCCGCTCCCGAGGGCGCGGCGATGAGGTCCTCCACCCGGTCCCGCACCAGCCGCGCCAGATCGAAGGCGCACTCGCCGACCACCGGATCGGGCCCCACGGCCAGCCACGGCATCCGCTCACCGGCGAGCACCTTGCTCTGCCGGAACGTCCCGTGCAGCAGCCGCTGCTCGCCCGGCGCGGCCAGCAACGCGTCACGCGCCGCGAGCGCCGCGTTCACCAGCGGCGCCACCTCCGGGTCGGCGGCTGCACTCGCCCGCATCGCCTCCGCCTGCCGCCCGGTCCGTTCGGCCACCGTCTCGAAGGCGAGGCTCCCGGGCGGCTCCACCCACAGCCGGCGCAACGTCCCCGCCGCCTCCAGCAGCGCCTTCGCCTCCGGCAGCGACCGCACCGACACATCCGGATGCAGCCGCTCCAGCAGCAACACCCCCTCGACCGGCGGCTCGTCGAGCAGCTGTACGGCACCCCGGCCGCCCCAGTGGGCGAGTGCGGCCCGCTCGCTCTCGGGGCGGGCCCGGGGTGGGGCCAGCTTGAGTACGGCGGGCGTCCCGTCCGGCCGCCGTACCAGTAGGACCAGACTGCTGCGCCCGCCCGGCACCTGTACCCGCTCGACGGTCAACTCGCGTAGCGCGACGGCCTGTCGAGCCGCCTCGGGCAGCTTCTCCAACCAGTCGCCGGCGTCCGGTGCGCTCTCACCGAGCGCCCTGACCAGACGCTGCGGCGGTTCGAAAGCCATGCGCGAGTCGTTCCCTTCCGGTACGCGTTACGCGGTGGGCCTCGGCGCGGCCGAGGCGGTGGCGGCCCGCTCGGCGAGCCCAGGGAAGGCTACGCTCTCCCCGCGCCAGCGCACCGCCCGCACCGCCGCCTCCCGCAGCGCCTGGGCCGCGGTGCCCCTACGCTCGCCGCCGGTCGCCCGCACCACATCCGAGTACACCCCGGCAACCCGGTCCTCCAGTTCCGCGGCGAGCCGGACCGCCGCGGCCGAGTCCGGCACCGGGAAGGGCAGCGCGTACGCCGCCGCTGCGGACACCGGCGTGGCGCCCAGGTCCCGCACCGCGCGCACCAGGGCGTCCCGCCGCGCCCGGTGGGCGTCGTACGCCGCGCGCGCCTCCGTGCGGCGCCCTTCCCCGATCCGCCCGCCGACGACCCCGTACCCGTACACGGCCGCGTGCTCGGCCGCCAGGGCCTTCTGCAGGGCCTCGAGCACCTGGTCCTGTTCCTTCTTCTCGCTCACCTGGCAGCCTCCGTCAGCAGATACGCGTGTGCCGCCCCGGCCGCCGCCACCGAGGCCAGCAGCCGAGCCAGCTCGCCCGGCACGTCGAGCAGTGCCCGCGCGCGCCGGTCGGCGAGGGACCGCTCGGCGGCGGCGAGCTCGGTCAGGGCGTCCTTCTCGGTCTCGGGGACGGCGGCGGGCGGTGCGGCCGGGGCGGAGGACGGCGATGGGGACGAAGCGGAGGACGGAGCGGAGGGCGGAGCGGAGGACGGAGCCTTCCCGGTGCCGCCGAACGCCTGCGCATGCCGTACGACCTCCGCCCGCAGCGGTCGCAGCCGCTCCGCCAGCGCGGGATGCGCGGCGGCCACGGCGTCGTACCGCTCCGCCAGTCCCGCACTTTCGCCGGCCGCACGCGCGCGTGCCCGCTCGACGACCGATGGGCTGCCGCCCGTGCCGCTGTCGGAGTCCTCGGACCCGGCGGAGCAGCCCGCCAGCAGGACGGCCCCGGTGGCCGAGGCGAGCAGGGTTCTTCTGCGCGGCCCCGAGGGGGTGCGCGGCAGCGGGGGGAACGGCACGGCAGGCGTCCTCGGAGGCTCGTACGAACACACGGGCGGGAAGGCGGCGGCCCGCCGGTGATCACGGTACCCGCGCGCCCGCCCGGCGCCACTCAGCGGCACCCGCCCCCGCACAGGTGGACGGCAACACTCCCCTGGACCGGATACCCTTTGACCAGACACGCGACGAACCCACAACAGCACACGCGGCCGAGGAGTCACCCGGATGAGCACCACCCAGAGCGAGAGGCTGCGAGAACTCCTGGAACCGCTCGTCAGCTCCCAGGGTCTGGACCTCGAAGAGATCGCGGTGGACTCGGTCGGACGCAAGCGTGTGCTGCGCGTCGTCGTCGACTCCGACACCGGTGCCGATCTGGACCGGATCGCCGATGTGAGCCGTGCGCTCTCGGCGAAGCTCGACGAGAGCGACGCGATGGGCGGGAGCGAGTACACGCTCGAAGTGGGAACCCCCGGCGCGGAGCGCCTCCTCAAGGAGCACCGGCACTACGTCCGTGCCACGGGCCGGCTGGTGAAGTTCCAGCTGACCGACGGCGAAGAGCTGGTCGCCAGAATCCTCACGGTCGACGACGACGGACTCGACGTCGAGGTGCCCGGAGTCAAGGGACGCAAGCCCACCACACGCAGACTCGCCTTCGGCGAGATCGACCGGGCCCGCGTCCAGGTCGAGTTCAGCCGCAAGGACACGAAGGACATGAAGGAAGAGGAGGAGGCGTAGCCGTGGACATCGACATGAGTGCCCTGCGGGGCTTGGTACGGGAGAAAGAGATCTCCTTCGACCTGCTGGTCGAGGCGATCGAGTCGGCCCTCCTCATCGCCTACCACCGCACCGAGGGAAGCCGCCGGCACGCGCGCGTGGAGCTCAACCGGGAGACCGGCCACGTGACCGTGTGGGCGAAGGAGGACCCCGAGGACCTGGAGGAGGGGCAGGAGGCGCGCGAGTTCGACGACACCCCGACCGGCTTCGGCCGTATCGCCGCCACCACCGCCAAGCAGGTCATCCTGCAGCGCCTGCGCGACGCCCAGGACGACGCGACGCTCGGCGAGTACGCCGGGCGTGAGGGCGACATCGTCACCGGTGTGGTCCAGCAGGGCCGCGACCCGAAGAACGTGCTCGTGGACATCGGCAGGCTGGAGGCCATCCTGCCGGTGCAGGAGCAGGTACCGGGCGAGACGTACCCGCACGGCATGCGCCTTCGGTCGTACGTCGTCCGGGTGGCCAAGGGCGTGCGCGGCCCGTCCGTGACGCTGTCCCGTACGCATCCCAATCTGGTGAAGAAGCTCTTCGCCCTGGAGGTGCCGGAGATCGCCGACGGATCGGTGGAGATCTCCGCCATCGCACGTGAGGCCGGTCACCGTACGAAGATCGCCGTACGGTCCACCCGTTCGGGTCTGAACGCCAAGGGCGCCTGTATCGGCCCCATGGGCGGCCGGGTGCGCAATGTCATGGGCGAGCTGAACGGCGAGAAGATCGACATCGTCGACTGGTCGGACGACCCGGCCGAGATGGTGGCGAACGCGCTCTCGCCGGCCCGCGTCTCCAAGGTGGAGGTCGTGGACATGGCGGCCAGGTCGGCCCGGGTGACCGTGCCGGACTACCAGCTGTCGCTGGCGATCGGCAAGGAAGGGCAGAACGCCCGGCTCGCGGCCCGGCTCACCGGCTGGCGGATCGACATCCGGCCGGACACCGAACAGCCCGGCGACCAGGACAGGCCCTAGGTCTCCTGGGGCCGGGGAACAGGTGCCGGGAATAGGGTCCGGGGAATAGATCCAAGCCGCACGTCGCTTAGATCACGACAAGGACCGTTCGATTCCTGCCCCAAAGGGGTGAGGTCGTTACGGGGAGGTAGACTTAAGAGTGTCTGGCCGGACGCCAACCCGAGCCTGCCCTGAACGCACCTGTGTGGGGTGCCGGGAGCGAGCGGCCAAGACCGATCTGCTGCGCATCGTGGCGATCAAGGGTGCATGCGTCCCTGATCCTCGCGGTACGCTGCCCGGCCGGGGTGCGTACGTACACCCCGCCCCGGTCTGTCTCGACCAGGCGGTGCGCCGCCGGGCGTTCACGAGGGCGTTGCGCGCCCCGGGAGCGCTCGACGTAAAGGCGTTGCGCCAGTACGTCGAGCAGACAGAAGGTTGCTGAGCAGCGGTTCGCTGCACAGGCAACACCGTGAAACGTGTCGCGCGGAACCCCGTGCGGCCCTGGTACCCCGCGAGTTGGAAGTAGGTCGAGATTGCGATGAGCACTCGATGAGCACGCGATGAGTACGCCCATGAAGTAGCGACGGTCCGGACGCAACCCGGACCTAAAAGGAGCGAAGTGGCTAAGGTCCGGGTATACGAACTCGCCAAGGAGTTCGGGGTGGAGAGCAAGGTCGTCATGGCCAAGCTCCAAGAACTCGGTGAATTCGTCCGTTCGGCGTCCTCGACGATCGAGGCGCCCGTTGTACGCAAGTTGACCGACGCCCTCCAGCAGGGCAACGGAGGCGGCAAGTCCGCTTCCGCACGCAAGGCCGCCCCGAACTCGGCGGCCCCTTCTCCGGCGCAGGCTGCCCGTCCGGCCGCCCCGCGCCCGCCGGCCCCGAAGCCGGCCGCCGCAGAGCGTCCCGCGGCTCCGGCCGCCCCGGCCGCTCCCGGCCCGCGCCCGACTCCGGGCCCCAAGCCCGCGCCGCGGCCCGCCCCGGCGTCTCCGGCGCCGACCGCGCCCGAGTTCACGGCACCCCCGGCGCCTCCCGCGGCACCGCAGACTCCGTCGGCTCCGGCGGCTCCCGCCGCATCCTCCTCGGGTCCCCGCCCGGGCGCTCCGCGTCCGAGTGGTCAGGGCCAGGGTCAGGGTCAGCGTCCCGGTGGTGCCCGTCCGGCCGGTCCCGGTCAGGACCGCGGCCAGGGCCGTGGTGAGCGTCCGGGCGCTCCGCGTCCGGGTGGCCAGGAGCGGCGTCCCGGTGCTCGTCCGGCCGGTCCCCGTCCGGGCAACAACCCGTTCACCTCCGGTGGCTCCACCGGCATGGCGCGCCCGCAGGCGCCCCGTCCGGGCGGTGCCCCGCGTCCCGGTGGCCCGGGTGCTCCCGGTGCCCCCGAGCGCGCTCCGCGTCCGCAGGGCGGCGGCGACCGCGGTCCCCGTCCCCAGGGCGCGGCGGGCGGTCCCCGTCCGCAGTCCCCGGGCGGCGCGCGTCCGTCCCCGGGCGGCATGCCCCGTCCGCAGGGCGGCGGTCCGCGTCCCGGCGGCGGTCCCGGCGGTGCGCGTCCCAACCCCGGCATGATGCCGCAGCGTCCGGCTGCCGGTCCGCGTCCCGGTGGCGGTGGTCCTGGTGGCCGCGGTCCCGGCGGCGGCGGTCGTCCCGGCGGCGGTGGCGGCGGTCGTCCGGGTGGCGGCGGCTTCGCCGGTCGCCCGGCCGGTCCCGGTGGTGGCGGCGGCGGTTTCGCCGGTCGTCCCGGTGGTCCCGGTGGCGGTGGCGGCGGTTTCGCCGGTCGTCCGGGTGGTCCCGGTGGCGGCGGCGGTCGTCCCGGCTTCGGCGGTCGTCCCGGTGGTCCGGGCGGTCGTGGTGGCACGCAGGGCGCCTTCGGCCGTCCCGGCGGTCCCGCGCGTCGTGGCCGCAAGTCGAAGCGTCAGAGGCGCCAGGAGTACGAGGCCATGCAGGCCCCGTCGGTCGGCGGCGTGATGCTGCCTCGCGGCAACGGCGAGTCCATTCGCCTGTCGCGCGGTGCCTCCCTCACCGACTTCGCGGAGAAGATCAACGCCAATCCGGCGTCCCTCGTCGCGGTCATGATGAACCTCGGCGAAATGGTCACGGCCACGCAGTCCGTCTCCGACGAGACGCTGCAACTCCTCGCCAGCGAGATGAACTACACGGTTCAGATCGTCAGCCCCGAGGAGGAGGACCGCGAGCTCCTGGAGTCCTTCGACATCGAGTTCGGCGAGGACGAGGGCGACGAGGAGGACCTGGTGGTCCGTCCGCCGGTCGTCACCGTCATGGGTCACGTCGACCACGGAAAGACCCGACTGCTCGACGCCATCCGCAAGACGAACGTCATCGCGGGCGAGGCCGGCGGCATCACCCAGCACATCGGTGCCTACCAGGTCGCGACCGAGGTCAACGAAGAGGATCGCAAGATCACCTTCATCGACACCCCGGGTCACGAGGCGTTCACCGCCATGCGTGCCCGTGGTGCGCGGTCGACCGACATCGCGATCCTGGTCGTCGCGGCCAACGACGGCGTCATGCCGCAGACGGTCGAGGCGCTCAACCACGCCAAGGCGGCCGAGGTCCCGATCGTCGTCGCGGTCAACAAGATCGACGTCGAGGGCGCGGACCCGACCAAGGTGCGCGGTCAGCTGACCGAGTACGGCCTCGTGGCCGAGGAGTACGGCGGCGAGACCATGTTCGTCGACATCTCCGCCAAGCAGGGTCTCAACATCGACTCCCTGCTGGAGGCCGTGATCCTCACGGCCGACGCCTCGCTCGACCTGCGGGCCAACCCGAGTCAGGACGCGCAGGGCATCTCGATCGAGTCCCGTCTCGACCGCGGCCGCGGTGCCGTGTCGACGGTCCTCGTCCAGCGCGGCACGCTGCGGGTCGGCGACACGATGGTGGTCGGCGACGCGTACGGCCGAGTCCGGGCGATGCTCGACGACAACGGCAACAACGTGGCCGAGGCCGGCCCGTCGACGCCGGTCCAGGTCCTGGGCCTGACCAACGTCCCGGGTGCGGGCGACAACTTCCTGGTGGTGGACGAGGACCGTACGGCCCGTCAGATCGCCGAGAAGCGCGCCGCCCGCGAGCGCAACGCTGCCTTCGCCAAGCGCACGCGTCGCGTCTCCCTGGAGGACCTGGACAAGGTGCTCAAGGCCGGCGAGATCCAGCAGCTGAACCTGATCATCAAGGGTGACGCGTCTGGTTCCGTCGAGGCCCTGGAGTCCTCCCTGCTCCAGCTGGACGTCGGCGAAGAGGTCGACATCCGCGTCCTGCACCGCGGCGTCGGTGCGGTCACGGAGTCCGACATCGACCTGGCGATGGGCTCGGACGCCATCGTGATCGGCTTCAACGTGCGCGCCGCGGGGCGTGCGCAGCAGATGGCCGAGCGCGAAGGCGTGGACGTCCGCTACTACTCGGTCATCTACCAGGCGATCGAGGAGATCGAGGCGGCCCTCAAGGGCATGCTCAAGCCGGAGTACGAAGAGGTCGAGCTCGGCACGGCGGAGATCCGCGAGGTCTTCCGCTCGTCCAAGCTGGGCAACATCGCCGGTGTGCTCGTCCGGTCCGGCGAGGTCAAGCGCAACACCAAGGCGCGCCTGCTGCGCGATGGCAAGGTCATCGCGGAGAACCTCACCATCTCCGGTCTGCGCCGCTTCAAGGACGACGTCACCGAGATCCGCGAAGGGTTCGAGGGCGGTATCAACCTCGGCAACTTCAACGACATCAAGATCGACGACGTCATCGCGACGTACGAGATGCGGGAGAAGCCGCGCGTGTAAGCGCTCGGGCTTCCGAGACGGTCCGGTCCGGGGCCGGTCGACGGCGAGTAATTTCCGTCGATCGGCCCCGGCCGTTCGTTGTACGGTTCTGATGTCCCCGCCTCATGGATGGCGGGGCCATCGATCCCGTACCGGCGGGTGAACCGGTTACACACATGTATGTGGGGACTCTGTCCTTCGACCTCCTCCTCGGCGACATACGGTCGCTGAAGGAGAAGCGCTCCGTCGTCCGCCCGATCGTCGCCGAGCTCCAGCGGAAGTACGCGGTGAGCGCGGCCGAGGTGGACCATATGGACCTCTACCGGCGAGCCGTCATCGGCCTCGCCGTGGTGTCCGGTGACACGGGGCATCTCACCGACGTACTGGACCGGTGCGAACGGCTGGTCGCCGGCCGCCCCGAGGTGGAGCTGCTGTCCGTCAGGCGGCGCTTGCACGGCGAGGACGACTGACGACCATGGAACGACGTAGACAGGAAGAACGGGAGCGGACCAGTGGCCGACAACGCGCGGGCGAAAAGGCTGGCGGACCTCATCCGAGAGGTGGTGGCCCAGAAGCTGCAGCGCGGGATCAAGGACCCGCGGCTCGGCTCGCACGTCACCATCACGGACACCCGGGTCACGGGTGACCTGCGGGAGGCGACCGTCTTCTACACGGTGTACGGGGACGACGAGGAGCGGGCGGCCGCGGCCGCCGGCCTGGAGAGCGCCAAGGGCGTGCTCCGCTCCGCGGTCGGCGCGGCGGCCGGCGTGAAGTTCACGCCGACGCTGGCGTTCGTGGCCGACGCGCTGCCCGACACCGCCAAGACCATCGAGGACCTCCTCGACAAGGCGCGCCAGTCCGACGAGAAGGTGCGCGAGGTCTCGGCCGGTGCCAAGTACGCCGGCGACGCCGACCCGTACCGGAAGCCGGACGAGGAAGAGGACGACGCCGCCGAATGACCCAGAAGAACCGGACGCCCGACGGCCTTGTCATCGTCGACAAGCCGTCGGGCTTCACCTCGCACGACGTCGTCGCCAAGATGCGCGGGATCGCCAGAACCCGCCGCGTCGGCCACGCCGGCACCCTCGACCCGATGGCCACCGGCGTCCTCGTCCTCGGCGTCGAGAAGGCGACCAAGCTCCTCGGCCACCTCGCGCTCACGGAGAAGGAGTACCTGGGGACCGTCCGCCTCGGGCAGACGACCCTGACCGACGACGCCGAGGGCGATGTCACCGCGTCCGCCGACGCCTCGAAGATCACCCGCGACGTCATCGACACCGGCATCGCCAAGCTGACCGGCAAGATCATGCAGGTGCCGTCCAAGGTCAGCGCTATCAAGATCGACGGGGTCCGCTCCTACAAACGGGCGCGCGAGGGCGAGGACTTCGAGATCCCCGCCCGCCCCGTCACCGTCTCCTCCTTCAGCGTGTACGACGTCCGCGACGCCGTGGCCGAGGACGGCACCCCCGTGCTCGACCTGATCGTCTCGGTGGTCTGCTCGTCCGGCACCTACATCCGGGCCCTGGCCCGCGATCTGGGCGCCGACCTCGGCGTCGGCGGCCACCTCACGGCGCTGCGCCGCACCCGCGTCGGCCCGTACAAGCTGGACTCCGCCAAGACGCTGGACCAGCTCCAGGAGGAGCTGACCGTGATGCCGATCGCCGAGGCCGCCACGGCCGCGTTCCCGCGCTGGGACGTGGACGCCAGACGGGCCCGGCTGCTCACCAACGGCGTACGGCTCGACATGCCCGAGGAGTACGCGAGCGCCGGTGCCGTGGCCGTCTTCGACCCCGAGGGCCGCTTCCTCGCACTGGTCGAGGAGCAGAAGGGCAAGGCCAAGAGCCTGGCCGTCTTCGGCTGAGCTGCTGACCTGCTGAGCGGTGCGCGGTATCCGCCCGTGGAGCGGCGATCACGGGGTCGTCGCTGCCGCCGCTCCACGGGCCCCCCTCGGTTCCCCCACCCCTAGGGTGTATCCAGCGGCCCCCGCCCATTCACCCGTCCGGACCGGCGCTCGGAGTGAACCGGGGGAGCGGAAGGGGGCGCTTTCGTCACGCGATCTTTCCCGCTGATCACCTCGCGCCTACCGTCGAAGACAGACACGTGCGTGCGTACGGGAGACAGGCACGTGTGTACGACGGGGAGGTTCGACCATGGCGGGAGCGCGCGGCCGACAGCGCCCCGGCCCGGAAGAACAGGGACGGGGACCAGAAGGACAAGGACGGGGACAGGAATCCGGAGGCCAGGAACCCGGAGGGCAGGGGCAGGGTCAGGAACCCGGAGGGCAGGGGCAGGGCCAGGGACCCGGGCTGGACGAAGCCCTGGTGTACATCCATGACCTCGCCGGCCGACCCCGGGGCACCGGCTTCGTGGCCGACCACCACGGCACGGTCATCACCAGCCACGAGACTGTCGACGGCCTGCCCCGCCTGGTCCTGCACGCCGCCGGGGACCGCGACCGGGTCGTCACCGCCGACGCGGTGACCCCGCTGCCCGACCTGGACCTCGCCCTCGTACGCACCGAAGGCCTCGGCGTGGACCCGCTCCCCGTCACCGTGCGGGACCGGCTGGAGACCGGCACGTATGTGCGGATCCCGGCCGGCTGCTGGCGCGAGGCACGCGTGCTGGGCGCGACCTCCGTGACCTACGCGGCCACGGACCGCTTCCATCTCCTCGACGACGTCCTGGAGTTGGCGATCGGCACGGCCGGCCGGGACGCGCTGCGGCTGGGCGGCGGAGCCGCCGGAGGTCCGGTGCTGGACGCCGGGACCGGCGCCGTGGTCGGCGTCCTCGGCACCGCCCTGCACAGCGGCCACCGTGACGTCGGCTTCGCGGTGCCGCTGCGCCCGCCGCCCGCCGGCCCCCTCGCCGACCTGCTCGCCGAGAACGCGGCGACGGTCCCCGCGTACGGCGCCGACCTCAACCTGGCCGGCGTACTGGAGCTGACGGCGACCTCGGTGGGGCAGGACGGCCCGCCGGGCGTACTGGCGGGCTACGTGGGCCGGGCGGGTGCGGGCGCACCGGGAGCGGTGGAGCCGGTCGAACGGGCCGCGACAGCAGCGGAGTTCGCCGCGTTCACCGTCGGCCCGGCCGCCGTCCTCGGGCTCGTCGGACCACCCGGCAGCGGCCGTACGACGGAACTGGCGGCGCTCGCCGCCCGCCGGCACCGCAGCCCGCAACCGGCCCCCACGCTGTGGCTGCGCGGCGCCGACCTCAGGGACGAGGACACCTCGGTGGCGGACGCGGCCCGCCGGGCACTGAACCGCGCCGCCCGCATCGTCGCGGCCTCGGCCCCCGCTCTCCCCACAGACCTGGGCGACATCACCCCCGAACGCCTGGCCCGCCTCTCCCACGCCACCGGCCGCCCCCTGCTGCTCCTCCTCGACGGCCCCGAGGAAATGCCCCCTGCCCTGGCCCAATGCCTGCGTGAGTGGACCGAGGGGACGGCGAAGTGGCTGCGGGGGACGGGCGCGCGGCTGGTGGTGGGGTGTCGGGGGGAGTACTGGGAGGGGGTGAGGTTTCCTGAAGAGATGCTGCACGGAGGCGCTTGGCCTTGCAACGCCGGTCAGTTGCCTTCAGCCCGTCCGGCGCTTGAGGACGAGGCCGTTCAGGCCGAAGCGGGGGTCTGGGGGCGGCAGCCCCCAGGGACGGGAAGGGAAGGGGCGGCGGGGGCGAAAACACCCCCACGGCTCCCACCCTGCGTACACCTGGGAGACCTCCAGGAAGACGAGGCCCACCAAGCCCGCACGCGATACGGCATCCCGGAAAACGCCCTGAGGGACTCCGACGCCCGCCACCCCCTCACCCTCCACCTCCTCTCGGAGATCCGCGCCGCTCACCGCAACGCCCCCGACCCCAGCACCCACCTCGACCGCCACGACGTCTTCTCCGCCTACCTCGATCTGATGTGCCTCCGCATCGCCGTCCGCCTCGCCGCCGAGAACGGCCTGCGCCGCACCGCCGTACGCCGTCTCGCCGCCAAGGTCGCCGGCCAGGTCCACGAGGCCGCCCGCCGCAGCCTTGGCCCCGGACAGGGCGAGCTGGACCGGGAGTCGTTCGAGGCGATCTTCCCCTGGGGGACCGCCCCGGCGAGGCTCGGCGGCGGCACCGGCTGGGCGTCCGCGGTGCTCACCGAGGGCCTCCTCGTCCCCGCCGCCGGCGGCTACCGCTTCGCCCACGAGGAACTCGCCGACTGGATCCAGGGCACGCACCTCGACCTGGACGAGGCGCTGCGCGCCCTGGTCCACCGCCGCCGCACCCACCCGCACGGCGACCACTCCGTCCCCGTCCCGCACCACCGCATCGGCCCCGTCCTCCAGGCCCTGCTGCTCCTCGCCCGCCAGCACGGCGCCCCCCGACTCGCCCACCGCCTGGCGGAGTTGACGCACGCGCTCGACGCGGACCCGCACTCCTGGTGGGCGGCCCGCCTCCTCACCGGCACCCTGCTGGGCGTGCCCGACGCGACGCCGTACGCGGACGTCCTGGAACTGCTCACCGACCGGATCCTGACCTGGCGCCGACAGGACCGGCCGGTTCCCGCGGAGCTGGGGCCCGACTTCTGGGCCGATCTGCCGCTTCCGCACGACACCCGCCTCGAACTCCTGCGCCGGCTCGTCCTCGCCGACAGCCCCCCGCACCAGTCCGGCCCGCGGTTCCTCGACGCCGTCGCCCGGCTGCTCATCGCCGACCCCACCGTCGTACAACCGCGTCTCACCCGCTGGTTCGACGACGAGCGGCCGCTGCCCGCCACCCCCCACGCGACCGTGGCGAAGGCCGCGCAGGCCCTGCTGCACACGCACCGCCACCGCGCGCTGGACCACCTCACCGAAGTCCTCGTCGACCGGGCGCATCCGCGGGCCGACGAGCTGCTCGCCATCCTCGCGGAGGACGAACCGCCCGCGCTGTGCCGGGCCGTCGACCGCTGGGCGCACGACGAGCGGCCCGCGCGCCGGGTCGCGGCGGTGGCGTACGGACTGCGTGCCGCCCCGCACGCCCACACCGAGGCCGACCGCGAGCTCCTGCGCCACGCCGCCCTCGCGCTGCTCGCCCGCCCCGCCGACTGCACCCTGCACGGCGCCGCGCTCGCCCTGCTCGTCCGGGACCCGAACACCCGCGACCGCCATCTCCCGCAGGCCCTCGGGCACTTCATGGCCGGCGACCCGCACCTCCCGCCCGACGCGCTGGTCCCCGCCCTGACGACCCATCCCGAGCCCGTCCTCGACGCCTTCCGGGCACGGCTGCGCCGCCCGGACGCCGGAGCGGCGCTGCGCACGCTCGCCGACGTCACTCCGCCCGCCTTGGCCCGCCGGGTCGCCGCCCTCGTCCGGGAGGCGGTGGAGCGGCGGCCGGAGACGGCCGTGGACGTGGCCGCGTACGTGGACCGGCGCCTGGACTACGGGCCCGCCGCCCGGGGGGTCCTCCTCCCGCTGGTCAAGGGCCTGCTGGACGGCGGCCCGGAGCAGGTACGGGCGGCCCTCGCGACCGTCCTGGCCACCCCCGGCGCACCCGCCTCCCACCCCTTGCGCCACGAACTCCTCGAGTTCCTCCTGACCCACGAGCACGCCCCGTCCGTCCTGGTCACGGTGTTGCACACCGCGGCCGGGCGCGCGGACGCCGGGGTACGGGACCTGGTCCACCGCACCGGCCTCCTCCTGGTCCGCACCCCGGCCGGCGCGACCCGCTTCGACCACGGCCTCGTCGACCTGGGCCGCCACGTCCCCGGCTTCGCCGTGCTGGTGGCGGGCTGGCTGGCCGAGAGCCCGGACGACTGGGCGGCGGTGGTGGGCCCCAGCGCGCGCCGGATGATCGAAAACCTGGCGGGGGTGCGAGTCCCCGCATGACCTCCGCCCGGTTGCTTCGGCTTTACGTGGGTCCGGTCACAAGCCCATGCCGATGCGAGACCGAGCCACCCGGCATGGCACCCTTAGACCTGCGTAAGACACAGCGAGACGGACACGGGTTCGACAAGGATGCGACGAGGAGCGGTCACAGTGCAGCGCTGGCGTGGCATGGAGGACATCCCCGAGGACTGGGGGCGCAGCGTCGTCACCATCGGTTCTTATGACGGGGTCCACCGCGGGCACCAGCTGATCATCCGGCACGCCGTGGAGCGCGCCCGCGAGCTGGGTGTCCCGGCCGTCGTCGTCACCTTCGATCCGCACCCCAGCGAGGTCGTCCGCCCCGGCAGCCACCCACCGCTGCTCGCCCCGCACCACCGCCGTGCCGAGCTGATGGCCGAGCTGGGCGTGGACGCGGTGCTGATCCTGCCCTTCACGACGGAGTTCTCGAAGCTGTCCCCGGCCGACTTCGTCGTCAAGGTCCTGGTCGGCAAGCTGCACGCCAAGGCGGCCGTCGAGGGCCCCAACTTCCGCTTCGGCCACAGGGCCGCGGGGAACGTGGACTTCCTCGTAGAGCAGGGCAAGGTCCACGACTTCGAGGTCGAGGTCGTCGACCTGTACGTGTCCGGCGAGGCGGGCGGTGGCGAGCCCTTCTCCTCGACCCTGACCCGGCGTCTGGTCGCCGCGGGCGATGTCGAGGGCGCTTCCGAGATCCTGGGCCGCCCGCACCGGGTGGAGGGCGTGGTCGTCCGCGGTGCCCAGCGCGGCCGTGAACTCGGCTTCCCCACGGCGAACGTCGAGACCCTCCCGCACACCGCGATCCCCGCCGACGGCGTCTACGCGGGCTGGCTGCACGTGGCCGGCGAGGCGATGCCGGCCGCGATCTCCGTCGGCACGAACCCGCAGTTCGACGGCACCGAGCGCACGGTGGAGGCGTACGCCATCGACCGCGTGGGCCTGGAACTGTACGGCCTGCATGTCGCCGTCGACTTCCTGGCCTTCGTCCGCGGGCAGGCCAGGTTCGACACGCTCGACGCGCTGATGGTGCAGATGGCCGAGGACGTCAAGCGCTGCCGTGAACTGGTCGCCGCGGTGGACACCGGGGAGTAGATCTCCCTTAGTTCTCCGTACGACGCCGAAGGGCGGCCGGTGCCTTGTCGAGGCACCGGCCGCCCTTCTTCGTTTCTCCCTTGCGGTTTCTCCCTTGCGCTACGGGTTACCGCTGCGGCGGCGGGGGAGGGGGCGGGTTCTGCCCGTCCGGCTGGGGGTAGCCGGGGTACGGCTGACCCGGCTGCGGCGGATAGGGCTGCTGGCCGCCGGCTTGCGGGTACGGCTGTCCGGGTTGACCCGGCTGTGCGGGCGGCTGGGTCTGCTGGCCCGGGCCCTGCTGCCCCGGGTGTCCCGGGTGTCCCGGGTGGGCGTAGGGCTGGCCGGGGTGGGGTTGCTGCGGGTACGGAGCGGGCTGTCCCGGGACCTGCTGTCCCTGAACCTGGCCCGGCCCTTGCTGGCCCGGCAGCGGCGGGGCGGCCACCGGTGGCGGGTTGCCGTCGCTGGTCCACAGGCCGTGCGACTGCTGGTGGCGGGGCAGGTCCTCGGCGACCATCGCCGCGAGGTTGAAGTACGCCTCCCGTACCTTCGGCCGCATCATGTCCAGGTTGACCTCGGCACCGGCGGCGAGATGCTCGTCGAAGGGCACGACGATCACACCTCGGCACCGAGTCTCGAAGTGGCTGACGATGTCCTCCACCTTGATCATCTTGCCGGTCTCGCGGACACCGGAGATGACGGTGATCGACCGCGAGACGAGATCGGCGTACCCGTGCGCGGACAGCCAGTCCAGCGTCGTACTCGCACTGCTCGCACCGTCCACGGACGGCGTCGAGATGATGATGAGCTGGTCGGCGAGGTCGAGCACACCGCGCATGGCGCTGTAGAGGAGACCGGTACCGGAGTCGGTGAGGATGACCGGGTACTGCTTGCCGAGCACGTCGATGGCGCGCCGGTAGTCCTCGTCGTTGAAGGTCGTGGACACGGCGGGATCGACGTCGTTGGCGATGATTTCGAGCCCGGACGGCGCCTGGGACGTGAACCGCCGGATGTCCATGTACGAGTTGAGGTACGGGATCGCCTGGACGAGGTCACGGATGGTGGCCCCGGTCTCCCGGCGCACACGGCGGCCGAGCGTACCGGCGTCCGGATTCGCGTCAATGGCGAGGATCTTGTCCTGCCGCTCGGTGGCGAGCGTGGAGCCGAGCGCGGTGGTGGTGGTCGTCTTGCCGACACCGCCCTTGAGACTGATCACGGCGATCCGGTAGCAGGACAGCACGGGCGTGCGGATCAGGTCCAGCTTCCGCTGCCGCTCGGCTTCTTCCTTCTTCCCGCCCAGCTTGAACCGGCCGCCGGGTGCCGGACGGCTGCTCTTCGCCTTCTGCTTCTTGCTGTTGAGCAGCCGGTCGGAGGACAGCTCCACGGCCGCGGTGTAACCGAGCGGCGCGGCACCGGGATTGGTCGGCTGCCGCTGATCATGCTGCATGGGCTGCGGCCAGGCGGCCCCGGCACGGGGGTCGACGGGCTGCTGCGGGGGCTGAGCGGCTTGGGGTGCCTGCGGCGCCTGGGGGGCCTGGGGGGCGTATCCCTGCGGGGCTCCGTGCGGAGCACCCGGCGGCACCTGCCCGTCCGGCGACTGGGGTACGCCGAGCTGCGGTTGGCCCTGCTGGCCCTGCTGGCCCTGCTGTCCTTGTTGCGCCGGCGGTTGTGGGAAGCCGTAGCCGCCGGGTTGAGCGGGGGAGTTGGGGGCGGGCTGGGCGTTCGGGCCGGCAGGGGTGCCGGGGGTGCCGGGATGGGGGAAGCCGTAGCCGCCGGGCGTGTGGGGCGCATTGGGTCCCGGAGGCTGCGGAAAGCCGTAGCCGCCCGGTGCGGGGTGCGCCTCGGCCGGTGCCTGGGGAGTCGGAGGGGCGGGCTGCGGTTGGGCGTGGGGGGCGGCGGGGGCGCCCTGGTGGGGGAAGCCGTAGCCGCCGGGTGCGTTGGGCGCCGGGGGCTGCGGGAAGCCGTAGCCACCCTGAGGGTTGGGCGGAGGGGCGGGGGCGTTGCCGGGCTGCTGTGCCGGGGTGCCGGGCTGTGGGAAGCCGTAGCCGCTCTGCGGATTGGGGGCAGGAGCAGGCGGGCCGTCGGGCTGTGGGAAGCCGTAGCCGCCGGGCGCGTTGGGCGCGGGAGGCTGCGGGAAGCCGTAGCCCCCTTGCGGACCGCCGGGCTGTTGTGCGGCCGGGTTCGGTGCCGGGCTCTGCGGTGTCGGGGCGCTCGGGTTCCAGGCGGCGGGCGCGGGCTGCGGCGCCTGCGGCTGGAAGGGCGGCTGCTGGGAAGGGACGGGCGGCTGACCCTGCGCGGGCGCCGTCGGCTCCGCCGGCTGGGCCTGGGGCGGCGCGGGCCACTGGCCCCCCGGTGCGGGGGCGGCGGGCTGATACGACGGCGGCAACGGCGGCAGCCCGCTCTGTGGCGTCGGCGGGGGAGCCCAGGCGGCCGGGGCGTCCTGCGGGGCGCCCGGAGCGGCGTCCGCCTGAACGGCATCTGCGGGCGCCGCGTCCGACAGAGGAGCGTCTGCGGAAGCCGCGTCTGAAGGAACCACGTCCGCCGATGCCACGTCGGACGGCTCGCTGCTTGCAGAAGAGGCGTCAGTCGTAGCGTCCGTGACCTCGACGTCCTCGATGTCCTCGACGTGCGAGGCATCCGCAGCGTCGGCCTGCTCCGGCTGCTCGGCGTCCGCGCGCTCCGCGTCGTCCGCCTCCAGGACCCCGGAAGCACTTTCGAACTCGGCCACGTCCGTCACACCGGAGTCGTCGGCCAGATCGCTCGGATCGGCCCGGCCGGTCTCGTCGTCCGTGTCATCCGACTCAGCCGCCTCCGAGGCAACGTCGTCGGCTTCCGCGTCCGCATCGACATCCACATCCGACGTCACGACATCGTCGTCCCACTCACCGTGCTCGGACGCGACCGCGGCACCCTCGTCCTGGCCCGTGGTCTCACCGGCACCGGCACGCTCCGCGATCTCCCGCTTCAGCGCGACGGCGGAGAACCGCATGGTGGCGCCGCTCTCCAGATCGCCGTTCGTGGCCTCCGCTTCCTCCGCTTCCTCGGCGGTCGGGGCGGCAGCAGGAGTCGGCGGGGCAGGCGGAGCCGGGAAAGTCGGCGCCGCAGGCGAATTCGACGGCGCCGGAGTGCTCCACTGCGCCTGGAATCCGCCGACAGGAATGTTCGGAACGGCCGTCGGGGACGCCGGATCCGCCGAGGGTGCCTCGGGCCGGGCCTCTCCCCGTGACGGCCCCTGGGGCTCGAACCCGCTCCCTACCGGAAGCCGGGGCACGCCGGCCGGGCCCCCCGTGGGCGGGGCGGGCGGCGTGAACGCGGCCCCCGGGGCGGGCGGTGGCGGGGTGAAGGGAGCCCCGGGTGACGACGCCGGCGGCGCCGGCGGGGTGAACGGCGCTCCCGGAGCCGGAGCCGGAATCGAGGCCGGCCCCGAGGAAGGTGCCGAATGCGCAGGCGGCACCAGCCCCGGCAGCGGGGCGGCGGGCGCATCGGAGGAAGCGGAGGAACCCGGCGAACCCGCGCCCGCCCCGGCTCCAGCCGAACCCGAACCCGAACCCGAACCCGGACTTGGACCTGGACCCGCACCCGGATCCGGACCTGAACCCGCACCCGATCCCGCACCCGCCCCCGGGCTCGACCCCTGCTCCGAACCCCCGGACGCGTTCTGCGTGTACCAGGCGGGCGGCGCGTAGTCGATGGTGAACTCGCCCGTCGTCTCGATAGCGGACTCGGCGTCGGGCTGGTCATCGCCGGGTGTGGCCCAGCCCCCGCGGGTCCCGTCCCGATCGCTGCTCACAATTCCTCCTGGTGTGGTCGAGCACCCTCATGCCGTGTCGGGGCGACTACTTGTCGGCTTGTCGGCTACTTGTCGGCCTTGGTCGTTCGAGGTCGTCCGATCCACCGGCTCTCCCCCTGGGCCGCAGATGTCCGGTCCACGGGTTCTGGCATAGCGCCCGCTCCCAGCCTAATCATCACGCGCCCCACCTAGGCAGGCCTGTCCATCCCCCAAGGCCCGCCCACAGCACCCCTACCGTCTCCCAAGTACCGTACTCGGCCCTGCTTTCGGAGGGCGAATGACCTGATAACGGACAAAGTAAGCAGCGGCAAAACGGAACAATCACGCCGAATGCTCAATTCGCGTCAGAGGCTGGCGGATTCAGTCCATCCTTCGTGGCATACCCAACAATCCGATCTCGGCATCGGTGGGCTGGGTCATCACGTACTGACGGTCGCGGTCGGTGCACCAGAGCGTGAGGCCGTCGGAGAGGCCGGGCAGGGCCTCCACCTCGGCCCGCGGCAGCGCCATCGTGCGACCCAGCTCCGTCGCCTCGTCCGGCGAGATTCTCTGCACCCCGACGAGCCGCGCCTGCCGCACGAGCCGCGGAGCCACCGGGCTGAGGTACGGCAGGAGGGTCAGCACCGACTGCCAGGGCCCGGAGACGACCCGACCGCGCGGCGGCCGCATGCCGCAGTCCCGCACCACCAGCACGGGCGTCCCCGCCGAAGTGCCCTGCGGGGGCACCCGCCCGACCTCGTACACGGCCAGGCCGTTCTGCCCGCCGCCCATGGCGTGCACCATCTGCATCCACGCCTGCGGCCGCCCCGTCTCCACTGCCACGCGCGCCCCCGTGGCCGCCGCTCTGAGCGCGATGACCTGCACGGTCCACAGCCCGCCGATGAGGACGACGTCGTACGGAGTCGGCCGATTGAGCCCCAGCACCGCGGGCCGCCCCTCCGCGTCCACTCCGATGACGACGCCGTCGTCGCCGATGGGGAGGGTGAGGGCGTCCAACTGGTCGACGGACACGGAGTGCCGAGCGTGTCGCGGGCCGACCAACCCGAGGCCGCTGCGCAGCAGTTCGCGTGCCCGCTCGGGGACGGAGGGCTGTGGCTCGCCGCGACCGGTGGCCGCCTGTCCCACGCGCGTGGTCATCGACGTCACCGGGCACCTCCGAGGGGCAGAGTGGCGAGCATGCCGGGTACCTGTTCCCGGTCGAGGCGGGCGAGGCCCGTGCCCGTGTGCCGCGCCGCGCCCTGCAACGCGCGCCGGGCGGCGACGAGTTCGTCGTCACCGCGCCCGGTCACCCGCAGGTGCCCGCACACGGAGGCCTCCTGCCGCTCCCCGCGCGTGAGCGTCAGGCTGAAGGTGGTGGCGAGCGCGGGTACGGCCGTGACCAGGGCGAGGAGCTGCGGCAGCGACGGCGCCCTCTCGCCGCCCAGTGCGGGCCACCGACGGATCCAGTAGGTGGTGTGTCTGCGGTTGTCGCAGCGCCAGCTCCGGCCCGACTCCTCGGTCCGCCGCTCCCGCGTGTCCGTCCGCCCGGCCTCCGCCGTCACCAGTGGGTTGGCGCAGGCGGAGGTGGCGATGGCGGAGGTCAGCTCGTCCTCGTCGAGGAGGTGCGCGCGGAACCCTGCCCCGGTCAGCCGGCTCGCCAGGTGATCGGCGGCACGCACCACACACTTCTGCGCGCCGACGAGACCGCCACCGCGCGCGGCCACGGCCTCCGGGCACAGCTCCGGATCGAGCTTCAGCGCGATCCACGTGATCCGCACCGCCGGCGCACCCGTCTGCTCCTGAAGCGGCGCGTAGTTGGCGACGGCCACGGACTGCTGGGGCAGATGAATCGCGGGCGCGGGCTGGGTGTGCAGGACGACCTGCGCCGACTCCAGCCGGACCCCGTCGACGTCCAGCGCGTCGTACACCAGGGTGAGCGGCAGCGGCTGGCGGTTCCGCTCGGCCCGCAGCGCGGTGGCGTCGGCCTCCACCTGCAAGACCGCGGTGACGAACGTGCCGTCCCCGATGATTCCGACGGGGCGGCGGTCACGGCCGGCGTACGTGTACGTCCGCAGACTCGGGTCGCACTCCACGGCCGGCGCGAGCCCCGGCTCCGTGCCCTCCGGTATCGGCGTACTCGCGGCCCGGCGCTGTCGCGCTTTCAACGCCCGTGCCGTGGCCAGCCATTCGGGCAGGGAGCGGCCGCGGCGACGGAAGAAGGAGAGCAGCACCAGGCAGATGGCGACGACTGCCGCGGGCACCAGGGCCACGGGATCGATCACCCATCCGACGAGCAGGATGGCGGCCGCGATCTCGAGCAGGACGATGCGTTGCAACCGGAATGCCCCGATCTGCCCCGAACGCACCCTGAGCTGAAGCGCGCTCGGCGGGGCCGACCGTCGCGCCGGTGTCCGCCCGGGCGCCGAGGAGCCTCGTGTCCGCGATCGGTCACGGGACCGGGCGCGCGTTCCGGAAGCCATAACTCCATCCCCCCGTTCTGCTCACAACTCGCTGGTATTTCAGCACCGCACAAGGCCATTTGAAGCCCGGGTACCGTACCCGCTCCACAAGTCCCCGCGGATACCAGGCATAGTAGGGGGCCGCTCTGACATCGGAGGCGGGGAGCACGTCGCCCCGGGGAGCGCGGCCTATGTGAACACGGGGAGAGACAGGCACAGATGGCATCTCGGCGCGATCAGCTCAATGCCTACACCTTCGCGAAGCGCCGCATGGTCGCGGTCTTCCTTCAGTCCTCGCCCGACGGCTCGGAGGAGGGGGCGCCCCGTCCACTGCGCTCGGTGCTTCCCGGCATCATCGTGGGCGTGATCGTCATCGCAGTCTTCGGGGCGTGGGGCATGTTCAAGCCCACCGCTCCCAAAGGCTGGAACGCTCCCAACGCCAAGGTGATCGTCGCCAGCGACTCGACCACGCGCTATGTCATCCTGAAGACCGGCAAGCAGGTCCAGCTGCACCCGGTCCTCAACATGGCGTCCGCCAAGCTGCTCCTCGACGAGGGCGAGGGCGAGGTGGTGACCGTCGCCGAGTCCGTCCTCGACAACGGCAAGATCCCGCACGGCGTCACCATCGGCATCCCGTACGCGCCCGACCGCCTTCCCTCGGCGTCCGAGGCGGGCAGCGAGAAGCGGTGGGCGGTCTGCGAGCGCCCCAGCGCGGGCGGCGAGTCCATCCAGAAGGCGGCCCTGGTCCTCGCCTCCCGCGACCTGAAGGCGACCGAGGGCAAGGGAGAGAAGCTGACGGGCGGTCAACTCCTCTACGTCGTGGACCCGGGCGGGCGCCACTTCGTAGTGGACGCGAGCGGACGGTCGTACGCCATCGACAAGAGCGACGAACTGCTGCTGCGTGCCGTCGTCGGCTCCGGGCGGCAGCCGCAGAAGGTGTCCAAGGAGTGGCTGGAGACCCTGCACCAGGGCGACCCGATCTCCTTCCCCGAGATCTCCGACCAGGTGGGTGGCGCGGCCGACGCTCCCGGTCAGCTGGACGAGTCGACCGACAAGGTCGGCATGGTGCTCAAGGCGCCCGACAACAACACGGATCAGTACTACGTGGTGCTGCCCGGCCGGGTCGCCCCCATCTCGGCCTTCGTCGCCCAGCTCCTGCTGTTCAGCGAGGACCTCGCCTCCCTCGGACAGGCCGGTCAGGCCAAGGAGATGGGCCCCGGCGCGATCGTCCCGGGCAAGGCGTTCGGCACGGAGCACCGCTGGCCGACCGAGGACCCCCAGCCCGTCAACGAGGCCACCGGAGCGGCCGGCAGCCGCAGCACCGTCTGCAACGTCCTGCGCGGCGTGAACGCCGGTTCGGGCGCCACGACCCTGACCACCTGGGCGGGCACGGACTTCCCGACCAAGCTCCCCACTGGTTCCTCCAGCGCGTATGTCACGCCCGGTTCCGGCCAGCTCTACCGCCAGTTCCAGGGCGAGGAGACCAAGGCCGGCCCCGTCTTCCTCGTCACCGACACGGGCCTGCGCTACGTCCTGCAGTCCAACGCCGACAGCGGCACGGACGACGCCGGCATCGGTACGACGGCCGAGGACCGCGAGCGGCTTCAGCAGGAGGCCCAGCAGGCCCAGACCCGGCTGGGCTACAAGGACGTGGACCCGGCGCCGATCCCCGCCGCCTGGTCGGAGTTCCTGCCCACGGGCCCACGCCTGTCGACGACGGCGGCACGCCAGCCGCAGGGTTCCTGAGGGGAGAGGACATGCGAGACATGCCCTTCTTCCCGCGTGTGGCGGCGGCGGTGGTCGCGCGTGTGACGGCGGCGGTGGTCCCGCGTAAGGCGACCGCGGTGGTCCCGCGTATGACGACGGCGCTAGTCCCGCGTAAGGCGAACGCAGTGGCCCGGCGTATGACGACTGTGGTGGCCGCGACGCTGCTCACGACCGCCCCCCTCGCCCCCATCGCCCTCGCGCCCCCCGCGGCGGCGGCAGACCTCCCGTACTCGGACCAGTGTCAGTTCCCCAACGGCAAGTACCCGGGCCGTCCTTGGTCCCTCCAGCGCGTGCTCCTGGACGAGCTGTGGAGCCAGTCCAGGGGCAAGGGCGTACGGGTGGCGGTGATCGACACCGGCGTGGATGTGACGAATCCGCAGCTCACCGACGCGGTCGACGCGAAGAGCGGCCGCAACCTGCTGCCGAAGAACCTCAAGGACGACGACGGCAACCCGATCGAGCGGGGCAAGGAGAACGGCACCACGGACACCGTCGGCCACGGCACCAAGGTCGCCGGCATCATCGCCGCGCGCCCCATCGAGGGCACCGGCTTCGTGGGCCTGGCACCCGAGGCGACGATCATCCCGGTCCAGCAGAACGACGCGGAGGGCCACGGCACCGCCGACAGTCTGGCGCAGGCGATCCGCTACGCCGTCCAGGCCGGGGCCGGCGTCATCAACATCTCCCAGGACACGTCGAACGCGGTGAAGCCGACGTCCGACCTGGAGCTGGCGATCAACGAGGCCCTGGCCCAGAAGATCGTCGTCGTGGCATCGGCGGGCAACGACGGCCTGGGCGGCAACGTCAAGGAGACGTACCCCGCGTCCTACAAGGGCGTCCTCGCGGTCGCGGCCTCGGACCGCAACAACGAGCGCGCCTCCTTCTCCCAGTCCGGCGAGTTCGTCGGCGTGGCGGCCCCGGGCGTCGACATGATCTCCACGGTCCCCCAGGGCGGCCACTGCTCCGACAACGGCACGAGTTTCTCGGCGCCGTACGTCGCCGGCGTCGCGGCCCTGATCAAGGCGAAGCACCCGACGTGGACCGCTCGCGAGATCGTCGCGCAGATCGAGCAGACCGCTGAGCGCACGATCGCGGGCCACGACCGCGTGGTCGGCTGGGGAGTGGTGGACCCGGTCCGAGCCCTGACGGAGGACGAACACCCCATAGAGTCCCCCAACCCCCAGCAGGGCCTGGGCAAGCAGCAAGCCCCCATCCCGGCCAAGTTCCAACTCGGCGAAACGGCCGAGGAACGCAACGCTCGCCTCGCCACGTACGTGGCCGTGGGCGCGGTGGTCCTCGTCGCGGGGCTCGGCGGCACGGCGGTGGCGATCCGGGACGCACGGCGGAGGCAGGGGCGGCGACTGGAGGGCGGATCATGGACGCGCTGACGAAAATGAATGTGCTGAGCCTCGTGCTGTGCGCCGTGCTGCTGGCCATGGCGTGCATCAAGGCGGACCGAATCCGGGCCTGGCGCGCCGGCATCAATCCGTCGGCCGAGGAACTGCCCGACGCCTTCTTCGCCGTCGCTCGCGTCCTGCTCGTGGCCATGGCCGGCGTCGGCATCTACCTGAGCGTGCAGGGCTTCGGCGTCTCCGACGACACGGCCTGGGACGACAGCGAGCTGACCAGCGCGGTGCAAGGGGCCACGGACGCCTTGGACGGCAGTTCCAACTTCGGCGACATCTACGCCGAGGACAACGACACCGGCTGGATCGACGAATACGCAACGAAGATCGAAAACGAGATCGTCGAACACGGCGGCGGCGACGCCCCGCAGTACGGCGTGGAGGCGACGCCCGCCGACTCGAACACGGCCGCAGAGGCGCGTTACCTGGTCACAGCCTCTGGCGCGGGCACGGCCTTCTGCTTGGACGTCACGCGCACCCGTTCGAAGGACGGCGACTACGAGCCGCCGGGCATCGCGGGCGGCGAAGGGACGGTGACGGTCCCGTCGTACGACTTCGGGGTGACGAGCCGGGAGGGGGGCTGTTGACGTCGGGGCGTGGTGGGTTGAGGCATACGACGCCTCCAGCAGGCACTCCACGACAGCGACGCAGGCATCCTGGCCAAGTTTCGGGCGGCTCGGGTGAGTTCGGCGTGCTTCTCCTGACGGTGCCTCGCCAACTTCGTAACTCACCTAACACAAAGTTCAGTTGGCCGCGATTTACACAATGACTACAGTGGTCATCGAGTGTGTTGAGCAGGCTACCGCCTGTGCACCGCTTGACAGCTACACAAACGGGGAACGGGGAGGGAAGGCATCGTGCCTGCTGCGGAGCGCCTAGCTCTCAAGGTCAGACTCGAGTCACTGAACGAGTTCAAGAAGCGCGTGGACGACGCGCTCTCCGATTTTGAGGGCTCGCATGGCAGCGCGCAGAAGGTCGGCGCGCACCGTCTCTCCGAGGCGTCGTTCAGCGGCTCGGGTGGGTTCGCCGAGGCCAAGGGCCTCCACGCGCAGTACGAGCGGGTCCATGAGCGCCTGACTGCGCTTTCCAAGAACCTGGGCCTGCAGATCGAGGCGCTCCAGATCGCCGTCCTCGGTGCGGGCGGCAACTTCAGCGACCTCGACGAGGAGCAGCGGCGACGGTTCTGGGAGATCCAGACCGGCATCGACCGCGAGTGGAAGGACGCGCAGCGCGAGAAGGAAGCCGCAGAGGCTCAGAAGCAGGGCAAGTCCGCGCCGAAGAGCAACGACGAGCGGACGGTTACCTACTAATGAGTGACGAACAGAAGCACCAGGACCCGCACCAGGCGGAGAAGAAGCAGGTCGCCGAGCAGGCCGGCGTCATCAACACAGCCAGTCGTGTGGTGGAGGCGACCCCCTTCGGCGGCGCGGCCCTCGGTGCCCTGGGCAGGTCGAACTTCGAGAGCCACGACCTGAACGCCATGATCGACCTGGTCGAGTCCGCGAGACCAGAGGACCTGGAGACGGCAGGCAAGGCGCTGTGGAACGCCAAGGACGCGATCGAAAAGGCAGCCGAGGAACTCAAGGGCCACATCGGTCGGGTCGAGTGGGAGGGCGAGACCGCCACGGCCTTCCACAAGTGGGGCGACAAACTCGTCAAGCACGCACTCGAACTCGCCGCCTTCGCCGAAGTGACGGGCACACAGATCACGGCGGCGGCCACGGGCCTCGCCTCCGTCCGCACGGCTATGCCGCCACGGGACACCCGGTTCGCTCCCAAGACCGTCGACCAGATCCCGACGCCCATGCAGGTCGAGGGGAACAGGGAGTACGCGGCAGCGGTCAAGGCGGAGAAGGACCGCCAAGAGGCGATCAACCAGATGAATCGTCTGGCGTCCTTCTACGCGGTGTCGGAAGAGGTCATGGCGGGGCAGGAGCCGCCAGCATTTGAGCCTATGCCGGATGTGGGGGTGCCTAAGCCGGATCCGAACTATGAGGAGCGCAGAAACAATGAAGCGCAAGGTAGTGGGGAGCTAAGGGCCGCGCACCAGTCCGTGGTGGCTGGACACGACTCTTCGAGTACGGCGACTGGACACCCGCGTTCGGGAGACACCACGCCGCCGCTCAAGCACGTGGACGACCCGACCGTCTCCTCGGATGTGAACGTCGGCACGAAGATCGACAGCGTAGGCACCGTGCCGCCCCAGGAAGTCACGAGGCCGTCGACCAATGTGGCGCCGCCGGTGACCGGTCCGAGCGGGGGCCACGGAGGGACAGTCCCTCCCTTCCCCTCCGGCACGGTTCCTCCTGCCCCGAGTGGGCCGGCAGGGCGCACCTCAGGCTTCGGCGGAGCGAACGGCAACAGGGCGGCCCCGATCTCGGCTCAGGGCCGCACAGGCACTCCGAACGGCACCGTCGGCGGTCGCGGCACCTCAGGCCCGATGGGGCACGCCACCACCACGGGGCAGTCGGGTACTCGAGGCGGCGGCGCTTCTCCCATGGGTCGAGGCGTCTCCGGCGGAATGCCACGCGCCATCGGAGGGCCGGCGAGTGACCGCGCGGGCGGTGCGAGTTCCACAGGTGCGGCACGCGGCAACGGTGTCGTCGGAGGAAGGCCCGCCACAGGTCCTCAAGGGGCGACCGGCTCCAGGGTCCCTCGCGGTACGGTCGTCGGTGCCGAGGGCAACACCGGCTCCCGTACACCCGCCGGCCAGATTGGGCAGCGCGGAGTGATCGGGGCGCCGAACTCCACTCCCGGCACTCGTCCGGGCCAGACTGCCCGGCCCCCCGCGCGTAATCCTGACGGCGTCGTCGGAACGCCCAAGGGGCGCACCCCACCAGCGAGAAGCGGTGGCCCGGCCGGAGGCAGTGGGGACGTCCCGCACGGCCGGACAGGGAATCGACGGAACACGAACCGCGAAGATCGTGAGGGTGAGTCTCAGCCGGAGACCCCGCGGCGCAACGCGCCACCAGTGACTGACTGAATAAGAGCGAGGATCTACACAGGCATGACAGGGACCAGCCCGCGTGGCGGATTGACTGCGTTCTTCGCAGGACGTGCCAGAAGACGGATGTCCACCGCGTGCGCGGCACTCGGTGTTTTCGTCATCGTGTCTTCGGGGCTGGCTCCGAGTGCGGTCGCCGCCGACGTCCAGTCGAAGCAGTGGTACTTGGACGCGATGGACGCCGAAGGCATGTGGAAGATCAGCACAGGCAAAGGCGTCAAGGTTGCCGTGCTGGACACCGGCGTGAATCCCGATACCTCGTCTCTGAAGGGCCAGGTGCTCGGAGATGAGGTACCGGAGGCGGTCTCATACAACGCCACCGAGGACTACGACGGCCACGGCAGCAGCATGGCGGAGTTGATCGCCGGTACTGGCGCCGGGGGCGGCATGCAGGGCTTGGCCCCCGGCGCGAAGATCGTCCCCTATCGAGTGCTCTCCAAGGGTGTGAACAGCACCGACAAGAAGAAAACTTCTTCAGTTGTGGATGCGATCAAGGCTGTGGCGGACAGTGATGCTCAGATCATCAGCATGTCCTTCGGCAGTGACATTATCGACCCGGATGTGGAGAAGGCCATCAAGTACGCCCAATCCAAGGGGAAGCTGATGTTCGCCGGTACCGGCAACGACGCTGAATCCAAGAACTTCGTGGACTACCCAGCAGCCTACCCTTATGTAGTCGGGGTAGCTGCCACGGACGAGAAGGGGAAAGTCGGCGACTTCTCGGAGTACGGCAACTATGTCGATCTGGGGGCTCCCGGCCTCAACGTGCCCTACTGGTGCGACGCAACATTCCGCTCGTATTGCGACGACGGAGACGGAACAAGTATGGCCACCGCCATCGCCTCCGCCTCCGCCGCCCTCATCTGGTCCGCCCACCCCAACTGGACGGCCAACCAAGTCCTGCGCACCATGATCGACACAGCTGGCCGTACCTGGCCGAAGGGCGAGCGGAGCAACTACCTCGGCTATGGCGCCGTCCGCCCCCGCAAGGTGCTGGAGAACAGCGACATCAACCCGGGGTCAGCCGCCACCGACCCCCTCAGCTTCGAGAACGGAACCGGCGTCACGGGCGTCACCGCCTCACCGTCCCCTTCGGCATCAACCTCGTCACAAGCCTCCAAGGAGACTTCTGGCGGCCAGGCCTCGGCGTCAGGATCAAGCTCGGAGTCGTCCGACAACACCACGATGTGGGTCGCCCTCGGAGCCGCAGGGGCTGTCCTGGTGATCGGGGGCGGTGCCTTCGCAGTGATCCGCGCGCGGCGAGGAGCATGACGACTCACGCGCGGAAACCGGTCACACACAACCTTTCTGGCGCGGTGACGCGCGAGGAATCGAACCACAGCTCTGACGAAAGGGAGTGCCGAAATGGCGGACCGCGTCCTTAACGAAAGTGACGTACAGCGGCTTCAGACCGAGGTCGTCGATCGATACGACAACATCAGGGGATCGCTCGCCAAGCTGCAGGGCACGATCGACATGATCGAGAAGGCCTGGAGGGGACAGGGCGCCCACGCGTTCAACACGAAGCAGACGGAAATCAACCAGCACATGGTCGCGATCGGCAAGATGCTCGACAACTTCCTCGAGGGCATCAACCTGAACAAGACCGACAAGCGCAACCTCGAAGACCAGATCGAAGCCGACCTCAAGCAGATCTCCGTAGACGATCTCGGCGGAAAGACTTCGGCGCTCAACAGCTACTAACGGGCCGTCGGCGGTACTGGCCGCACCGTTGTCCGGGCTGCGCAGTCCGGCTGAAATCTTCACAGAAGCGAGGGAAACATGTCCGGAGCCCACTACGACGAACTTGCCGTCACATACGGCACCATGGACGCGCTCGCAACAGAGCTCGGCGACCAGGCCAAGAAGCTCGAGGAGGACCTCGAGGCCCTGAAGCAGGCCGTGCTCAACGTGTCCTCTGGCTGGGGCGGCGAGGCGTTCGGGGAATTCCAGAAGAAGTCCAAGGAATGGGACACGCACGCGCGGGGCATCCACCAGGCGCTGGTCAACATCTCGCAGCGGGTCCACACCGCCGGCGGTGACTACCGAGGCGGCGACCTGAAGGGCGCCAGCTACTTCACGTAGGAGAGCGTTCTCCGCGGAACCAGGGTGGGCACGCACGGGAGGTGCCCACCCTGTGCTGTACCGCCTCTTTCAGAAAGCCCACGCCACACGTCCGTGGTGTGTGTCCCGGACGAAGCGTTGGCTACTCCGGCTTATGCCAGGGAGCCTCCCCAGCATGCCCGGAACTCCCTGCCAAGTCTGCTCTGCCTCTTCTCGTCATGACCCCTCAGCCCGGAGCCCATCATGACCACAACCCCGCTGTCCACAGCAACTTCGATCCTCTCGGCCGTAGCCGGCGGCGTGCTGCTCGTCAGCTGCTCGGCCTCGGTCAACGTCGGGTCGACGCCGAAAATGTCTTCGGAAAAGCTTGCCACCACACTCGCCGAAAAGCTCGCCGCCACAACGGGCCAGCCAAAGCCGCACATCACCTGTCCCGAGGACCTCGCCGGCAAGGTCGGTACCACCACCCGGTGCAAGCTCACAGCGGACGACGGCAGCACCTTGGGCGTAACGGTCAAGGTGTCCTCCGTCGATGGAGACCAGATCAACTTCGACTTCGAGGCCGACGACACGGCTTCCCCAGCTCCGAACTGACTCCGCACCGTCCTGCACGGTGGCGTCCCGCCGCGTGGTGAAGGCGATGATGACCGCACGGCTTCGTTCGGAGTGCCGACGAAAAGCCGTTGGAACCGTGTACTTGATCGATCAGGGAAGCCGCTCTTCGGCTACTGCGCTGGCGAATCGCGACCACGCAACTCGGCCTACCGAGGCCCAAGGAATCTTCGGGTTCTTCGAATCGCGTATGACAATCAAGTGTCTGTTCTGGGCTATCTCGACGCAGTTATTGCCGGACGCCTCCGAGAAGGACGACTTGATCCACTTCAATTCGGACAAAACATCTACCTCTTATAGATCCTTAGCGATTTCGAGGATTCGGTCCCTCGACTGCTTGGGATCCAAGGCTACTTGTTCGACGGCGTCCATGCGGCGGCGGAAGTTGGCCAGCTGAGTGGGGGAGTCGAAGAAGACAGCCCCGATCGGTGTGTCCACCTGAACAGTGTCCAGATGTGGGCTGTCAGCGGCTGCGTACAACACTGAGTCTCCTGCCATCGGGAACTCGCCAGCGCTGAACGGGATAACGAGGAGCATGACGTTCTCACGCTCGCCTTCCTCGAGAAGACGCTTGAGTTGCTCCCTCGCGACTTGCCGTCCGCCCACCTGCATGTGCAGAGCGGCTTCATGGATCACCCCTCTGTACGTCACTGGCGGCACTTTGGTGATCACGGTGTGGCGGGCGAGTCGTTGGGCGATGCGGAGCTCAACTTCAAGGCGCGGTAGTGCGGGGATGAACAGGTCGAAGAGGGCGCGGGCGTGTTCCTCGACCTGGAACATGCCGGGGATGTGGGCTGTCTGCAAGGTTCGCAGCGAAGTCGCATGATGCTCCAGCTCCGCCACATCGAGGAAGTCGGGCGGTACTTTCCTGCGGTACTCGTCCCACCAGCCTGAGCTGCGACCGCCCGTCATGGCGGCCAGGGCATCGATCAGTGTCAGGTCGTCACACTCGTAGATGCTGGCGAGACGACGAAGCCGCTGTTCGCTGATGCCGAAGCGTCCGGCTTCCACGTTCGAAATGGTCGTGCGGTCCGTGCCGAGCAACTCGGCAGCCTTCGGGGCGGACAAGCCGGCGGCCTCACGCAACCTCCGCAATTCTGCGCCGAAACGCCGCTGACGGACTGTGGGTGTTTGCCGTGGTGCCATGTCCCTCTCTCCTCGCTCGCGCTCAGTGTGCACGCCACGCCTGTACGCGTCCATCGAACACGTAACTTCAACCCGTTGGAGTGGATTTGGTATCACGTGTTGTTTTGCAGGGTCTATGGTGTGACTCAGGTCACTGTCAATTCTCCATGTGAGGTGCACGTTGGATGTCCAGATCTCTCCCGGTTCCACCTCCTTCGACACCACCCCCACTCGAATCGGCTGGGACACCTCCGTTCTCGATGCGAACCGCCCAGTGGCCGAAGCCCGCCACCGTGCCCGCGTATGGCTTCAACAGCACTGGAAACTCCCCGACTTGGCTGACTCTGTGGAGTTGGCGGTCGGAGAGTTGTGTGCGAACGCCGTGCGGCACGGTGGCGGACTGGCAGGGCTGGAGCTGATTCTGGGATCGCGGAGACACTTTGCTCCCCGAGTCCTACGAGTGATGGTGATCGACCACGCTCCAGACCGGGCACCGGAACTGCCGGGCGGCAATGATCTGTTCAGCGAACAGGGCCGAGGGCTGCGCCTGGTGGAGTCCCTCGCATGGCGATGGGGCTGGCATCGCATGGGCGTCGACGAGAAGCAGGTCTGGTGCACCTTTGTCATCGAACCTCGGTGGGAACGTTCAGGTCTTAAGTAGCGGCTTCCAGTGAGGTTGAGCGCATTGAGCCGAAGCGGCGGAACAAAGTGATCGCCTGTTCCTCCGGTGACGCGGAGGAACAGGCGATCAGGGTCAGCCTGAATGCTGCGAGCGTCGGTGCGCGCAATAGAGAAAGAAGGGTGGTCAGTGGTCAGCGGCACTCATCGGAGTCCTCAAGAGCCTTGGTGTAGGCCGTGATCAGCCTCTTCATCGCGCCGGAGTCAGATCGGTCCGGGGTGAACACCTGGACTACGGCGTACAGGGTTTGATCGGGATGATCCGAGGACTTGCACGATGTCGTGGTCTTCCCGACCGAACCAGTGCCCGAGTAGAGATAGCGATCGTCGTCGGTCACTTGGCCGTCGTCCATTTTGTCGTATCCCGCGGCGACAGTGGACGCGCTCTCCCCGTTGCTCCACCATGCCTGGACCTGCCGAACCGAGATATCGCCATCGACGATGACGTCACACCGTTTTGTCCCCCCGTTGGGAGACGAGGGCTTCACGGAGACGGAATCACCCCCTGGCAGGAAAGCATCGAGCAGCTCGGGGTCTAGTGAGATTCCGCAGAGGGCGCTGGGGACCGTGTACTTCTTCTCTGCTTCTCCGTCTCCGCCTGAGCAGGCAGAAAGAGCCAGTGCTCCGGCCAGCGTCACGGCGATAGAAGCCGAAGCTCGGCCGGTTTTTGCGGGATGGTTGAGTCGGGGGCGGAACATGGAGAGTCCCTCTCGCATGGGGTCAGATTTCGGTTTTAAGGTGCGGTGCCATGTACTCGGTGTTTGTGCCCGCGTCCCTGAAGCCCTGCTGCGTTGCTGCGCGCGCCTTCTCGTCGATGCTGGTGTCTTGCAGGTCGGTTCGGTTGTGAGCCTTGGCCGCAAGTTCGGCAGCTCGCTCCGTGTATGCCGAGTTCTCTTCGAGGCCGCTTTCCCACTTCTCCCCCATAACGGCGCCAGCGCCATCCTTTGCATGGCCCTCTGCATTCTGGAACAGTTCCTCGAGAACCATGCTGCTGACAGTGCTGGCTGCGCCGCCGGCCACAGCGCCGCCAACCGGGCTTGCGATGAATGTCACGCCAACGCCGATACCCGTTCCGATACCGCCTGAGATGCCGTTCTTCCACTGTGCGACAGACTGATCGTAGGCGTCGTCGGACTCCTTCCCGGGACCGGCAACTGCCTCTTGACGTCCGATGGCGAGTGTTCCCGAGATCTCGCCCGAACCGTGGGCAAGCTGCTCGATGGCAAATTGCGTGTCGTTGGAGTACCGGTAACCCGCTGCCAGGTCCGGGTTCATGTGGTAGTCCATCATGTTTGCCATGTAGGCCTTGTTTGCTACTTCGACGGCTGCATAACCTTCAGGATTCTGCCCGACTGAAACGAGTAGCGCCGTCACGTCCCTGTGGTTGAGCGTGGCGGAGGATCCCGCCACTGGGAATAGCCTGTTTGTGTCTCCATCAGAGTCGTCTGTCATTGCCCGATTGATGTCCGGGAGATACTCTGACGTGATCTGTCCGATGCTGTCGGACATGTAGCTGTTATCGGTGAGTCGTCCACTGTCGTCCGAGATGGAGGACACGATGCTCTCAAAGAGTTTTGTCTGCTCTCCGTTGTGAGCAGGTGTATCCGCTGTCGGGATTTCACCTGCGGGGTGTCCCGTGGTAGCCGCCTCCAGTGCCAACGCCAGGTTGTTCTGTCCGCTATGGAGATCGTCTCCGTGGGAGTCCACTTCCTGAGGCCAGTCCCGTTCCTCGAACAGATACTGGAAGTTGGACAGTGTGACCTTCCCTTTGTAGTCGTTCTCGTCGTCAGAGTCTCGCTCGAAGGGGTTGTTCGGATCGTTCTTCGAGATGTACTCCTGGTTGAAGAACTGGGTCGCGGCATCCGGGCTGTTGGACAGCCCCTTCAAGAAGCCCGTCAGCGGGTCGGCCCCGCTGTCCTCGCCGATGCGATTGAGGTACTGCGTCGTGCCTCCGGCTCCGCCGAAGTGCCAAGCGAGGTTGTTTCGTTCGCCGTTGCCAGTCAGTTTCCGCTCGGTGGCCATGAGTTCGGTGCCGTATTGCTTCAGAAACGCATCGTCGTAGTCGCCGACGCGCATGAGGTTGCTCATGACCTGGAAGCCCATGGGTCCGCTGGGACCGCCGATACGGCTCTCCCCCAGACTGGTCATGTTGCTCTTCCAGTCGGTCATCGCGGCGGAGTCGCTCTGCGATGCGCTGGCGAGCGTGAGACCGAGGTTCCGCTGCATGTCGTCGAGCTGGTCGAGCCGGTTACGGAACACGTCAGAGTTGGTGTGTGGGTTGGTGACACCCGTCCAGAACTCCAGGGTCTTCTGGGGCCCGAGATCCGTGGCGAACCGTTCGGCGAACAGTTCGTCGTTCCCGTATTTCTTGAGGCCCGCGTTGAGCCGGTCGAACTCCTCAAGGGTGAGGTCCTCGGGGTTCTTCTTGGCAAGCTTGGCCAACTCGTCGGCTTGCTTGACGGCCTCGGCCGCAGAGTCACGGTCCTTGTAGTTGGCCTCCGAGAAGCCGAGCGCGCTCTGGTCGGCGATTGCTCTGAGGACAGTGTTGGCCGAGCTGTCGCTCTCCGTAGCCTCGTTGAGGATCTTTTGTACCTCGTCGCGCAAGGCGGTGAAGTCGCTTGCCTGGTGCTCGGGAACCGTCGTGCCCTTCGCGGCGCGGTCGGGGTGGATGTTCATGGTGACGGTGAATCCGCCGTCACCAGTGGACACCACCGTCAGGTTCTTCTTCAGGCCCCGGTCGATCGCGTCGTTGAGATTGTCCTGGTAGCGCTTAAGCTCGTCCCGCGTGTCCCGGAGGATGTTCCAAATCGACGTGGCCTGTGTGTGGGCATCGGCGAATTCGCCAGCGGTCTTTCCGATGAATTCCTTCGACACGGTGGCGTTGTAGCCCATCCAGTTGGCCTTGTTGGCGGCGCCCCGGAGCCCCTTCTCGGCGTCTTCCTTGAGCGTCTCGAGGTCGCGCACCATCGTCGACCAGTCGTCGATAGCCGTGTCGAGTTGGCTGAAGTTGGCGAAACGAAGAGCGTCGAGGTCCATCAGTTCTTGTCCTTCTTCTCGCCAGAGTCGACGTAGACCTGATTCTTCGCGCCCGGTTCACCGACCCTCTCGTCGAAGCCAGCGTCCAGCATGTCAATGCTGCTCATCTGGCGACGGATGTAATGGTCGTCGTCCGCGTGCAGCTTCTTGGTGACCGTCATGTGGTTGGAGATGTGCGCGCACGCGTCCCTGAGGGACGACAGCTGCTTGTCCCAGCGCGTTGCCACGTGCTGGAGCCCGCCGCCCAGCGCGAAGCCGTCCTTGGACAGGCTCCCCGCGGCAGTCTCGCTGCTGGGTACGGCCCTGCGTCCCTTGTCCCATAGGTCGTTGTACAGGGCGAACGCCTTCTTGCCGATGTTCGACAGGTCGCCCTGACTGGCCACGAGATCGCCGTACTGGCTGGGGGGCGAGGTGTAGCCCCCGCCGTCCCCCGGATCCAACTGATTCAGCTGCATCTGCGTCGACTGTCGCTCAGCCGCCTGTGACTTCAGCTGCTCCCATTCGTCCCATGCCATGCACAAACCTCTCCCCATGTCCCCGTGAAGCCCGCCCTCCTGGACGGGACTCTCCGCCAAGCTACCAACAGGCCACATCCGTGAACTCAGTTCAAGCGAGTTCACGGATCTCACCGTTCTTCCCGCAAATCACTGCTGTATGGCTTAACGGCGGTAAAACGGAACCTTCGGGCTCCCCACCGCCATCTCACATCAATCCCGCACGCCGCCCGACTGCAGGTAATCGATCTGGGTGAACCACACCACCGCAATCACCAAGATCACCAGCGCCAGCGACAGCAGCAGGAACCTCCGAGCCCGGTATCCGGTCTGCGACGGTTCGTTCGCCTCCGGATCGCTGAAGCGGCGGGCCTGGAACCGCCACCACAGCGCCTTCTGGTCGGCCAGGCCCATGCCGCCGAGCCAGAGCGCGATCAGCACCATGAAGATCCCCACACCCACCATTAGTACGTCCCTCCCGACACCACGTACGACAACTCAGGATCCAAGAGCGACAACTCAGTACGCCCTCTTCGCCACCAACCTCACCGAGCAGATCCCCCTCACCCGGATCGCCGGCCAGCACAACCCCCTGCGCCCCCAGCTCCTTGACGCGCTGCATGAACGCTTCGTACGAGGCACGCCCGGCGCCCGCCGTCGACCGCGCGATGATGAACCGCACCCCCCACGTCCCGGGCGAACGGCAACAGCTCCGTCTACCGTTGGACTTTGAATCCGCCCCTGCCATTGCGGTCAGGCCGCGGTGAGCTCCCCTAGAGATGTGGGCAGCTTACTCACGTCCAAGCAGCCCATTTCCTTGGCCAGTTCGACCGCTGCCGCATTGGCAATGCGAGTCAGCTGAGCTCGTCGATTCTGCTGGTCACTGCGTGGTACCAACTCCGTGTAAGCGGTAAGGGAAGCTACGGTGCTGTCTTCCTTTCCGGCCCCTACCGGACACCGGAAGTGAAGCAAAGCTGATGCGTCCGTGGTGTTCGCGAAGGGAGTGACGTTCGTCTGCTGCCCACTGTTCGCGAGGTCAAATACGGTGCTCTGCTTGTCGCTTGACCAATCGAGATCTCCCGATTTGAGGTGGTACCACTGCGCTGAAACCAGCAGTGTGTTTCCGAATTTCCCATCGGAGGACTGTATTGCGCACATGTAGTGGTTGGTCCCTCTGCTGGAGGGTGAGCTCTCGCGAGAGAGTGCTTTCGCTGTCTGTTGCGCGCTCTCCATTTGGAGGGTTCCTGAGTTATCGATGAACCGATCGGCCTTCAATAGCTCTTCCAGACTCGAGCCGCCAGACGCTCCGAGCAGCCCGTTACATGCCTGAGCAGCTGACTCACTGCGAGTCGAAGGCGTAGTTGACGGTGTTGGGTCTGAAGAACTTCCATCAGATCCCGTGCAGCCCACCAAGGTGCCCATCATGAAGAGCGCGGGCAGCAGGATGCGCTTCATTCCTGGATTATGTGCCATTGAGGCATCAGCTTCCGTTCGGGGTCGGCAACGAACCGACGTTCTCTTGCATCTGGCTGCCACTGATGTATCCCTGATGGTGCGCTGCGGTAAGCGCAGCGCTGAGTTTCTGGTACTCGTCGGCATCCCATGTGCTGGATTTGTCTGCGCTTTCTAGTACCGAATATCCCGACTGCCAAGAAGCCCGGTAGCCCCGCTCGTAAATTTTGTTCGTTTCGGTATGACCCTGCTCAGAATTATCGCGATGCTGAGACTTGGCATATTCGTCGATATTCTTCTCGATCATCCCACCCACTACGCCCTCGACCCCATCGCCGACAATGGGCACCACAGTGGCTGCGTGCCCCGTGGAGGGCTCCGGGGCCATGGAGAACAACCCTCCAGTGACCAATCCGGCGATCATCTTGTGCTGCTCAGCGCGGGCATCGATCGCGTCGTTGTACTTCTTGTCGGCTTCTTCCTGCCCGACCCTGACCTCTTCGGCACGTGAACGGTCCACGATGCCCTGCAGCTCTGCTCCGGTTCCAATCGCCGTTTCGGCACGGGTGGAGTCGACGTCTCCATCTGCCTCGATTGAGGGTGGGTACTCGTTGACCAGCGACGTGGTGTAGGCCTGCTGCGCCGTCGTGATCTGGGCGTAGCCATCCGGGTCCTGGCCGACGGTGCTGAGGAACTTGGTGACGCTGAGGTCCCTTGTGTTGAAGTGCGCGCGATCGGCGACGGAACTTCGCTCACCGTTGTCCATGGCGAACAGCGACTTGTCGGCGTTGCCGTCCATGGCCCAGTTGATGTCATCGATGTAGGCAGCTCCGATGCTGCCCAGGCTGTCGCCGATGCCTTGCTGCTTCGCCTGCAACTGCGCGCCGCTCAGCCCCGTCTGCTTGTCGTCCTTGTACTCGGCGTCCTGCCCGTACCGTTGCACCACCTTCTCGGCGACGGCAGCGGTCTCGGCGTCCCTGTGCAGTTGAGGCGGGTCCGCGTCGTAGGGGGCGCCCTTCGTGGCGGACTCGAGGGCGTGGCCGAGAGAGTCGTACCCAGCGATGGTCTTGGCGTCGGACGACGCGAAGTCCTTGGGCCATTCGCGGTCTTCGGTCAGGTAGTCGAAGTTCTTTCCCTCGTTGAAGAAGTCCGTCGATGCGTCCGCATTGTGGCCGAGAGCTTCCATGAAACCCGTCATGGGATCCCCACCCGCGTCGTTGCCGACGCCGTAATGGAGGCGTTCGTACTGCGCCGATCGGTCCCAGGGGAGTACGTCCTCACGCGTGGTGCGGCGCTGAAGTCCCCCGTATTCGTCCGAAGTGTGCTTCTTCTCGTAGTCGATCAGTGCATCGCCGTAGTCGTGGAGGAAGCTCGTCTTGTACTCCCCGTTGCGCATGAGGTTGCTCATCACCTGGAACCCGTAGACGGGGGTCTGGCCGGTGGCCCGGAGGTTTGTGCCGCCTTCGGTGATGACGCTGTCTTTCCACTTCTGCATGGCGTCACTGTCGGAATGGCTGGCTGTGGCCAGTGTCATCCCGAGCTGTTTCTCGAAGCCCCCGATCAGCTTCATCCGCTCCTTCTGCGCGTCCGAGAGGCCTTCGCGGGAGCGGGGGTTCACGTAGAACTGGTAGTCGTTGGCCAGGTCGGAATAGAACTGCATAGTCCGTTTTGGACCTACGTCCGTGGCCAACTTCTCGGCGAAGAGCGGATCGTTCTTGTAGGTGGCGAGCGTGGAGTTGAGCGCGGCCAGTTCCGTGTTGGTCACCTCGCGCGGGTCCTTCTGGAGGATCTTCGCCGATTTCTCGGCGGCTGCGACGGCCTTGGCCGCGGAGTCGCGGTCCTTGTAGTTGGCGTCGGAGAAGCCGTGCTTGGCCTGGTCGACGAGGAGCTTGAGGACCTTCGCGGCTGAGTCCTCGCTCTCGGTGGCCTTGCTGAGAATGCCTTCGATCTCGGTGCGAAAGGCGTCGACTTCCGTCTGATTGGCTGCGCCGGATCGGCCGCTGGGATCGGTCGTCCAGTCGGGGCGGGTGTTCGCAGCGACGACGAAGGTGCCTTCGCCTGTGTCCGCCACAGTCAGATGCTTCGCGTAGCACCGCGCGATGGCGTCGTTGAGCTGGGTGCGGTAGCTGACGAGTTCCCCGCGGGTGTCCTTGAGGATCTTGGCGATGGAGTTCGCCTGCGTATGAGCGTCGCCGAACTCGTTCGCCGTCTTGTCGACGAACTCGCGGGTCACTGTGGCGTTGACGCCAGCCCAACGTGCCTTGTCCGCCTTGGCTTTGAGGTTGCGCTCAGCATCTTCCTTGAGCGTGGCCAGGTTCTTGACCATCTGTTCCCAGTCGGTGATGGCTTCGCCGAGCTGAGAGAAGTCACCGAACCGGAGCGTGTCGAGATCCATCAGTGCTTTCCTGCCCTCTGGTCGAAGCCTTCGTCCAGCGTGGAGATGCTGCTGATGGTGCCGGCGATGTACACCTCGTCGCCGGCATGCGCATTTTTGGTGTAGTCGAGGTGATTGGAGATGTGGGCCGTGGCGTCGAGGAGGGACCGCACCTGGTCGATCCAGCGTTCCGCCACATGATCCAGGGCGCTCCCGAGAGTCTTGAAGCCCTGTTTCGTCATGCCTGCGGCTGCCTTTTGCGAGGCGACGCGAGCATGGTCGCTGTAGCGTTCGAAGTCACGATGCAGGTCATAGGCAGCGTTGCCGACCGCCGCGAGGTCGCTCTGATTGACGCGAAGGTCGCCCTGTGGGCTGCTACCGCCCTGGTCTGCCGGGAGCTGGTTGAGCTGCATGTGGGCTGAACTCTGTTGACGCTTCAGTGCGTCACCCTTGAGCTGCTCCCATTCGTCCCACGCCATCCGCGAACCCTCTCCCCGTGTCCCCGTGAAGCCCGCACCTTCGGGCGGAACCATTCCGTCAAAGTACTAACTGGCCAGACCTGTGAGCTGGATTCAAGCGACTTCACAGATCCCGCCAGCTTGGCGGTGGTGGGATCGGAGGGACTCCATCCCACCACCGTCTCGTCACATATGAGCAGCCGTCGAAAACGGCTGCTCAGCGCTGCCCACCTCAGTACACCCTCTCCGCCACCAACCCCACCTGCACCAACGGCTTCCCCCGTCGCCGAGAAACAAAGACCCCCCGCCCCGCAGGCATAGGCCGAGCCCGAACCCCACCCAGCAGATCCCCCTCACCCGGATCGCCGGCCAGCACAACCCCCTGCGCCCCCAGCTCCTTGACGCGCTGCATGAACGCTTCGTACGAGGCACGCCCGGCGCCCGCCGTCGACCGCGCGATGATGAACCGCACCCCCACGTCCCGGGCGAACGGCAACAGCTCCGTCAATCCCGCCAGCGGATTGCCGCTCGACGTCGCGACCAGGTCGTAGTCGTCGATGACGACGTACACCGTGGGCCCGCGCCACCAACTTCGGTCCCGCAGCTGCTGTGCCGTCACGTCGGCCGTCGGTGTGCGGCGCTTCATGAGGTCGGCGAGGGCGGCCATGTGGTGGTCCATGGCGTTGGACATGGGGATGTACTCGGCCAGGTGGGACGACGGGGTGACGTCCAGCAGCGCGCGCCGGTTGTCGATGACGAACAGTTTGGCCTCGTCGCCCGAGTACCGTTCCGTGACCTGTTTGATCAGCAGCCGCAGCAGGTTCGACTTGCCCGACTCGCTCTCGCCGAAGACGAGGAAGAACGGGTCTTGTTCGAAGTCGACGAAGACCGGTTCGAGGTTGTCCTCGTCGAGGGCGAAGGCGACACCGCGGCGCGGGAAGCGATGGCCCGGAGGCAGCTGCTCGGCCGGGAACTCGCGGGGCAGCAAGCGGACTTCGGGTGCGCCGGGTGCTTGCCAGTGCCGGGAGACCTCGGTGGCCAGGGCGGCCGTGGCGTCCGCCAGGTCCGTGTCGGAGGTCAGACCGTCGATGCGCGGCACCGCCGCCATGAAGTGCAGCTTCTGCGGGGCCTGTCCGCGGCCGGGCACGCCCGCCGGCACGTTCGCGGCCACCTTGCGGTCCAGCTCGGAGTCCATCGTGTCGCCGAGCCGCAGCTCCAGGCGGTTCATCAGGTGGTCCTTGAGATTGGCCCTGACCTCCATCGAGCGTGAGGCCGTAAGGATCAGATGGATGCCGTAGCCCAGACCGCGCGCCGCGATGTCCAGGATCACCTGGTCCATCGCCTCGTAGTCCGCACGGAAGTTGCCCCAGCCGTCGATGACCAGGAAGACATCGCCCCACGGTTGGTCCGTGACCGAGATGTCGCCTCGGGCCCGCCTGGCCCGGAAGTCCGCGATCGATGAGATGCCCGACGAACGGAAGTACTCCTCCCGACGGGTCAGCACGCCGTACACCTCGGCCACCGTGCGCCGCACCCGCTCCGGATCCAGGCGCGAGGCGACTCCACCGACGTGCGGCAGTCCGGCCACCGCCGACATGCCGCCACCGCCGAAGTCGAGGCCGTAGAACTGGACTTCGTACGGCGTGTGCGTGAGCGCGAACGCCGAGATCAGGGAGCGCAGCAGTGTCGACTTGCCGGACTGCGGGCCGCCGAGGATCTGCATGTGGCCGGCCGCCCCGGAGAAGTCGATCCAGAGCGGGTCACGGCGCTGCTCGTACGGCTTGTCCACCAGGCCCGCCGGTACGACCAGGCGGCCGGCGCCCTCGTAACCGGGCTGCGTGAGCCCGCGGCCCTGCACCGCCGCGAGCCCGGGCAGAAGGCCGTCCAGCGACGGCGGGCTGTCCAGCGGCGGCAGCCACACCTGGTGGGCCGCCGGGCCCTGCGCCTCCAGCCGGCGCACGATCACGTCCAGCACGGTGTCGGCGAGCGCGTCGTCGACCTCCGGACTGTCCGAAGCCGACGGGCGCTGCCGCGGCACCGGCGCGTACTGCACCGGCACCTCGGCCGCCGTGAACAGCACCGGCCGCCGGTCCATGGGCAGTTGACCGCTGCCCGTCGGCCGCTGCGTGCCCGAGCGGTACACGCCGGAGACGTACGCCGCCTTGAAGCGCACCATCTCGCCCGTGCCGAACTTCAGGAGGCCGGAGCCCGGCACGTTCGGCAGCTCATAGGCGTCCGGTACGCCGATCGCGGCGCGGGACTCCGCGGCGGAGAACGTCCGCAGACCGACCCGGTACGACAGGTACGTCTCCAGACCGCGCAGGCGGCCCTCCTCCAGCCGCTGCGACGCCAGCAGCAGGTGCACACCGAGCGACCGGCCGATGCGGCCGATCTGCACGAACATCTCGATGAAGTCCGGCTTCGCCGTCAGCAGCTCGCTGAACTCGTCGATGACCAGCACCAGCGACGGAATGGGCTGCAGGGCCGCGCCCGCCGCGCGCGCCTTCTCGTAGTCGTGGATGTTGGCATAGTTGCCCGCGTCCCGCAGCATCTCCTGACGGCGGTTGAGCTCCCCGCGGATGGAGTCGCCCATGCGGTCGACCAGGGTCAGATCGTCCGCGAGGTTGGTGATGACAGCCGCCACGTGCGGCATCTGCGCCATGCCCGCGAAGGTCGCGCCGCCCTTGAAGTCCGCCAGGACGAAGTTCAACGTCTCCGAGGAGTGCGTCACCGCCAGGCCCAGCACCAGCGTGCGCAGCAGCTCCGACTTGCCGGAACCGGTGGCGCCCACGCACAGACCGTGCGGGCCCATGCCCTCCTGCGCGGCCTCCTTGAGGTCGAGCATCACGGGCCGGCCGTCCTCGCCGACACCGATCGGCACCCGCAGCCGCTCGGCCAGCGAACGCGGCCGCCAGGTGCGCTGGGTGTCGACGGACGCCGCGTCACCGAGGTTGAGCAGATCGGTGAACTCCAGGTTGGCGAGCAGCGGTTCGCCGTCGTCCCCGCCGGATGCCATCCGCAGGGGGGCCAGTTGCCGGGCAAGGGCTTCGGCGGACTCGTACGAGAGGTTGTCGGGGATCCCCTCGTAGACGATGCCCTGCCCCGACTCCAGGTGCAGTGCCCCGGGTCGTACGACGATGGAGAGCTCGCCGCCGGTCCCGGTCAGCTCGCCGGGGACGACTTCGAGGACCGTGACGCCCTGAAGACCCTCGGGGTTGGCCAGGACCGAGTCCGGGGGCAGGGAGAGGCCGTCGAGTACGACGACGATGTGCGGCTCCTCCGGCAGGGGCGCCGCGTTCGGGTGGAAGCGCGGACGGCCGGTCAGCCGGGTGGCGAGCAGGTTCTCCAGCTCGCGGCTGTCGCTGTCGATCAGTCTGCGGCTGCCCGCGCCGTCCACCGCGCCGGGCGCCTGGACGTGCGGCAGCCACTTCGCCCACTCCCAGTGCGGCAGGGCCTCCCGGCCGGCCGCGACGACGATGAGCAGGTCCTCGGGGGAGTGCAACGAGGCCAGCGAGCCGGCCACGGCCCGGGCGGAGGACCGTACGGACTGCGGTTCGCCGCTGATCGTGACGTGGTAGAAGGCACGCAGCGAGACCGCCATCGGCAGGTCGTCCAGGGTGCTGTGGACGGCGAGGAAGCGCTGCATCGCGCCCGCCGTCAGCGGTTCGAGCTGCTCGACGGGACCGGTCTCGGGCGTGACCAGTGGCGTGGCGAGGGCTTGCGCGCCCAGGCCGATGCGGACCTGGGCGAAGTCCTCGTCACCAGGGCGCCGTTCCCACACCCGGCTGCCTTCGGCGACCAGGGCCCACAATTGTTCGGGGGAGGGGTGGAGGAAGTACTGCGCGTCCCGCTGCGCCTTCGCCGTGTCGACGGCCCTGCGCCGGGTCTGCGCCAGGTAGCTCAGGTAGTCGCGACGCATGTCCGCCAACTGCCCCTGGTTGCCGCGCCGGAATCGGATCACCATCGCAACGGACATCGCGATCGTCGACGCGATCATGATCATGCCCATGATCCTCATGAACGGTTGCCCGCTCGTGAAGAAGAAGACCACCGAGCCACCCATGCCGAGCGTCGGCAGGAGTTGCATCAGCACGCTCTCCTGGTTCCCCCGCGGCAGTTCGGGCGGAGGCTGCAGGACGATCTCCTGCGTGGACACTTCGGACGGCAGCACCCGAGGCGGGCGCTTCACGACGATGTGACTCACTGTCATCCATTCCCTCGGCCGGCCCGAGAGTCCGTCCGCCGCCCCGTGTCGGGCGGACGCAGGCCGCCGCGCGATCCTACTGACTTCACCGGACACAAGGGGGCGGTAGGGTGCCGATGTTCGCGTCAGCACAGGCGAGTTGAGCTGGAGCATTGGGGCATTCCGTACGATCTGGCGGGATGCGGAACACCTCGCCACCTCGTCGGTCGCAGGCGGGCGGGAACAGTCACGCTGGATTTCCGTACCGCAGGCACAGAATCATCACTGAGGGGGAGCAGCAGGTGAGCATGACGGCCTCCGCGGCAGCCACCGGGGGACCCGGTACGGGGTCTCCTTCCGGGGCGGGTACGGGGCTCGGTTTCTGCCGGGTCACGATCGTCGCGCCCGACAGCCGGATCGACGTGGCACTGCCCGACGACATCCCCGTCGCCGACATCTATCCAGAGATCCTCAGGCTCTCCCAGCAGAGCTCCGCCGAGGGCGCACCCGTCGGCTACCACCTGGTACGCCGGGACGGCACCGTCCTCGACAGCTCCCGCTCGTTCGCCGCCCAGCGCATCCTCGACGGTGAACTCCTCACGCTGCGCCCCTTCTCCGAGTCGCTGCCCCCGGCCGTCTTCGACGACGTCTCCGAAGCGGTCGCCTCGGCCGTGACGAGCGAGCGCACCCTGTGGAGCGGCGACCTGACGCGCGCCGCGGGCCTCGTCGGGGGAGGCGTACTGCCGGTCCTGCTCGCCTTCGTGGCGTGGACGGGCGACCCGCGCCACGACATGCACAGCCTGCCCGGTGTCCTCGCCGGGGTCGCCGGTGTCCTGCTGGTCGTCCTCGCGTGCGTGCGGGCCCGGGTCTACGACGACCGGGCCTCGGCCGTCGCCCTGGGACTCGGCGCGCTCCCCAACATCGCGGTGGCCGGCTCCGGACTGCTCCCGCCCGCCGACGGACAGGGCATCGGCAAGCTCCAGTTCCTCCTCGCCTGTGCGGCGGTGCTGCTGGCCTCGGTACTGCTCACCCTGTGCTCGCCGAGCGGGGACGGTCCGTTCGTCGCCTTCGTCTTCGCCTCCGCCATCGGCCTGTTCGCCGTGTTCGCGGCGATCCTCGCCGACTGGACGCCCTCCGAGACCGGCGCCCTGTGCGCTCCCGTCGCCGTGGGAGGCCTGGCCTTCCTGCCGGGCCTGTCGATGCGCTTCGCCCGGCTGCCGATCGGCTTCGACACCCCGAACACCGCCCCGCGCAGCGCATACGGCGCCGACCCCGCGCCCCAGGAGCCGGTCGACGCCGAGCGCGTCGCCGCCAAGGCCCGCCGCGGACACGAACTCCTGGTCGGCCTCGTCGGCGGCTGCGCGCTGCTCGCGGTCGGCGCCTCAGCGGTGCTCAGCTTCTCCTCGAACATCTGGGCCCAACTGCTCGCCCTCGCGGTCGGCCTGGCCCTGCTGATGCGCGCTCACCTCTTCCGTTACACCGGCCAGGTGGCCCCCGTCCTGGCCGCCGGTCTCGCCTCCCTCGTACTGCTCGGCCTCGGGCTGGCGCTCAACCCACCGGACTCACTGATCCGCGAGGCCCTCACAGGCGACCGTGCCGCCCTCGACATCCGGACGATCTGGCTCGTCGCGGCGATCGCGGTGGCCGCCGGACTCCTCACCGCGATCGGTCTGATCGTCTCGCGCGGCGGCCTCACTCCGTTCTGGGGCCGCTTCCTGGAGATCGCCGAAGGCTTCGTGCTGCTGACCCTGGTGCCGCTGGCACTGGCTGTCTTCGACGTGTATACGACGGCCCGATCGATGACGAGTTGACGAGGGGATGCCCGGGCGTGAGCTTCGGCCGACCGCGTCCGGTCCGAGGGGTGGCCGCGCGCGCCGCATGCCTTCGGTGGCCGGCTCCGGCGACCGGCGCTGAGCTCCTCGTGGGTTGCGGCTGAGCCCGCCGCGCTCGTTGTCCGCCTCGAGCGCCCCCGACCTTGCCCGCCGTAGGGCCGCAACCGGGCTCGGGACGCGGCCCTTCGGCCGACCGGCTTCCGTCGCGGGGTGACTCGGCGGCCTGGAGCGTCCCGGCGTCGACCACTGCTGCCGTGCCCGCTGAGCCGCACCGCAGTCCCGGCAGTCGTGCCGGCCACCATCCTTGGCGCTCGCAGGGCTGGCCCGCTCGCTCGACGGCCTTGGCGCTCGCAGGGCTGGCTCGTTTGCTCGACGGTCTTGGCGCTCGCAGGGCTGGCTCGTTTGCTCGACGGTCTTGGCGCTCGCAGGGCTGGCTCGTTTGCTCGACGGCCTTGGCGCCCGCAGGGCTAGCTCGCTTGCTCGACGGCCTTGGCCACCCGCAGGGCCGGCTCGCTTGCTCGACGGCCGTGGCGTTCGCAGGGCTCGCTCACTCGACGGCATGAGCCCCGACGGCTGCGAGGCGCTGGCCGCACCCCGCAACCCCGACGACCACGAGGCGCTGGCCGCACCCCGTCGCGCCCGGAGCAAGGGAGGCCACGGTGGCGTCCACCGACCCGGCCGTCCTCGTCGTCGCGGCCGGCGACACCGGCTTCATCGACCTGCTCTCGGCGACTGCCCGACGATCCCGGCCGGCAGCGACCAGGCCTTCCACCGCGGCGAGGTCACTCGGAACGCCGTACAGGAGGCGGCGCCGTAGCGAAGACAACAGGCGGGGAACCGGTCGTCCACCGGTTCCCCGCCCGCCCGTCCGTCACTCCGAGGCAAGCCCCCCATTGTGCGGCGCCGGCTCCAGATCGAACTCCCCGTCCCGTGCGCCGAGCACGAACGCCCGCCACTCCGCCTCCGTGTACCGCAGCACGGTCTCGGGGTCGAGCGACGACCGCATGGCCACGGCCCCGTCGGGAAGATAGGCGATCTCGACCCGCTCCTCGTGCTCCTCGGTCCCCGGCGCGCTGTGCCACTCGACACCGGAGATGTCGAGGGCGTACAGCTCGTCCCTCTCCCGCTCCTTGCGTGCCTTGAGTTCCTGGTCCCTGTCCTCGGCCTCGGCCATCGCGGCTCGGTCCTTCCTTCTGTGCCAACGAGCTGTGTGGCCACCCTACTTGCCCCTGTTCCGCCTGGTCAGGGGTTTGCGGATGTGCGCCCACGCGCGCGTGCCGACCCGCGTCCGCCGTCACCCCAGGGGCGTACCGAGCACCGCCTGAGCCGCCCGCGCTCCCGGTCCGAGGCATCCCCGCAGGCTGGTAGTCTGTGCAGTGGCCGTTTGTGTACGCACCCCCGGAGCTCATCGCCCTGGAGGCCGCGCCCAGCGGATCCCCGCCTTCCGAGTAACGGAAGCTCCCCCGAGACACAGACCGGGGGCACTCGGTGGCCCATCACAGACTACGAGGAGTACGCGTGTCGCTCGACGCCGCTACGAAGAAGCAGATCATGACCGAGTTCGGTACCAAGGAGGGCGACACCGGCTCCCCCGAGGTCCAGGTCGCGATGCTCTCGCGCCGTATCTCGGACCTGACCGAGCACCTCAAGACCCACAAGCACGACCACCACTCCCGCCGTGGTCTGCTGATCCTGGTCGGTCAGCGCCGTCGCCTGCTGCAGTACCTCGCCAAGAAGGACATCCAGCGCTTCCGTGCGCTGGTCGACCGCCTCGGCATCCGCCGCGGTGCGGCGGGCGCCAAGTAAGACGCCGTGAGGGGAGCGGTTCCCGAAAGTCGGGGGACCGCTCCCTTTGCTGTACGTGCGGAAACGTGCGGAGTGTCACTGACGCTTTGTAGTGTGGTAGCACAACGCAATACGGACGACGCAGAGTGATGACGTGCACCCGCCGTGGGTAGCGCGCCATGCAGTGCAGTACAGAACGAAGCAGTACAGAACAAAAGAAGAGAGAACGAGGAGAAGCGCACCTCGCCGCCGCCGGTCCTCGGTAGTGGCCCCCGGGCGAAAGTGAGCCCCGAGGGCTTCGATCGAAGACCGGCCCGCACCAGACGGAGCGCTTCTCCACAACCGTCCCCCTGCCACACGGGCAGCCAAGGGACGAAAGACGACAAGTAACGGAGAAAACGCTAGTGGAGAACGAGACCCACTACGCCGAGGCCGTCATTGACAACGGCACCTTCGGCACCCGCACCATCCGCTTCGAGACGGGCCGCCTGGCCAAGCAGGCCGCCGGCTCCGCCGTGGCGTACCTGGACGACGACACCATGGTGCTGTCGGCCACCACCGCCTCCAAGAACCCCAAGGACCAGCTCGACTTCTTCCCCTTGACGGTGGACGTCGAGGAGCGGATGTACGCCGCCGGCAAGATCCCCGGCAGCTTCTTCCGCCGTGAGGGCCGCCCCTCCGAGGACGCGATCCTCACCTGCCGCCTGATCGACCGCCCGCTGCGCCCGTCCTTCAAGAAGGGCCTGCGCAACGAGATCCAGGTCGTCGCCACCATCATGGCGCTCAACCCCGACCACCTGTACGACGTCGTGGCGATCAACGCCGCCTCCGCGTCCACGCAGCTGGCCGGTCTGCCCTTCTCCGGCCCGATCGGCGGCGTCCGCGTCGCGCTGATCAACGGCCAGTGGGTGGCGTTCCCGACGCACACCGAGCTCGAGGACGCCGTCTTCGACATGGTCGTCGCGGGCCGCGCCCTGGAGGACGGCGACGTCGCGATCATGATGGTCGAGGCCGAGGCCACCGAGAAGACCATCCAGCTGGTCAAGGGCGGCGCCGAGGCGCCGACCGAGGAGCTCGTCGCCGCCGGTCTGGACGCCGCGAAGCCCTTCATCAAGGTCCTGTGCAAGGCCCAGGCCGACCTCGCCGCGAAGGCCGCCAAGCCGACCGGCGAGTTCCCGATCTTCCTGGACTACCAGGACGACGTCCTGGAGGCGCTGAGCGGCGCCGTCCGCCCGGAGCTGGCCTCCGCGCTGACCATCGCCGGCAAGCAGGAGCGCGAGGCCGAGCTGGACCGCGTCAAGGCGCTCGCCGCCGAGAAGCTCCTGCCGGAGTTCGAAGGCCGTGAGAAGGAGATCTCCGCCGCGTACCGCTCGCTCACCAAGCAGCTGGTCCGCGAGCGCGTGATCAAGGAGAAGAAGCGCATCGACGGCCGCGGGGTGACGGACATCCGTACGCTCGCCGCCGAGGTCGAGGCCATCCCGCGGGTCCATGGCTCCGCCGTGTTCGAGCGTGGCGAGACCCAGATCCTGGGCGTCACCACCCTGAACATGCTCCGCATGGAGCAGCAGCTGGACACGCTGTCTCCGGTGACGCGCAAGCGCTACATGCACAACTACAACTTCCCGCCGTACTCCACCGGTGAGACCGGCCGCGTCGGCTCCCCGAAGCGCCGCGAGATCGGCCACGGCGCCCTCGCCGAGCGCGCCCTGGTGCCGGTCCTGCCGACCCGCGAGGAGTTCCCCTACGCGATCCGCCAGGTGTCCGAGGCGCTCAGCTCGAACGGCTCGACCTCCATGGGTTCGGTCTGCGCCTCCACCATGTCGCTGCTGAACGCCGGTGTGCCGCTGAAGGCCCCCGTCGCCGGTATCGCCATGGGCCTGATCTCCCAGGAGATCGAGGGTGAGACGCACTACGTCACCCTCACCGACATCCTCGGTGCGGAGGACGCCTTCGGCGACATGGACTTCAAGGTCGCCGGCACCAAGGAGTTCGTGACCGCCCTCCAGCTCGACACCAAGCTGGACGGCATCCCGGCCTCCGTCCTGGCCGCGGCCCTCAAGCAGGCCCGTGACGCCCGCCTCCACATCCTCGACGTGATGATGGAAGCGATCGACACGCCGGACGAGATGTCCCCCAACGCCCCGCGGATCATCACCGTCAAGATCCCCGTGGACAAGATCGGCGAGGTCATCGGCCCCAAGGGCAAGATGATCAACCAGATCCAGGAGGACACCGGCGCGGACATCACCATCGAGGACGACGGCACCATCTACATCGGTGCCGTCGACGGCCCGTCCGCCGAGGCCGCCCGTACGACGATCAACGGCATCGCCAACCCGACGATGCCGGAGGTCGGCGAGCGCTACCTGGGCACGGTCGTGAAGACGACCACCTTCGGCGCGTTCGTCTCGCTCCTCCCGGGCAAGGACGGTCTGCTGCACATCTCGCAGATCCGCAAGCTCGCCGGCGGCAAGCGCGTGGAGAACGTCGAGGACGTACTCGCCGTGGGCTCCAAGGTCCAGGTCGAGATCGCCGAGATCGACTCGCGCGGCAAGCTCTCCCTCATCCCCGTGATCGAGGGCGAAGGCGACGACGAGAAGAAGGACGCTGCCGACGACAGCAGCTCCGCCGCGGACGACAAGTGACATCGAGTAACTCCACGGCGACGGCCCGCACCTCTTCGGAGGCGCGGGCCGTCGCCCGTACCCAAACCCTGATCAAGGGCGAGAACGGCATCGGTACGGTCCGCAAGACCACCCTCCCGGGGGGCCTGCGCGTCGTGACCGAGACCCTGCCCTCCGTGCGCTCCGCCACCTTCGGCATCTGGGCGCACGTAGGCTCGCGCGACGAGACGCCGGCTCTGAACGGCGCCACGCACTATCTGGAACACCTCCTCTTCAAGGGCACGTCCCGCCGCAGCGCGATGGACATCTCCTCCGCCCTGGACGCGGTCGGCGGCGAGATGAACGCGTTCACGGCGAAGGAGTACACGTGCTACTACGCGCGCGTGCTCGACACCGACCTGCCGCTGGCCATCGACGTCGTCAGCGACATGCTGACCGGCTCCCTCATCCTCGAAGAGGACGTCAACGTCGAACGCGGCGCGATCCTCGAAGAGATCGCCATGACCGAGGACGACCCGGGCGACTGTGTGCACGACCTGTTCGCGCACACCATGTTCGGCGACAATCCCCTCGGCCGCCCGGTCCTCGGCACGGTCGACACGGTCAACGCCCTCACCGCCGACCGCATCCGCCGCTTCTACAAGAAGCACTACGACCCGACCCACCTCGTGGTCGCGTGCGCCGGCAACGTCGACCACAACAAGGTCGTACGGCAGGTCCGCGCCGCCTTCGAGAAGGCGGGCACCCTCAAGAACCTCGACGCCGCGCCCATCGCACCCCGCGAAGGCCGCCGCACCCTGCGTACCACGGGCCGCGTCGAGCTGATCGACCGCAAGACCGAGCAGGCCCATGTCGTCCTCGGCATGCCGGGCCTGGCACGCACGGACGAGCGCCGCTGGGCGCTGGGGGTCCTCAACACGGCTCTCGGCGGCGGTATGTCGTCGAGGCTGTTCCAGGAGGTCCGGGAGAAGCGCGGCCTGGCCTACAGCGTGTACTCGTACACCTCCGGCTTCGCCGACTGCGGCCTGTTCGGCGTGTACGCGGGCTGCCGCCCCAGCCAGGTGCACGACGTGCTGAAGATCTGCCGCGACGAGCTCGACCACGTCGCCGAGCACAGCCTGACCGACGACGAGATCGGCCGCGCCATCGGCCAGCTCCAGGGCTCCACGGTCCTGGGCCTGGAGGACACCGGCGCGCTGATGAACCGTATCGGCAAGAGCGAGCTGTGCTGGGGCGAGCAGATGTCGGTCGACGACATGCTGGCCCGGATAGCCTCGGTGACCCCGGACGACGTCCGCTCGGTCGCCCGCGAGATCCTGGGACAGCGGCCGTCCTTGTCGGTCATCGGCCCGCTCAAGGACAAGCAGGCGTCCCGTCTGCAGGAAGCCGTCGCCTAACCCCTGTCCGTCTTCGGCAATTCGGTAAGGAAGCAAGAAGAGATGAGCAAGCTGCGCGTGGCGGTCCTCGGTGCCAAGGGCCGTATCGGTGCGGAGGCGGTACGGGCCGTCGAGGCCGCCGAGGACATGGAGCTGGTGGCCGCCCTCGGCCGGGGCGACAAGCTGGAGACGCTGGCCGAGACCGGCGCGCAGGTCGCTGTCGAACTGACCACGCCGGCCTCGGTGATGGACAACCTTGACTTCTGCGTCCGCCACGGCATCCACGCCGTCGTCGGGACGACGGGCTGGACCGACGAGCGCCTCGCGCAGCTGAAGGGCTGGCTCGCCCAGTCCCCTCGGACGGGCGTGCTCATCGCGCCCAACTTCTCCATCGGGGCCGTCCTGACCATGAAGTTCGCGCAGATCGCCGCGCCCTACTTCGAGTCCGTCGAGGTCGTCGAACTGCACCACCCGAACAAGGTGGACGCCCCCAGCGGCACCGCCACCCGCACCGCCCAGCTCATCGCCGAGGCCCGGGCCAAGGCGGGCTCCGCCCCGGCCCCGGACGCCACGGTGACCGCCCTGGACGGCGCGCGGGGAGCCAGTGTCGACGGGATCCCCGTCCACGCGATCCGGCTGCGCGGCCTGCTGGCCCACCAGGAGGTCCTGCTGGGCGGCGAGGGCGAGACCCTCACCGTCCGCCACGACTCCCTGCACCACAGCAGCTTCATGCCGGGCATCCTGCTGGGCGCCCGCCGCGTGGTGACCACTCCGGGCCTCACCTTCGGCCTGGAACACTTCCTGGACCTGAACTGAGCCCCTGACAGCCATGCGCGCGAAGCTCTCCTACGCCCTCACGGCCGCCGCCCTGGTCTTCTACTTCGTCCTGGTCGGCAGCCGCGGCGTCATGCTCATCCAGTCCGGCACGCTGCTCACCGTCACGTTCGGGGTCGCGGTGCTGATCCTGCCGGTGATCGGTCTGTGGTTCCTGTGGAAGAACACCCAGTTCGTCCGCAAGGCCAACCAGCTCGCCGCCGCACTCGACGCCGAGGGCGGCCTGCCCGTCGACGAGCTGAGGCGCACCCCCGGCGGCCGCATCGACCGCGACTCGGCCGATGAGGTCTTCGCCAAGCGCAAGGCCGAGACGGAAGCGGCCCCCGACGACTGGCGCAGCTGGTTCCGCCTCGCCGTCGCCTACCACGACGCCCGCGACACCCCGCGCGCCCGCAAGGCGATGCAGCGGGCGATAGCCCTGCACGAGAACAGAGCCCCTTTTAGCGCCTGAACCGGCGCCGCTCTCGCGGACCTGGTTGATCGCCGTCGTGGTTCCTCAATTGTTGGTTGCGGTGGTCGCGGGGGAGATCACCGCAACCGGAGTGTCAGACTCCCCGCCGGTACTCCTCGGCCCAGGCCTCGACCGCGTCCGACGCCCGGTCGAAGGCACTGGGGCGCGCCAGGAAGTCCGCGTTGTGCGTGGTCAGCAGCGCCGGCGCGTCCTGACCCGGACGATCCCGCCGTACGAGGAGCAGCGCCTGCCCCTGAACCGCGCGGGGCAGCCCGAGCCAGCGCACCGGCTGCTGGACGGTCCGCACCGCCACGACCCGCTCCCAGGCCACCGTGCGCGTGCGGAGGAAACCCACCTGGCGCAGCCCTTGGGCGCTCACCCACACACCCATGCGCAGCAGCCGCAGGGCACCCGCGATGACGGCCAGCGCGATGCCGAAGACCACACCGGACTCGGACACCGAGCCGGTCAACGCGATGATGACGGCCGCGAACAGCACGTACGAGGCGAGCAGCAGCAGGATCGCGGCCACGCCCACACGCCACGGGCCGGGCCGGTAAGGGCGCCGCCAGCGGTCGCGGTCGTCGAACGGCAGCGCGACGTCTTCCGGCGCCTCGAACGCGCGGTCGGCCGTCAGGAAGGGCAGGGGCACGGCTGGTCCTCACTCAATCCATGCACGGGATGTGCCCGGTGAGGTTATCGACCTGTGCCCCCGCTCACCACCCTTGGGGGTCCGGATGGGGTCAGCCCCAGCTCAGTGCCCCTGGGACGCCTGGGACTCCTGCGTCTGCGTGGCCGACTGATCCTGTGACAGTGCCGGCATCCCGAGGACCAGGGATCCCACCAGCCCGGCGACGATGGTGAGCCCCAGGAGCCAGCGCCCGGCCAGCTGGCCGAAGGACGCCCGCTCACGGGGCGGGGGAGTGACATTGCTGCGGAACTTGTCGGCCTCGGCGAGGAAGGCGAAAGGTACGGGCTCGCGCCGACGGAACATCGGGGGTGCTTCTCCTTCTGAGATTTCTGGGGTCAAACGAATCACTGCTGTCAGTACAGACGAACGAACGCCCTCATGGGTGCCCAGTTTCACCAACTTCATCGTGGCAAGGCACCGAAAGCCCCGTTTGGGGGGCCGTAAAGTGACGTTCGTAAGAGACGAGATGGGAAGGACCCCCCGAACCGTGACCGACACCCCCGACGACGACTTCAAGATCGACCTCCGCAGCGACGTCACCGTCGAGTTGGTGAAACACAGCGCGGCCGACTCCGACGTGCTGTTCGCAGCCCGTGTCTCGACCCTCGGGGAGCAGTCCCTGGACGAGTTGGACAAGGACCCGGAGCGCTCCAAGGGCCTGATCAACTTCCTCATGCGGGACCGGCACGGCAGCCCCTTCGAGCACAACTCGATGACCTTCTTCGTCAGCGCCCCGATCTTCGTCTTCCGCGAGTTCATGCGGCACCGCGTGGGGTGGTCGTACAACGAGGAGTCGGGCCGGTACCGGGAGCTTCAGCCGGTGTTCTACGTGCCGGGCGCGTCCCGCAAGCTGGTGCAGCAGGGGCGCCCCGGCAAGTACGTGTTCGTCGAGGGCACCCCCGCCCAGCACGAAGTCGTGGACCAGGCCATGCAGGACTCGTACCGGCAGGCGTACCGGACGTACCAGCAGATGCTCGCGCAGGGCATCGCCCGCGAGGTCGCGCGGTCGGTGCTCCCCGTCGGCCTCTACTCCTCGATGTACGCCACCTGCAATGCCCGCTCGCTCATGCACTTCCTCGGCCTGCGCACCCAGCACGAGCTGGCGAAGGTCCCGTCCTTCCCGCAGCGGGAGATCGAGATGGTCGGCGAGAAGATGGAGGCGGAATGGGCCAGCCTCATGCCGCTCACCCATGCGGCCTTCAACGCGAACGGCCGTGTGGCGCCGTAACGCTCCCCCGTTCCCCACTGGGGCACAGTTGTGCGGGTCAGCCGCGCGAAGTGTCCGTATTGCGGCATTTGGAGAACTTCATCTAGCCTGATCAAACGGACCCGGCACTGCTTGAACCCCCGAGCAGGCAGTGCCGGGCTCCATTTTTGTCACGACTTGTCGCCTGCCCCGAGGGCAGACCCGGCCCTGAGCAACGAGTAGCGTGTTCCCCATGGCTCCGACCTCCACTCCGCAGACCCCCTTCGGGCGGGTCCTCACCGCCATGGTCACGCCCTTCACGGCGGACGGCGCACTCGACCTCGACGGCGCACAGCGGCTCGCCACCCACTTGGTGGACGCAGGCAACGACGGCCTGATCATCAACGGCACCACTGGTGAGTCCCCCACCACCAGTGACGCGGAGAAATCGGATCTCGTACGGGCGGTCCTGGAGGCAGTCGGCGACCGCGCCCATGTCGTCGCCGGCGTCGGCACGAACGACACCCACCACAGCATCGAGCTCGCCCGCGCGGCGGAGAAGACCGGCGCACACGGTCTCCTGATCGTCACGCCGTACTACAACAAGCCCCCGCAGGAGGGCCTGTACCGGCACTTCAAGGCCATCGCCGACGCCGCGGAACTGCCGGTCATGCTCTACGACATCCCCGGCCGCAGCGGCGTCCCGATCAGCACCGAGACGCTGGTCCGCCTCGCGGAGCACCCGCGGATCGTCGCCAACAAGGACGCCAAGGGCGACCTCGGCCGCGCCAGCTGGGCCATCGCCCGCTGCTCCGGCCTGGCCTGGTACTCCGGCGACGACATGCTGAACCTGCCGCTGCTCTCCGTGGGCGCGGTCGGCTTCGTCTCGGTCGTCGGCCACGTGGTCACCCCCGATCTGCGCGCCCTCGTCGAGGCCTTCGTCTCCGGCGACGTCCAGAAGGCCACCGAGATCCACCAGAAGCTGCTCCCGGTCTACACCGGCATGTTCCGCACCCAGGGCGTCATGACGACGAAGGCGGCGCTCGCCCTCCAGGGACTGCCCGCCGGGCCGCTGCGCGCCCCCATGGTCGAGCTCACGCCCGAGGAGATCGAGCAGCTCAAGATCGATCTTGCCGCGGGCGGGGTACAGCTCTAGCACCAGACTTCGCGCGCCCCGTCGCGCAAACAGACTTCACAACTGAATAAGCAGGCCACCGGTGCCTGCGTCCACCCCGACAACTGCTTCTGCACGAACGTCATGCGCGCCACGTGCCACCGGTACGTGGCGTGTGTGGTTGAGGAGAGTCTTTTGAGTCATCCGCATCCTGAACTCGGCACGCCCCCGCCGCTCCTGGAAGGCGGCCTACGGGTCACCCCACTCGGCGGCCTAGGCGAAATCGGCCGAAACATGACGGTCTTCGAGTACGGAGGCCGCCTGTTGATCGTCGACTGCGGAGTGCTCTTCCCCGAGGAGGAGCAGCCCGGAATCGACCTGATCCTGCCGGACTTCACGTCCATCCGGGACCGCCTCGACGACATCGAGGGCATCGTTCTCACCCATGGCCACGAGGACCACATCGGCGGCGTCCCCTTTCTCCTGCGCGAGAAGCCGGACATCCCGCTGATCGGCTCCAAGCTGACCCTCGCCCTGATCGAGGCGAAGCTCCAGGAGCACCGGATCCGCCCGTACACCCTTGAGGTGGCGGAGGGACACCGCGAGCGCATCGGCCCCTTCGACTGCGAGTTCGTCGCGGTCAACCACTCCATCCCGGACGCCCTTGCCGTGGCCATCCGCACCCCCGGCGGCATGGTGGTGCACACGGGCGACTTCAAGATGGACCAGCTTCCGCTGGACGGCCGTCTCACGGATCTACACGCGTTCGCACGCCTGAGTGAGGAGGGCATCGACCTTCTCCTCGCCGACTCGACGAACGCCGAGGTTCCGGGCTTCGTCCCGCCCGAGCGCGACATCTCCAATGTCCTGCGTCAGGTCTTCGCGAACGCCGGCAAGCGGATCATCGTGGCGAGCTTCGCCAGCCACGTCCACCGCATCCAGCAGATCCTGGACGCGGCCCACGAGTACGGCCGCCGGGTCGCCTTCGTCGGCCGTTCGATGGTCCGCAACATGGGCATCGCCCGGGACCTCGGTTACCTGAAGGTCCCACCGGGCCTGGTGGTCGACGTCAAGACGCTGGACGACCTGCCGGACCACGAGGTGGTCCTGGTCTGCACGGGCTCCCAGGGCGAACCGATGGCGGCCCTGTCGCGCATGGCGAACCGCGACCACCAGATCCGCATCGTCGAGGGCGACACCGTGATCCTGGCGTCGTCCCTGATCCCCGGCAACGAGAACGCGGTCTACCGCGTGATCAACGGCCTCACCCGCTGGGGCGCGAACGTCATCCACAAGGGCAACGCGAAGGTCCATGTCTCCGGGCACGCGTCCGCGGGCGAGCTGCTGTATTTCTACAACATCTGCCGCCCCAAGAACCTCATGCCGGTGCACGGAGAGTGGCGCCACCTGCGGGCGAACGCCGAACTGGGCGCGCTGACGGGCGTCCCGCACGACCGGATCGTCATCGCCGAGGACGGCGTGGCCGTCGACCTGATCGAGGGCAAGGCCAAGATCTCCGGCAAGGTGCAGGCGGGTTATGTGTACGTCGACGGGCTCTCGGTCGGCGACGTCGGCGAGCCGGCGCTGAAGGACCGAAAGATCCTCGGTGACGAGGGGATCATCTCGGTCTTCGTGGTCATCGATTCCTCGACCGGCAAGATCACGGGTGGACCGCATGTCCAGGCCCGCGGCTCCGGTATCGAGGACTCGGCCTTCGCCGTGGTCACCCCGAGGATCACGGAGGTACTGGAGCGGTCGGCCCAGGACGGCGTTGTGGAGCCGCACCAACTGCAGCAACTTGTGCGTCGGACCCTCGGCAAGTGGGTCTCGGACACGTACCGGCGCAGGCCGATGATCCTCCCGGTGGTGGTGGAGGTCTGACGGTCCGTCGGACGTTCGTCCGCGGGAACCCGGAGCGGGGCGCCTCGATTTGCATCGAGGCGCCCCGCTCCAGTACGTTTACGGCTCCGCCTGAACGGGAACCCGGCCACTTCGTGCGCCGGAACCAGTCCCCGAGGGGGCGGGAATTCCGACTCAGAACTTCTGATAAAGTCGGAGCCGCCGGAAAGGGAAACGCGAGAGCGGGAACCTGGAAAGCACCGAGGAAATCGGATCGGAAAAGGATCTGGTAGAGTCGGAAACGCAAGAACCGA
>NZ_JBFAIR010000036.1:0-118892 GCF_040654815.1 Streptomyces sp. NPDC050619 | reverse complement strand
GGGCTGCATTCCGCTCGCCTGCGCGATCGCCGACAGGCTCAGCGCCCCGCCGCCGGTCTCCAGCGCCAGCAGGATCCCGCCGACGGGGAACGCCGGGGTGGCCGGGGCGCGGGTCTCAGGCCGCCGCCCCCATCGCCAGCACCGACGTCTGGCTCCCGAAGGCGAACGACATGGACACCGCGAGCTCGAACGAGGTGTCGCGGGCGCCCTCCGCCACGTGGTCGTGGTCGCACTCCGGGTCGGGCGTCGTCAGATTGATGGTCGGAGCCAGCCGCTGGTGGTGCAGCATCAAAGCGGTGGAGGCCGCGTTGATGATCCCAGCCAGGCCGAAGGTGTGACCGTAGATCGGCTTGTTGGAGCTGATCGGGGGCAGCGCCCCGAGGCCGCGGCCGGGATACAGCGCGCGCAGGGCCCGGCTCTCGGCGAGGTCGTTGTAGCGGGTCGCGGTCCCGTGGGCGCAGAAGTAGCCCACCTCGTCCGGGCGGCGCCCGGCCTCCTCCAGGGCCTCCACCACCAGACCGGCGGTGACCTTGCCGGTCAGGTCCATGGTGGTGGGGTGGTCGGCCTCGTTCATCGAGGCGTGGGCGAGGACACGGGCGTACACCCGGGCCCCGCGCCGCAGGGCGGTCGACTCCCGCTCCAGGCACAGCACCACGGAGCCCTCGCCGAGGGCGAACCCCTCGCGGTCGGCGCTGTAGGGGCGCACCGCGCGGGACGGGTCCTCGGACTCCGTGGAGAGCACACCGTTGCCCAGCGCCCGGTAGCAGTGCGCCACCTCGGGCAGGATGGGGAACTCGTGGCCGCCGACCAGGACGGCGTCGCTGCTGCCTGCCCGCAGCTCCCGCAGGGCCAGGCCGATCGCCTGGTGGCCGCCGACGCAGGCGTTGCTGACGGTCGTGACGAGGCCCTGCGCCCCGGTGTGGATGGCGGCCAGGCTGGCAGGGGTGCCGGGCAGCCCGCGGAACATGGCGCCCTTGTCGTCGTACGCCGTCGGGTCCTCGCCGCGCAGCACCGGCTGCCACCAGGAGAGCGGGCCGCGCGACGAGGAGAAGATCACGCTGAGCCGCCGGGGATCGACGTCCCCCTGGCCCAGGCCCGCGTCGTCGCGGGCCTGGACGAGCGCGGACATCGCGATCAGGATCTCCCGGCTGTACTTGCGGGCGTGGGAGGGGTCGAGGCCGGGCAGGCGGGCGGTGTGGTCGAAGTCGCGTATCTCGGCCGCCGCGTGCACGGGCAGCCCCTCGGCGGGGCCGTCGAACCGGGTGAGGGCACCGATCTGGGACCGCCCGCCCGAGACGTGCTGCCAGAATTCCGCGGCCGATCCGGTACCGGGCAGCAGGGTACCTATCCCGGTGATGACGACGGGGTCGTCGGCAGGTCGGTCAGTCATCGTCGGAAACTCCTTGCCGCGCGGGATCACTGCGTGTCTCCCGCGCCGGACCGGTGGGGGTGGGACGTCCGTAGGTGAGGGCCACGACGGCGACGGCGACGGCCGCGAGGACGAAGGCGGGCACGGCGGTCGACTCGGGGCCCCAGGTGTTGACGAGGAGGCCGCCGACCGCGCCGCCGATGGCGATGCCCAGGTACAGGGCGGAGCTGTTGAGCGCCACGGTGAAGGGGCCGCTCGCCTCGCTGAACGAAAGCAGCCGGTGCTGCTGGGGCACGAGGTACATCCACCCCGTGGCGCCCCAGACGAACAGCGCGACGCCCGCCCCGATCAGGGACCCGGACCACAGCGGCAGCAGGGCCAGGTCCACCGCCATGCCGCCGACGGCGAGCAGGAGCACCGCCCGGTTGCCCAGCCGGTCGGTGGCGATCCCGGCGACGGCGTTGCCCGCGACGGCGCCGACGCCGAAGACGAACAGCAGCACCGACAGCGCCCGCCCGCCGTGGGTGGCGTCCTGGAGCACCGGGCCGATGTACGTGTAGACCACGTGCTCGGAGGTGACGGCGAGCAGGGTGACCGACAGGGTGATCAGGACGGCCGGGTTGCGCAGGCCCGAGAGCCGTTCGGCCAGCGGGTGCCTGCCCGCGGGCGCCAGCCTCGGCAGCATCAGGACCCCCAGCACCGCGACCGCGCCCAGCGCGGCGACCGCCCACAGCGTGGCCCGCCAGCCCGCCAGGCCGCCGATCCAGGTGCCGATCGGCACCCCCAGCGCGGTGGCCATGGTCAGGCCGCCGATGACGATGCCCAGCGCCCGGCCCCTGCGCTCCTCGGGGACCAGGGACGCGGCGGCGGCGGAAGCCTGGGGCGTGTACGAGGCGGCGCCGAGCGCGGCGACGAACCGGCCCGCCGCGACCCATCCGTAGGAGTCGCCCAGTGCGGAGACCACGTTGCCGGCGATGAACACCCCCAGCCCGCAGGCCAGTACGGTCCGGCGGGACAGCGAGCCGGTGATCGTGGCGCTGACCGGGGCGAACAGCGCGTACGTCAGGGAGAACACGGTGATCAGCTGACCGGCGGCACCGGGCGAGACACGGAGGTCGTCCGCGATCTCCGGCAGCACACCGGCGATCACGAACGCGTCCGTGCCGATGGCGAAGGCGCCCACCGCGAGCAGCCAGAGCACGGGCGGGGTGGCGTTTTTCACGGGAATCCTTGAAATCTTGTGTTCAGGTTCGGCCGGTGCGATCAGCGGCTGCGGGGAAGACCGGCCGCCGACCACACGGCGTCGAGCGCCTCGACGAACGCCTGGACGTCCTCGGCCGTGTGACGGGAGGTGGGCGTGACGCGCAGCCGCTCGGTGCCCTCGGGCACGGTCGGCGCGTTCACCGGCTGGACGTAGATGCCGTGGTCGCCCAGGAGCAGCGCGCTGACCTCCTTGTTGCGGTGCGGGTCGCCGACGAGCACCGGGACCACGTGGCTGTCCCGCGAGATGACCGGGATGCCCTGCGCGGCCAGTCCCTCCTTCAGCTCCGACGCGCGCGCCCGCAGCAGGTCCCGCTGGGTGGAGTCGTGGCGGACCAGACGCAGCGCGGACAGCGCGCCGGCCACCAGCGGCGCCGGGGCGGACGTGCTGAAGACGAACGGGGCCGCGAAGGTCCGCACGCTGTCGATGACCGAGGCCGGCCCGGCGATGTAACCGCCGGCCCCGCCGAGCCCCTTGCCGAAACCGCCCTGGAAGACGGTGATCCGGTCGCGGACGCCCTGCTCTTCCGCGTAGCCGGAGCCCTCCTCGCCGTAGATGCCGACCGAGTGGATCTCGTCCAGGTAGGTCAGGGCGCCGAACTCCTCGGCGATGTCCACGATCTCCCGGATCGGGGAGAAGTCGCCCTCCATGGAGTACAGGGACTCGAAGGCGACCAGCTTGGGCGCGTCCGGGTCCGTCTCCTCCAGCAGCTTGCGCAGGTGGCCCGTGTCGTTGTGGCGGAAGATCCGCTTCTGCGCGCCGCTGTTGCGGACGCCCTGGATGATCGACGCGTGGTTCAGCTCGTCGGAGAAGATCACCAGCCCGGGTATGCGCCGGCCCAGCACCGACAGGGTGGCGTCGTTGGCCGCGAAGCCGGTGCTGAACAGCAGCGCCCGCTCCTTGCGGTAGAGCGAGGCGAGTTCGGCCTCCAGGTCCTCGTGGAAGGTGCTGGTGCCCGAGATGCTGCGCGCGCCGCCGGTGCCCAGGCCCACGCCGCGCACCGCGTCGGCGACCGCGTCGATGACCGTCGGGTGGTGGCTCAGTGAGAGGTAGTCGTTGGAGCACCAGACGGTGATCTCGCGCGGACCGTCGGCGGCGTGGAGCACGGCCCGCGGGGCCGTCTCGGCGCGGCGCTCCAGATTCAGGTACGTCCGGTAGCGCCCCTGCTCTTTGGCCGACGCGACGTCCTGGGCGATGTGTGACAGAGCCTGCATGGGTGGTGTTTCCCTTTCTGGCATGGGGGTCAGGCCGCGAGCGGGCCGGTGCGCAGCGCGCCGCGGCGCAGCGCGGGGGAGGGGCGGTAGTGCCCGTCCCGGTGTTCGTCGTCGAGGTTCTCCAGCAGGGCGAGGACCGAGGGCAGCCCGATCCGCTCGCCCCAGGCGACCGGCCCCAGCGGGTAGTTGGTGCCCAGGCGCATGGCGGTGTCGACGTCGGGGGCGCTCGCCAGGCCGTCGGCCACCGCGTCCAGCGCGATGTTGACGAGCATGGCGACGGTGCGGAACACCAGCAGCCCCGGGATGTCGTCCACCGTGCTGACGTCCTTGCCCAGCAGCTGGAACAGGCCCACCGCGGCGTCCCGCGAGGCGTCAGACGCCCCGCCGCTCACCGCCAGGGCGGTACGGGAGGAGGTGGCGAAGTCCAGGCTCAGGTCGAACAGGACGACCGGACGTTCCGTACGCCGGGCGTGCCGGTCGGCCGTACGCCCGTCGGTCAGACGCAGCAGCGTCCCGTCGGGCAGCTCGAACATCCCGTCCAGCGCGCTGCCGGCGGCGGCCGTCACCCGCTCGACGGGGATCCCGGCCGCGACGAGCACGTCCACGAGTCCTCCGGCGGGCCCGGCGTCACCGTGCAGACGCACCAGACGCGGCGGCGGTACGGACACCGGGGCGCGGGTGTCGGGAGCGGGCCGGGCGGCGCCGGGCCCGTGGTCGTAGAACCCTCGTCCCGCCTTGCGCCCGAGGTACCCGGCCTCCACCAGCTTGCGCTGGACGAGGGAGGGGGCGAAGCGCGCGTCGTGGTGGAAGGCGCTCCACACCCCCCGGGTGACCGCTTCGTTGACGTCGTGGCCGATGAGGTCCATCAGCGCGCAGGGGCCCATGGCGAAGCCCCCCGAGCCCGTGAGGACCGCGTCGATGGTGGCCGGTGACGCCGCCCGCTGTTCCCGGGTGCGCAGCGCCTCCCCGTAGAAGGGGCGTGCCACCCGGTTGACGATGAATCCGGGCAGGTCGGCGGAGAGCACCGGGGTCTTTCCCCAGCGTTCCGCGGTCCTGCGCAGGAAACGGGTGGTGCGCTCGGCCGTGGACGGCGCGGAGACCACTTCGACCAGCGCCATCAGCGGAGCCGGATTGAAGAAGTGCAGGCCCGCGAACCGGGCCGGGTTTTCCAGGCCGGCGGCGAGAGCGGTCACGGAAAGGGAAGAAGTGTTGGTGGCGATAACGACTTCCTCGCCCACATGCTTCTCGATGTCCGCCAGAAGTGCGGACTTGGCCGCCATATCCTCGTGCACGGACTCTATGACGAGGCCGGCCGATGCCGCTTCCGGCAATTCTTCCGAGGTGGTCAGCCGGTCCAGAGCGGCGAGCGCTTCCTCTTTGCCCAGCCGTCCCTTGTCGACCAGCCGGAGGATGCGGTTCTCGATTTCCTCCCGGCCTCGGCGGGAGCTCTCCGCGCGGCGGGTCAGCAGGAGCACCCGGTGGCCGGCGAGGAGCGCGACCTGGGATATCCCGGTTCCCATGGCGCCGGCTCCGACGACGGCCACAAGGTCGTCCGGTTGCTTGTATAACTTCACAGGATTCCTCGGGGAATAGGCTTTTGCGCTGTGGCGTCCGACCTTCTGTGGCAGCACCTTCACCCAACGTAATGCACCCGCTCGGCCATGGCCGGGGTGTGCAACATGCCGTTCATAGAAGGTTCATAGAGGGTTGTGCGCAGGTGGGAGAAAAGGCAACGCGAACGGCGTCCTCGGCAGAAAAACCGGTTAGCGGGCCGGTATTTTCTATGGCGTGTTCTTTTCGGTGGAATGGCGTGGGGCGGCCGTCCGGAGGGGCCTGTTCCTTGGGCGGAGCGATCGGCCGGCCGCGAGGCGAGCACGCCGCCGGTGGCCGGATTTCCGCGGTCCACGGGGCCCGTCGGGATACCCGGGAACAGCCCGGGGTGTTCTGCGGCGCATCGGGCCCGTGGAGTCACGGGATTCGTGCCCGGCGCGTCGTTCACGAGCCGGGTGCTCCGGCCAGCGCACACGGCCGGCCTCGTGGCCTTCCGTACGCGTGTGTCAGGGCGGATTCGACCGGGCTTGTCCCCGCGGCCGCGGGCGTGGCGGCGGCCGAACGGTGTCCGGCGGTCCGGCCGTACGGAGCGCGGCCGCGATGTCGGCCATGGGCGCGGGGTTCTCGGTGGCGACGTCGAGGTCCTGGCTGGGGCGGTTCACGAGGCGGTGCGCCCGCACGGCATATCCGCCGGTGAGAACCAGCGGATATGGGGAGCCAAGAGCGATCACATCAGCCAGGAGCCGTGTGCAGCTCCGGCATCTCCGTCACGCGGCTGCCCGGGTGCGGGAGGCGAGCTGGGAGAAGGCGTCTTCCCGCACGGAGCGCACGGTGCGACCGACAAGGGTGCGCAGCACCGGCCACATCTGGAGGAGCAGGTCCTGGTTGAGGTAGCGGGGCAGGTCGTCGCGCAGGCCCTCGTGCAGGACTGTGCGGTACAGACCCATGCGCTGGCGAGGCTTGCCCATGTCGTACGAGGTCATCCCGGACCAGGCCGTGTGCAGCGGCAGCTCCACGACACCCTGGGTGGGGCCGCGCAACTCGTCCAGCGACTCCGGCAGGCGGCGCCGGAACTTCTCCCGGTACAGCGCGAGGTCCTCGGCGTCCGCGCCCGAGAGGTTCTTCGGCGCGGGTGCGGGGTGCTGTGGGCTGGAGGGCATGACTCCATTATGGCGGCCGGGAAGTAGCGCGGGTCATGATGTGCGAGCCGGCATCCGGAGTGAGCGGGGCGGACCCTCAACGCCCGCACGCGGGACTGCGAGCCGAGAAACCGATTCTGACCACGACGTTTGCGACAGTGCAGGCCCGGGCGTTTCAGGGCGGCGGGCCGATGATCCCGCGGGCCGCGAGTGGTCGCGGCAGGCCCGGGAAGCGTCTCTGATCAGCTTAGGGAAACGTAGTCAGGTGTAGCGCCTGGTACGGGTTCCCACCATGGAGGGGAGGCTTGGACGTGCAGGTGGAAACCCGCGCCCAGGACTGCCCCTCGCGGACGGTGTGTGCTGATCGTCGTCACGCCCTGGTTCCGGAGGGCCGCGCGAGGCAGTCTCCGGACCGTGATGGGGGCCCCGCTCGAGCGAAGTCGAGAGTGGGGGAGTGTCCCTCCGGACACTGGCCCGCCGAGGCGGAGGAGGGTGTCCGGCGTCGCCTGGGCGTCGGACATGCTGCTTGTCGCCGAGTCGGTCCCGTTTTGGACCTGTCCCGGCCGGTCTGGGTGGCAGCCGGTGTGACGACCGCCTTGGTTTCGAGTTTGTCCATCACGGAGCGGATGACCATGGCGCCGCTGGCGCGGTCGGTGACCGTCTTGGCCTGGTGGGTGAGGCCGCGTGCGGGGATCCGGCGCCAGGCGCCCTGGTCCCGGTCGCCCTGCCAGCTGCATGACGGGCAGATCGCCCACTTCCAGCCAGGAACTGTCGGACGGTCGGGAGACTTGCGGTGACGCAGCGGAACCAGGCACTGCGGGCAGTGCTTCGAGGTGTTGCGGGCCGGGACGCTCACCACGGCGATGCCCATCTCGGCGGCCAGATGGCGCATCCGCTCCATGATCTGCCCGCGCACCGTCTGCGACATGCGGGTGTTGTGGTTGCGGCCCATGCCCCGGGCCTCCATCGAGCGGAGATCCTCGATGTAGATGACGGTGGCCCCGGCGCTGATTGCCTGGTCCACGGCCCATCGGGCGGCAGACCACGCCAGAGCGTCATTGAGATTCGACCGGCGGTCGGACACGTGACGGATCTCGTCGGCGAGGATGTGACGCTTGTCCGCCAGGTGGTGCCGTTCACCGCTGCCGATGAGCCGGTCGTACTGGTCAATCCTGGTGTGCAGGTACTCGGACTGCCGGCGCAGGCGGTGCTGCTTGGACAGGACACCGGACGCACGGAACATGCCGCCGCTGCCGAGGGTGGTGATCTTTTGGTCCTCGTGGAGCCGGGCGGCACCCGCACTGAGCAGGGTGTTCAGGCCCCAGTCCACGCCAAGGGCGACCGTGTGGCCAGTACGCCGCGTCTTCGGGACACCATGCGTGTAGGCAAGGTCGGCATGTACGGCGCCCTGGTGGATGCGCAGGGTAGGCAGATGCAGCACCGCACCGGCGGGAACAGTCGGGGGCAGCGTGATCGGGCAGGCCACCCACGTCCAGTCCGCATACGACTGCGGATCCGGGCGGATCGGCAGTTGCAGGCGCAGCAGCGCCCGGCCTGGCTCATCGCCGCGCTCGATGGTGGCCTGCTGGCTGTCGCAGGCGGACAGAAGCAGCATGCGGGCAATCCGGGGAGCGCCTTCCAGCTCGAAGACATCCACCGGCATCCGGTCGTGCTTCTGATGAAAGGAGACGACCTGCCGGGTGCGGGACGTGATGAGGCTGGACGACAGCAACTGGCCACCAGGCACCGCCTCACGGACGGCATCCCACTCCTCGGCAGTGCGCTTCTTCGGATCGGCAGGCCACGCCTTGAGGACGCCGGCGGCCAGATCCGATCGCCACTTCACCGAGCGCAGGGTGCGTCCGGCCTGCTCCTGCGCCATGCGGACGATGCGGTCATTGACCTTCGCGCCAGGCTTGACGGTCCAGCCCAGGCGGCGCAGGGCCATCCAGGCATTCGACGGCAGCTTCTGCCCACCCGCGTCCACGCCGGTGGCCAGCGCGTTCACGTCGAGAGTGTTCCAGTGCTCGCCCAGCAGATCGGCGACCATGCCGGACACCAGACCGGCGGCCCAGCCGACCCGCTCCGCCAGACCACAAGCCCTGAGAAATTCACCGCTCTTCTCATCGACTGCGGTGCGCAGCAGGCCACGGGCGCAGGCGGTGCGGGACGTCTCGTTCTCCGCGAGCGGTAGCTTCCGGCTCATGCGCGCTCTGCGGCTTCGGCGAGCAGCCGTCGGCGGGATTGTGCCGAGCGCATGCCGTACAGGCGTCCGGCGAACGTGGTGAGCAGGGACATGAAGTCTTCGAGGAGTTCTTCGCGGCCCCCGGACTTCTTCGGGTGCAGTACTTCCACAGTCACGCCGTACACGGCGAACAGCTGCTTGAGCCAGCCGACACCGAACCGGGCGAGACGGTCTTCATGGGTGACACGGACGACGGTCACCGATCCGTCGGACACCATCGCCAGGACCCGGCTGAGTCCTGGGCGGTTCTCCTTCAGGCCGGAGCTCCGGTCCTTGACAACCTTGACGACTTCACCGGTGGCCGTGGTCCGCAACTCCTCTTCCTGCGCGGTCAGAGAAGTCTCCTGGCCGGTGGAACCGGAGACACGGACGTACAGCAGCTCCAAGCGAGGGCGGTCGATGCCGCCGCGCTTCATGTTCTCGATGTCGACGGAGGAGAAGCGGCGCTCGCGGCCGACCCAGGTGTACGGGATCTTTTCGTCGATCGCCCACTGGCGGAGCGTCATGGGATGGATTCCCAGACGCTTCGCGGCCTTCGACATGCGCAGCAACTCCATGCCGCACACCGTACACGGAACATTATGGGAAGTTAGGGATAACTAACAGAATCTGTAAGCCTACGCCCAGGTGCGTTCTCATTGCCGGCGGGCTCTGCGGGGAGCGCTGAACAGGAAGCCAGGGGGCTCGTTGTGGCGGGCGCAAGGCGCGGGCTGCCATTCGTTTCTCCCCGGATTCTCCCCAGGGATTCCCCAGAGCCCGTCATGGCTCTGTTTTCTGGAGGTGCGAGAGCAGACAGTGCGAATGGCTGGAGGAGTCGTTGCCTGACCTAGAGCCAGTCCCGCCGCTTGAAAATCACATACAAACTGGCGCAAACCACCCCCATCAAGCCGATCGCGAAGGGGTATCCGAAGCGCCAGCCCAGCTCCGGCATGTGCTGAAAGTTCATGCCGTAAATAGTTCCCACCAGTGTGGGAGCAAAGAGAATGGCGGCCCAGCTCGAGATCTTCTTGAAGTTGTCTACCAGGTCCCGCTGACCTGCGGTGATGCGGCCGCGTCCGCCTCTGAACTGCGCAAGTGAATCTTTCAGCGTTATTCAGGATCGTGCCGCGTTACGCAGTCGATTCTCCCCACGCGCTCCCCAGCACCCTTCATACTCCCCAGATTCTCCCCAGGGATGACCTCACTGCGGGGCAGGGAGACGCGGGAAGCCGGTCCACATGAGGTGCCGTCGAAGCCACGCTGTGTCACTGTCGGCGTTCGGGCCAGACCTGCCAGTAGGTTCTTCGTCTGCTGCTGGTACACGCGTGGCGGCTGCGTTGATCTGCGAAAACGAGAGTGCTGTCGGTGATTGCCGCCAACTTGGTCCGGGAATGGTCCGGATCTTGCACGACGGAACACCTCCGCTCGCGCGGGATGCACACCTCCCTGTGCTCCCCAGTCACCTGTGCCTCCAGCCGACCCCCGCGAGGAGAGAGCCATGCCCGAAGTGCCCGGCATCCCCGATACATCCGGCCGCTCCCGACCAGCCGGATCCTAACGCGGTCATCGATTCCTTGCCGAGCGCGGTGTCCTCTGCGCCTCGCCTATGGGCTGGTATCGCCCGGACGCGCACGAGCAGGTTCTCGGCACGGAACAGGGACGCGAGCGGATCTGGGCCGTGGAGCACGCCGAGATGCTGAACATGCCGGAAGCCTGCCCCCGGCCAGGCCGCGCCCGTGCCTGTCAGGCGGCGTTTCCCGCCGAGGTCCGGGCGGCACCAGGGACCGGGACGGCGCCCGTGTCCTCGGCGACTGCGGCCTTCGCCGGTGCCCCGATTCCGAGCTTCTCGAGGATCTTCTTCTCGATCTCGTTGGCGAGGTCGGGGTTGTCCTTGAGGAAGTTGCGGGCGTTCTCCTTGCCCTGGCCGAGCTGGTCGCCCTCGTACGTGTACCAGGCGCCTGCCTTGCGGACGAAGCCGTTCTCCACGCCCATGTCGATCAGGCCGCCCTCGCGGCTGATGCCCTGCCCGTAGAGGATGTCGAACTCGGCCTGCTTGAAGGGCGGCGCGACCTTGTTCTTGACGACCTTGACGCGGGTGCGGTTGCCGACCGCGTCGGTGCCGTCCTTCAGCGTCTCGATCCGGCGGATGTCGAGCCGCACCGAGGCGTAGAACTTCAGCGCGCGGCCACCGGTCGTGGTCTCCGGGGAGCCGAACATCACGCCGATCTTCTCGCGGAGCTGGTTGATGAAGATCGCGGTGGTCTTGGACTGGCTCAGCGCGCCGGTGATCTTCCGCAGCGCCTGGCTCATCAGACGGGCCTGCAGACCCATGTGGGAGTCGCCCATCTCGCCCTCGATCTCGGCGCGTGGCACCAGGGCCGCGACGGAGTCGATCACGATCAAGTCGATCGCGCCGGAGCGGATCAGGATGTCGACGATCTCCAGCGCCTGTTCACCGTTGTCCGGCTGGGACAGGATGAGGTTGTCGGTGTCGACGCCGAGCTTCTTGGCGTACTCGGGTTCGAGTGCGTGCTCGGCGTCGATGAAGGCCACCGAGCCGCCGGCCTTCTGTGCGTTCGCTACTGCGTGCAACGTCAGGGTCGTCTTGCCGGAGGACTCCGGCCCGTATACCTCCACCACACGGCCGCGGGGCAGACCGCCCACGCCGAGCGCCACGTCCAGCGCGGTCGATCCTGTAGGGATCACCTCGATGGGCTCATTGGGCCGCTCGCCGAGGCGCATGACCGCGCCCCTGCCGAATTTCCGCTCGATCTGTGCGAGCGCGGTGTCCAGCGCCTTTTCGTGGTCGGTTCCTGCCATGAGCGTTCACCCGGTCCGATTGTGTGGCACGCCGCACGTCGGAGGACGTGAGCGTCTACTGCCGACAACGGACGTCTCGGAGATCCCAGTAAACGAACATCCGATCGATTTGCGTGTCCAGTGAAAGGTATCAAACAGAGGGGAGCGGGACGGGTCGCGCACCGGACCGCTCCGGACGCAGGCCGCGCCGCCGCCCGCTTTCCCTCGCTGAGCCGCGGCGCCGCCGAGTGTCGTCACTGCTTCCGAGAATGCCCTCCATCGACTTCGTGACGTATGAGACCTCGCTGCGGTCGGCCTCCTCGCTGGCATGAGGTGTACTCAGGTGGCCGTGCCGATCGCGAAGTCGTAGTCACGCAGTCCTGCTGTCTCTCGGTAACCGGCTCGAGTCGCCTTGCTGAGTCTCGTTGACCTGTTCCCGATGACGCATCATGTTGAGTGTGTCGCGATCCTTGAACCAGCCGCGAAGGGCTCCTGACCTGCGGTTTTGTGTGTGCGCGTCATGTGCGGTGTGGGCGTTACGGGCGATATCTTGACGCTGAAATGACGCTCGCTTGACGCTCGTTCTGATGGGGTATCAGGTCGCGTTCTCTGCTGTTCAGGCCACCTCTCGGGCAGAGGCGGACAGAGCATGCTGTGCGGCGCCTTTCAGCCCGAGGGATTATCGATGTGCTGGTTGGCCCGCAGCGGTTCGTACGGACCGGCGGCAGTCGTGGCGGAGCACTTCGCGCAGGGCGGTGTGCTCCTCATCGTTGGGGAGTTCGCGGGCAAGAGTGCAGCGGACGCGGGGGCTGGCGTCGGCCGCAAGGTGGGTGCCGAGGTGGGCTGTTGCTGCTGTCTGGTCGGTAGTGCACCAGAGGTGGGCGGCCAGGGCGCGGATCCAGGGTGAGGAGTGCCCGGCTAGAACCAGCAGTGGGAGGAGATGCTGGCTGCGCGGCAGTTGAGCGAGAGCCTCCACGATGAGGCTCTCCGCCGGTTCGTCTGGCTGGGCAAGTAGCGGAAGGGCGATTCCGATGATTTCCTCTCCATCGCTGGAGGTCTGGGCCACGTGGGCCGCCGTGCTCAGGCCGTGGTAACGGAGGGTTGCCGTCCCCATGTCCAGCTGGAAACGGTCGTAGACGTGCGCGGTGTTGAGATCGTCCTGGGTGCTGCCGTCGAGGCGTCCACGGGCCGCGTCCAACGCGACGTCGAGATAGCGGGCACGCTGTTCGGGCCCAAGGTAGCCGCTGAGGATGTTGAGGGCGTCGAGTGCCTCCTGCCGCTGTTGAGCCGTGTGATGGTGACTCCGGATTCTCAGAGTGAGAGCGTCGGCAAACGACTCGCGATCGCCCATGGGCAGGAGGCAGCCGATCAGAGGGGCTGCCTGCGAGGGCGATGCGTCGATGTTCGGATTGGTTTCGGTCTGTCGGCCGAGGCTGTGGTCGAGCAACGTCTGGGCCAGAGGCCGGGCGCTGTCGGCGGGAGTTTTGGCCAGTATGAGAGCCAAGGCAGCCTCGGTATTGCCGCTGGCCGCCGCTGTGGTGCAGCGTTCGCTAACCACCGAGGGCTGCAGGCGGAGAGCGTCTTCGCCACGGCCGAGGATCACATTGGCGGCGAACGCATCCGTCAGGAGGACCTGGCACACCCGGTCGACGGCTTCGACGCGTTGCAGGCCGGGGTGGCGGATGGCGATGCGGATGAGCGCCTGGGCGTAGTCCTGCTCTGCACCGCGGTGGCGTCGTCCGGGGCCGGTAAGCACCAGACCTGTGAGGTCGAGGAAGTGCTGGGCCTGCTGCGTGTCGGCAGCGTCAGCAAGGCTAGCGAAGGCGCTGAAAGCGGCTCGACGCACATTGTGTGTACCGAAAGGTACTTCCTGGTCATCGGCGATCTCGGCAAGGGTGACGTCAACCCAGCCCCGCGCCTGCTCGTCGGGGAGCAGGTCTGCCGTAGCGCGCACTGCGGTAAGCGTGCAGTGCCGTCTCCATCGAGGGTGGGCAGCCCAATTGTCGGGGACGGGAAGGTGGAACGGCTCCTCGGGTAGTTGGGCGCCGAGAGTATTGAGGAGTTCGTGGGAGCTGGCGGCGACGAGGTGGTTGACGGCGGCAATAATCTCGCCGTGATCCAGGTGGAAGCGTCCCAGTAGTTCGTGGGCCTCGTGTTCCTCCAGCCAGCTTGCCGTCATGACAGCCTGCCGGAGGTACTAGGTGAGGGCTTGCAGGGTCTCGGCTGGCCGAGCGTGATTCGCAACTCGCCCCCGAGCGCGTTCACGGGCCGAGAAGGGTTCGGGCAGGACGCTGCCGCCGCCTGCGGCACGCAGCGCGGTGGCGGTGGGGTAGGTTTCGCCGATTCGTGCGGTTTGCAGGCCGTAACGGATGCGTACAAGGTTGTGGGCCTCGGCCCATGCCGCAGCATCTTGGTGATTGCGGCGCTGAACAGCCCGCTCGATGGCATCGTCATATCGGTCGAGAGCGTCCTGGGCCCGTCCGGCGTCAGCCAGGTAGCGGGCGTGGCGCGCGAGAAGTAGCGCTGTGACCGGAGGGGGGTACTTGGATCGAGCGGATCCGGCGAGAGCGGTCCACATGACGCCGGACCGGTCGGTATCAGCCAGGCAAGCCAGCAGGCGAGCCTGCCATATCTGATCAGCCTGTTCTGCCGAGGCAGAGAGACTGGTCAAGCCCTCAACCCGCGACCGCAGCAGGTCCGTCCGGTCCGAAGCGACAGCGTGCTCGGCGAACCAGGTGACGGCCATCAGACAGTGCGGGTCAGTGATCTGGAGGGCGTCGATGCTGGCGGCGATGTCATCCAGGGAGACATCGTGGTGGTACTCGAAGGAGGCGAGGTCGCCAAGGGCATTGGCCGCGCGGATGAGCTCGTCAGGTGCCTCGATCTGGTCGTTGACGAGTCGGCGGACAACCGACATTGCACGCCAGACCTCGCCCATTGGTAGCGCGGCGGCAAGGACGGTCACATTCGCGGCTACGCCCTTCGCGTGGTCACCGGCCTCGTGGTGGGCCTTGGCCTGCCGTTGCCGAAGGGAGAGGGCAAGTGGCGCCCACACGGACGTCTCCAGCGCGTCCGCGACGCGCGCATAGAGACGAGCCGCAGAAGCGGGATCGGCGGCCTCCAGCCTCTGGGCTTCCTGAAAGTCCGGGGCCAGCCCAAGGTGTGCGACCGGGCCCCGGATCAGGGCATCAGGTTCGACTTCAGCCGACTGCACCTCTGCGCCGACTGAAGAGAAGCGGGGCTTGAGCCGAGCCGCCAGATCCCGGCGCAGCATGGCTTCGGTGACCTGAGCGGCGGTCGGGGCCCATCCACCGACAAGATGCTCGATGCGGCTCAGGACCTGTTCAGCCGCCCCTGCGGTGTTCCCCACTGCCTCACTGCGCAGGCTGCTGACCGCCTGGGTGTAGTCCCGCTCGTCGCCGTCCTCCAGACGAAGGTGATGAACCCTCAGGGCAGACAGCAAACGCCAGGTCAATTCCCGCGTGGGAACTCCGTGCGTTCCGATTCCGCGGGACACGGCTTCAGCTACAACGTGGTCCAACTGCTCTAGCCTGGCCCGCATCTTGCGGTTCGTGGGACCTGAGCGAGAAGCCTCAGTGCGGAACTCTTCCGGCCCCCGTCCCGAAGCGATGCCGGCGAGCCCGGCTACCTCGTGGCCATGGGTATTTCGGTCGGTGACCGCGAGTGCAAGCCGGTAGCGGCCCGCCTGGATCTCGCCCCAATGTTCGATGACCTCACGCAGGTAAGAGCCGACCAACGCCACGGTCGCATCGCTGGACGGCACCACATTGGGGTCGCGCCGGTCCCCAATGGCTACCCGAAACTCTTCACCGCCCTGGCGCGGCCGGGCTGTGATCAGAATGTCGTCGACCTTGCTGAACTGGCTCGCCTGGAGCTTGATCTCCACCGGTACGAGCACTGGGTCGCCGAGTTCTTCCAAAGTATCGCCGGTCAGCAACGAGGCGAGAAGAACGGCGGCGTAGCGGGCCGCGCCGCCGGCCCCGAAGCTGCCGGACCATCCGGCCTACCAGCAGATCATGGCGGTGGTCGCCGCGGCCGACGCCCCGCTGCGGGCGCGGCAGGTGTGCGAGGCGATGGATCTCAAGATCGCGCCCCAGCACCATCAACAACACCCGCCTGAAACTCAAGCGGCTGACCGAGCGCGGCATCCTGGTCGAGACCGAGCAGGGCTTGTTCACCCAGCCGCGGCCGTAGCCGCCCGGCGACGCCGCGGCCAGCCTGCCTACCCCAGTCGACAAGGCAATACGGACATCAACTCACGTACCCCCCTGAGGATTGGTCGCTTCGGGAGGGGTCCCGAAGCCTGAACGCTAACCTCCGGTGCATGGGAAGCATCAGTACCTGGTGGATCTACGTGGCCTTCGGAGCTGGCCTGCTGTGGCCGATGCACACATGGAAGGGAGTGTCATCGTTCATAGTCATGGTGACCGCCGTGTCCCACTGGTCGTGGCCGGGGGTGACGAATCCGATTCTTCCATTTGGACTCCTATTTGCTGCCCTCTTTGTCACCTTTTGGTCGCATTCCCTTGCGTGGAACGCGCCGTGGAGTGTTTGGGAGCATCAGCAGCACGACTACCGCGCCATCGTTTTGGGGTTGTTCAGCTTTCTTCTTTTTGGCAATCTCGGCTCGCCACATTGAGCCACTCGGTGGCTACGGCGACTTCTTCCGGCTCCGCCGAGGTGGCTCCAGCGGGCCCCAGTTTGTTCTGGTTGCCGGGAGCGTCGTAGTGCGGCGCCCAGCAACGTCAACAACGTCCGGCTGAAGCTCAAGCGGCTGGTCGAGCGCGGGATCCTGGTCGAGACCGAGCAGGGGTTGTTCACCCAGCCGCGGCCGTAACCGCCAGGCGACGCCGCGGCCGGCCCGCACACTCCTCCCGAAAGCGCGAAACGGACATCAATTCACGTACCGCCCTCTTAAACAGCGGATCCTGGCCCGCGGGGACCTCCCCGAGGTCTGACCTGAGGGAAGTGCCGCTGGCCCCAATGCGGGCCAGCGGCACTGTTGGACGGCTAGGCCGTCACCTCGTCGATGGCAGCGACGATCAACTCAGGCACGGTGGCGAGAGCGCTGTCCAGCAGGTATTCGATCGCTACAGCGTCTTTGCTTCGGTTGACGTCGATCTGCGCTGTCCACTGCCCCGGCTGGTAGCGAGCGAGCATCGAAAGCGCGAAGAGCGCTGACCACCAGGACAGCAGCGGGTGAAGCTGACGGTCGTCCCCGCCGAACCGTGCATGGATCACTCGGGCGGAATCTGTCAGGCTGCGCCCCTTCCATGGGGCTATATCTTCAAATTTGCGCTTTGCGGCTTCCTCTCCATATTCAACATCCCATACGAGTCGACAGTCGATGGTGCCTTGCCTCTCATCCCAGCTTTCCGGCCCGTTATCAGGGATGCCGCCGATCGACCGGAAGCGGTAGCCGTTCAACGCCGGATAGTCAGCAAGCCACGCACGCACGGCCTGTTCACGATCTTTGGGATCCGAGTGCTTTTGGAGGTCGCCGGGCAGCCCAGAGACTATGGCCTGCAAGGTGTTGGCATCCACCTGGTAAGTCTCTCGACTGATTGAGAGCTGCGGATGGATCGTCGACTGCAAGGGCCAGAGGCTGACCTCCAAGATCGCTGCCCACACGTCCGCGAGACGGGTTTCCTCAGACAGAGATCGCGATCCGAGCATCGCTGCAACCTGGGTGAATGACTCAGCTCCCGCCGTACCCTTATCCGTGATGATCACCGAGCCTAGGTCCGGCTGATCCATTCGTGTTGCAGATATTCCATGGCCGTTCAGGCGGCACTTGTCCATGGGGACCCGGGCACACGCCGCGATGGCCCTGCCTGCCTGGCTCAGGCCGTAGAAGAGTACAAGGGGCCTGGAAGCCGGCCCAACCGAGGCTGCCGCTGTGAACAGTTGCTCCGACTGCTCCAGCGCTGAGCTGAACAGCTTCTGGCGCGAGCCGCTGCTTGCGTAGCCGGGCGGTGCCGCACGGAGTTCCCGAAGGGCCCTCCATACTGCTGCTGTCGGAGGGTACGTCTGATCACGGTATGTCGGATACGGCCTGCGAACCATCGCCCCATCCTGCCAGCACAGAGACTGGTCCCCGGGCGCTTGCCTCCCGGGTGGACCTGTGACGTCACCGCGTATTCACCGCAGCCACCCGCAGAAACCCGGTGACAGCCGGACAGCGCCGGACCCTCCCTGTGATCGCCGAGGGCGGTCCGGCGCTCTTTTGCGTGAGGCTGCACATGCTCTGACCAGTAAAAACGCCCTCCCGAAGAAGGGCGGAGACTAGGCGCCCCCGGCAGGACTCGAACCTGCGGCCAAGCGCTTAGAAGAAGCCTGCTCTGTTCCTCGGTGGCGTCCCGCCAGGTGAACGCGCTTGTAGCGGTGCTCCTGCCTGTTGCTGGGGGGTGTAGCTCTCCTGCCGTGAGATCGTTCAGGCCGTCAGGCGGTAATCGGCCTGGTCGGGGCGGGGATAGAGACGTGTGTGTTCCTGACGCACGTGATAGTGCCAGTAGGCGGTGAAGTCGCCGTTGCTGATGATCGCGCGGAGTTGGAGGAGGGCTTCGGCGCCGGGGACGCTCCAGCGGCTTCCGGTGATCGCGAGGTGGTCGGCGACCAGGTGCCGGGCTGCTCCCTCGATCGCGCCGCTGCCGATCGGCCAGCCCTGGGCGAGGGCCTGGTCGTAGGAGGAAGGCGGTGTTGTTGGCCAGGTAGCGGACGGCTTTGTCGCGGCGGCGCGCTGCTCGCCGGTCAGATTGTGGTGGTCGGCCTCGGCGTTCAGGGCGGTGACGGTGTCGTTGGTGGCACCGTTGAGGAGGCGGGCGGCGTGGGCGGCGACCCAGTCCTCGGCGCCGGGATCAGAGGGGCCGAAGAAGCTGCGGGCGGCGGCCCAGAGTTTCTCCAGGACGTGCGATGTCGAGGACGATGTGGATCTTTGCGTCAGGGCGGGCGGCTTCTGCCTGGATCAGGTCGAGTTGGTGGCGGGCGCCGTCGACCAGGACGATCCAGTCGCGCCGGTGTTCGGGGTCGCGGGCTTCTGCCTGGTCGAAAGCTTGGCCTATGACCGTCTCGGGGTCCTTCTCGACGGAGCCGGTAAGCCACTTGTGTGGGGCCCGGGGTCCGGGGCGGGCCGGCGGTTTCCGGTGCGGCCGCCGGGCGGGGCGATGACGTCGTGCGGGCGGCGCACGGCCGGGTCGGTGTCGTAGACGCAGGCCAGGGTCGCCATCCGTTTCCGGTTCGCCTTCTCGCCCTGGGACAGCCGGGTGCGGAAGACGTGCTGGGCGCGCTGGGCGGCGCGGGCGGTGTCGGTGCGCAGATGCCCGGGCCTCATCACGATGCCCGTGCCGTCGACGCTGAGGACCAGCAGCGTGGAGGCGCTTGCCGGGGCGGGGGTGCGGGCGGCGTAGAAGGCGGCGACGTCGGTGGCGGCGGCCTTCACGAGGTGCTCGAGCTGGCGTTTGCCCACGACGTTGCCGCAGGCCCGGCCGACTGCTTGAAGCGCGCAGTCGTAAGAGCCACGGACTGCTTCGAGCACCGCGAGACGGCGCAGGCCGAGGCTGTGTCGCTCGCGCGGCAGTGCGAGGTGTGCGTCGGCCGGACAGAGGTTGGGCAGCCCTGCGGCGCGCAGCGCGCACCGGGTCACCGTCACCGTCCCGACCACCGTGGCCAACTCGCGCTGGTGGCCCGTCTCCAGGCGCCTGCGCCCACGGCCGAGCCGGGCCCGGCCGGGCGCGTCCAGCACGGACAGAGCCCGCTCTTCCCGCTCGGCGCAGGTCGAGATGGCCCTGCAAAAGGAGGCGGGCCACCTCCCGGCCGCCGGCCGCGGCCATCTCCTCCACCTCCTGGTGGGGCAGCCGGAGCGCATCGGGGCGGGCGAAGTCGGTGAGCAGAGACGTGAAGAAGGAAACGGCGCGGGCAAACGGGTCAGCTATCGCGGCGCTCTGGGTTCCATCGGGCTCTCGCTTCCACGGCATCGGGCTGGTTTCGTCGCCTCCGACGCTAGGAGCGCGAGCCCGTCGCCTTCACCGGCGCGTCAGCGCCGACTCGCATCTCCCGGCTGCCCGGGCGCACGACCCGCGGGCATCGGCGTGCCCCGCGCGGCGAACAGTCCCGGCTCCAGTTCCGCGATCCAGTCCCGTTCCACCAGCCGTTTCAGCTTCGAACGCAACCCCTCCACCTTGTTCTTGTCGGTCGACAGCCCGAGCGCGGCGCATAGCTGGTGCGCCCGCATCGGACGCACCGCGTCACCAAGGACTTCCACGATGTCCCGGTACGAGGACGGCAGCACGCCCGCGTCCAACTCCGCCGACCAGACCGGCACCAGCCGCACCCCCACCGGCGACCCCACCCCGGCCACCGGCCCGTCCGCCGACTCCACCACACGGTCATCGTCGGTCTCGGGACCGGTCACCGCATCGTCCGCGGACAGGACCTCGGGCATCGTCTCCCGCGTGATCTCCAGCCGGGGCACCACCCCTTCCTCCTCGACCAGAAGGGCCTTCAACTCCTCGATCTGCCCACGCAGTTCAGCGATCCGATGCCGTGCAGCAGCCTCCCGCCGCTCCAGTTCCTCCAGCCACGACACCATCGCCGTCTCCCAGCCCCGAACCCTGGACACGACGATCCGGCAAACGATCCCCGGCAGCAACAACCCACCAAGGCGATCTCACTGGAGAAGAGGCACACCCTTCTTCGGTTGTGCCGCTTTCCTGAAGGCTGGTCGGATCTGCACCCTAATTGGTTGCCTGCGAGTGTTACAGCTGGGACGTTAGGCCGTGGGACGCCGGGCAGGACCTGGCCAGTTGCCGCCACCGTGGACACCCCCGCCGCTGCCACACGACGAGCGGGTGTCCGGTCAACTGGCCGCCCGGCATGGCGGTCAGGGTGCCGCTGCGATCGGCCCGGACGACATGGCCGGCCGGGCGAGGGCGACCTGGACCGGCTGCAGCGGTCGGGCCGGCGAGGTACAGGCCGGCGCCGATTCTCAGTTGGTCCAGACGACCGGGCTGTCGCGGTACGCGTCGCCCTCGTCGAACGAGGCGCCGGTGATGGGCGAGCTTTTCGTGGCGCTGAGCGCGCAGGTCTCGTACGACGCACCCTTGGTGGTGAACTCGGTGGGCGCGCTCTCGCGGTCGCACTTGCCCGGGATGTCACCGAACAGTACGACGCCCGTACCGGTGCCACCCTCCAGCACACCGTCCAGCTTCAGCGACGCGTAGGACAGGTCGGTGCCGCCGACGTTCTCCACCTTCATCTTGATGAAGTAGGGCGTCATTCCCTTCGCCTTCGCACCGAAGGCGGCCATGTCGGCCTCGGCGCCCTTCTCGATCGCCGTGACGGTTACGGCGATGGTGCCCTTCTTCTCGCTCGTGTACCTGAAGGGCAGGACAGCCCTGTCGCCGACCTTGAGTTCCGTGCCCGGCGCGGCGACGTCACCCTCGACCGGCGCGGCATTGTCGTCGCCGCTGTCGGCAGCCGGGCTCTCGCTGCCTGGCGCGGACGAGGCCGGGGCCGACGCCGCCGATGCCGCCGGCGAATCCTGCGCCACCGGCCCTCCCTCGTCGCTGGAGCAGGCCGAAAGCCCGAGCCCCATGGTGGCCAGAGCAGCCGCGAACACGATACGTCCCTTGTGCACTTACTACTACCTCACTGGTAACGAGAGCTGCCCGATACGGCAGCTCGGAACAGTCGATGGTTTCGAGAAATGACCGGCCACACAGCCGGACATGCCAGAGCGTATTCCGGCCCGGTGGCGGAGTGTGACGGTCATTTGACCCACACCGGAGTGCGCGCAGGCCCCGACCGGGTGCGCTCTCGACCGGGCGGCCGGATCAGGTGACATCGAGGACGTGCCGGGCGCGCACGTGGAACATGCTCCGCCTGCGCGTGTAGACGGCGATGCTGCCCGCGTCCTCCAGCCACAGCTCGGCGTGGCGGTCCTCGACGACCACCAGCCGCTCGTCGTACATCCAGAAGCCGTGGCCCGGGGCGAGCTTCAGTGAAGCGGAGAACGGCACGATGGCAGCTCCACCGTGTGCAACCCGATGACGCCGATAAGCCGGTCAAGCTGGGCGGCGAGCACGGCCTGCGGGCTCTACGACTGGGCAAAGCTCCCTACAGGAGAGCTACACCCGTTGCTGGGGTCGCGCTGATTCGCCCACGGCAGACACATTGGGTGCGCAACGGACTGGAACAACGCGGCGAAGCAAGCAAACCTAGAGCGGTCCGGAGAAGTGCGGTTGCGGCCGGCTGTTCCTGTGTGCAGTTGGATGCCAGGAGCGCGGAGGCGGGCGGCAACATAGCCGACGATCGCCGGTTAGCCAAACCGGCGATTCTGCAGACCATTGAATCTGTCGCGCTGATCTCCGCGTGGCACATTCAGTCGTCTTCCCTGAGGAGTTCAAAGCCGTGTATGTCGAAGTCATGGAAGAAGAGTGGTTGCTTTCCGAGGAGCAGGTTCGATCGCTGCTCAAGTCGATTCATGGGCGCGTGGGTGCCAATCGCTCGGTGTACCCCTTCATGCGTACCGTGGCCGAGCAGGCTCTGTTCCCACGTGAGGCTCGCGCCCTGCGCGTGAGTGACGTGGTGCTCCCGGAGGGCGACGGGGATAAGTTGACGGTCTTTCGCAATGGGGAGGCGAGGGAGATACCCCTCCAGCCGCAGTCCGTCGAGTTCCTCCTTGAGTGGATCAGCGATGCTGGTCTGCAGGAGGACGACTTGCTGTTTCCCGGTATGCGAGGCGGGCCGATCTCGGCTTCCGACTATAAGCAGATCTGGAAGCAGGCCCAAGAGGCCGTCCTTCCGCGGGACGAGCTGTTCTCGTGGCGCCTGGGGGAGCCCATCTCCATCCTTCGCGATTCCTGCCTGGCGAAGTGGCTGAGGGCGGGCATCTCACCCGTCACGGTTGCCGAGTGGGCCGGCGTGACCCCGAGGTGGCTGGCGCAGCGTTACCCGCACTGCTTCCGCGCGGAGGACGTCGAGACCGACTGAGGCCACCTGGCCGCAGTCCTGGCCCTTCTGGACTCGCCCAAGCCGTAATTCCCGCCCCCCCGTTCAGGTTCCTGCTCAGAGCGCGGGCGCCACCAGCACATTTTCCTCCGCACCGATGGTCCCCATCCCAACGAAGCCGTCACGTGATCAGTCTCCCTCTCGTCGGAGCCCTCCGTGACGCGGTCCCACTGCCCTGACAAGGCTGGTTGACCTTCGTCCTGGACCGCCCGACGGCCCGGGCCCACTGCCCCGGGATCTCATCCACCTTCACCGGCAAGGACCCACCCATGCCTGCACACCCGTCATCTGACCGATCCGGAGTACCAGACGCGGGCAGCACCACCCGCCAAGCGTTCCTGAACGTGAGGGACGCGGCCGAGTATCTCGGCCTCTCGCCCCCACACCCTCTACGTCTGGCGGCACCGGCGCCAAGGACCGCCGAGTTTCCGGATGGGGCCACGCGGCCGTGTCATGTACCGCGTTCAGGCTCTGGATGTCTGGGTCCGTGAACAAGAGCGGGCCGATTCCCGCTCGAACGCCGCTCTGAACCCCCTCAACACGGCACCACAGACCCGCCCCGACTACGAGACAAGCGCTTAACGCGTGCTGATCCACCTCTCATCGCCTAACCCGAAGGGGTCGCTTGGCCGGCTACATCGAAGACCGTTGGATCAAGAAGAAGAAAGACCCCGTCAGCGGCAAGCGCGAACGCACGACCCGCTACGGCAAGGGCTCCCGGTACCGAGTCGCCGGCATCCCTGGTGTCCGGGACAAGTCCTTCGACACGCTCGAAGACGCCAAGACATGGCTGCGTCAGGCGGGCACCGACAGCGAACGCGGCGAATTCGTCGATCCGCGCGACGGCTCCATCGCCCTGGAGGACTACGTCGTCCGCTACTGGCAAGCGGGAGTCCAGGGCGTCCCCGGCACCGTCAAGCGCATCGACGAGCGGGTCCGGCTCCACATCCGGCCTCATCTCGGGGTGGTGTCCCTGCGTGACATCACACCGACGGTACTGCGGGGCTACATTGCCACGCTGGTGAGGGAGCTCTCTCCGCGGTACTCGCGACAGATCCTCTCGACGCTCTCGAACATCTTCGAGACCGCCATCGACGACAAGCGGTTGGTGTGCAACCCGCTGCGGGCCAAGTCGGTGCGTTGGCCCAGGGCGCCTGACGACCAGCGGGAAGCCCGGCCGCTGGAGACCGCGCTGCGGGTTCGGGACTCGGTCAACCCGCGCTATCGCATTGCCGCCGTGGTTGCCCTGGGCTGCGGACTGCGACAGGGCGAGGTGTTCGGGCTGTCACCGGAGGACGTCGACTTCCGTCGCGGACTGCTGCGCGTCCGTCGGCAGGTTCAACTCCTTCACGGGCGCTTGTACTTCACGCTCCCGAAGGGCGGCAAGACTCGCGTCGTCGATATGCCTTCCTCGGTCGCCTCGGCGCTGGCCGAGTACTTCATGGAGTACCCGGCTGTCGAGGTCGAGCTGCCGTGGGGCGGTCCGGAGCCCGACCGGGAGAGGGAGAAGTTCCCGCTCATCCTGACCACGACGTACGGCAACGCGATCCGGGCGAACATCTTCAACGTCGACGTGTGGAAGCCCGCCCTGGGCGCGGCCGGTGTGATCCCCGTGCGGAAGCAGGGCGAGCGCTGGAAGGCGTCCCGCAAGGACGGCTTCCACGTGCTGAGGCACACGTACGCCTCGGTCATTCTCGAAGCGGGAGAATCCGTTGTCACCCTTGCGCGCTGGCTCGGGCACTCCAGCCCGACCATCACCTTGGACTTCTACGCCCTCTTCATGCCCGAGGCCGGCGGGAAGGGGCGCGGTGCCATCGACGCCCTGCTCAATCGGACTCCGGGAACCGCATAGAAGTAACGATTCCCCATGGTGTGGGAACAGGAGGGGCGCGGCGCTGCTGCGCCCCTCCTCGATGTTTCGTAGCCTGCAAAGTTGCTTACTCTCCGTATCTGTCAACGCTCCGGGTGGTCAATGGTGCGGAGGGAGCGATCCAGGCAGAGTCCTCGCGATGGGGGAGGTCGGCCGAAGCGAGGCGCGTTTCATTCTCCCCAGATTCTCCCCAGCGGCTTGAACGGTGCCTGTGGCAGCCATGTTCGCGCCGTCGGGCCCGGTGTGCCGACGCTTGCGAGCCGACTACTCAGAGCCAGTCGCGCCTCTTGAAGATGACGTACAAACTGGTGCAAACAACCGCCATCAGGGTGATCGCGAAGGGGTATCCGAGTACCCAGTGCAACTCCGGCATGTGGTCGAAGTTCATGCCGTAGACCGTCCCGACCAGCGTCGGAGCGAACAGGATCGCCGCCCATGACGAGATCTTCTTGATCTCCTCGTTCTGCTCGAACCCCGCCTCCGCCAGCGCCCGCATCTCCGCGTTCTGCTGCTGCGTGACCAGGGTGGCGTTCACCGTGAGGATGTCCTGGAGGGCCTGGCGGAAGCCGTCGACGCGCTCGCTGGTGTGGGTGACGTGGTCGGCGACGTCCCGGAGGTAGCGCTGGAGTTCTTCGTCCGTCTCGTACTTGGCGAAGCCGGCCATCAGGCCGTGCAGCATGCCGACCAGGGGGCGGGTCGCGCGCTGGAACTCGACCATCTCGCGGGAGAGTTCGTAGATACGGCGGGAGACCTCGGGATCGCCGCGGAAGACCTCGGTCTCGATCTCGTCGATGTCGTTCTGGACGCCGACGACCACCGGCACGTAGCCGTCGACCACCGCGTCCAGGATCGCGTACAGCACCGCCTCCGGGCCCAGTTTCAGCAGCTCGGGCGTCTCCTCCATGCGCCGGCGGACCGCCGACAGGTCCGGCGCCGCGCCATGCCGGACGGTGATCAGGAAGTCGGGGCCCACGAACACGTGCAGCTCGCCGAAGTCGACCTCCTCCGGGGCGTCGAGGTAACGGGCGGCACGCAGGACGACGAAGAGCGTCTCGCCGTAGCGCTCCAGTTTCGGGCGCTGATGGGCCTCCATCGCGTCCTCGACAGCGAGCGGGTGCAGGTCGAACTCGGCGGCGAGGGAGAAGAGTTCACTCTCGGTCGGGCGGGCCAGGCCGATCCACGCCATGCCGCACGGCTGCTCGCGCAGCTCGCGGAACGTCTCCGCGAGCGAACCCGGCGTGGAGACCCGCACGCCGTCCCGGTACAGCGCCGCCTGGACGATGCTCGCCGGTTCCGTCTCGGAAGAATCGGAAGAATCGGAAGAGGTCGACTCCCCGTCAGCGCCGGGTGGGTCCGGCGGCGCGGCCGGCGGGGTCAGGGCGCGGCGCCAGACGGACTTTCTGGAGTTCTTCGAGGCGGGGCGGGCGCGTCGCTCGGACATCATGGCTGCCTCTCCGCTCGAGCCGGCATCTGCGGGCATCTGCATCTGCGGGCATCTGCGTGATCACAGAGCAGGATATACGGGGCGAACGTTGCCTGTCGGGGCGCTAGCGTGCTGCGCATGACGAAGACGACCGCGACGGCCCCCGTGCTCGGCACCCGCGCCCTGAACCGCGCGACCCTCGACCGTCAGCTGCTGCTGCGCCGCTCGCCGTTGTCCGCGAAGGCGGCCGTGGAACACCTGATCGGGCTCCAGGCGCAGAACGTGAAGCCCCCGTACTACGCTCTCGCCGCCCGCCTCGACGGCTTCACCCCGGGGGAACTGTCCGGGCTGATGGCCGACCGGGAGGCCGTCCGTATCGTCACCATGCGCTCGACCATCCACACCCACACCGCCGACGACTGCCTCACCCTGCGGCCCCTGGTGCAGCCCGCCCGGGACCGGGAACTCGTCAATTTCCGCAAGGGGCTCGAAGGCGTCGACCTCGACCGGCTCGCCGTGCTCGCCCGCACCCTCGTCGAGGCCGAGCCGCGCACCATGAAGCAGCTGCGCGATGCCCTGCTCGCCGAGTGGCCGGACGCCGATCCGCAGGCCCTCGCCATCGCCGCCCGCTGCAAGCTGCCCCTCGTGCAGATCACCCCGCGCGGACTGTGGGGCCGCAGCGGCCAGGTCGTCCTCACCACCGCCGAGCACTGGCTGGGCCGCCCCACCGAGCCTACGCCCACCCCCGACGCCACCGTCCTGCGCTATCTCGCCGCCTTCGGCCCGGCCTCCGTTAAGGACATGCAGACCTGGGCCGGCCTGACCCGCCTGCGCGAGGCCTTCGAACGCCTCCGCCCCGTTCTCGTCACCTTCCGCGACGAGAGGGGCGTCGAACTCTTCGACCTCCCGGACGCGCCCCGCCCCGACCCGGACATCCCGGCCCCGCCCCGCTTCCTCCCCGAGTTCGACAACCTCCTCCTCTCCCACGCCGACCGCACCCGCGTCGTACCGTCCGAGTACCGGGGCCGCAGCTGGCAGGGCAACCAGGCCTACCGCACGCTCCTCGTCGACGGGTTCCTGGCGGGCGTGTGGAAGCTGGAGCAGGACACGCTCGTCGTCCAGCCCTTCGGCACGCTCACCAAGGCGCAGAAGGGCGAGGTGGCCGCCGAAGGGGAGCGGATGCTCGCCGTGATGCACCCGCAGACGTCCTACGACCTCCGGTTCGGCCCTGTGCTGCGGTAGCCCGCTACTCCGCCCGCCCCGTCACCGCCACCGTGACCCCCAGCCCGATCATGGTGAACCCACCCGCCCCGCCGATCAGCGACAGCCGGCGGTCCGAGCCGGCGAACCAGGTGCGGGCGGCCGACGCGGTCAGGCCCCACAGGGTGTCCGTGACCAGGCCGATCGAGATCGGGACGAGGCCCAACAACAGCATCTGCAATGGCACTTGACCCGCCGCGTGGTCCACGAACTGGGGCAGTACGGCGGCGAAGAAGACCACGCCCTTCGGATTGGTCACCCCGACCAGCGCACCGTCGAGCACGGTCCGCACATCGCCCCGGGCCGGCCCGGCCGGCTCCGTCCCGATCGCCGACGCCTTCAGCTGCCCGCGGTGCCGCAACGCCTGCACGCCCAGGAACACCAGATAGGCCGCGCCCGCCAGCTTGACCGCCGTGTAGACGGCCACCGACCGCTCGACCAGCGAGCCGATCCCGACCGCGACCGCCACGACCAGCAGGTACGAGCCGAAGACGTTGCCGATCGCCGTGGCCACGGCGGTCCGGCGGCCGTGGGCCAGCGCCCGGCCGATGACGAACAGGACGCTCGGTCCCGGGATCATCACGACCAGGAGCGACATGGCCGCGAAGGCCAGCAAGCGGTCCGTGGACACCATGTCCGTCACCCCCGTTCCGCGGCCATTGAAACAGGAGGCCTACAGTCCGGGCCATGGAACTGCGGCAGCTCACCTACTTCGTGACGGTCGCCGAAGAGCTGCACTTCGGGCGGGCCGCCGAACATCTGCACATCGTGCAGTCGGCGGTCAGCCAGCAGATACGGCGGCTGGAGCGGGAGTTGGGCGCCGAACTGTTCGACCGCTCCTCGCGGCACGTCCGGCTCACCGCGGCGGGGGAGCGGCTGCTGCCCGAGGCGCGGGCCGTGCTCGCGGCGGCCGAGCGGGCACGCGCGGCCGTCGCCCCGCCGCCGGGGCTGCGGATCGGCACCAGCACCGGACTCGGCGAGCATCTGGACCGGGTGCTCGCCGCCTTCGCACGGCACGCGCCGGACGTGCCCGTCGAGCTCTTCTCCCTCCCGGCCGCCGAACGCCTCGCCCGGATCGCGGACGGGCGCCTCGACGCCGCGTTCGTCCGGGCCGTCGAGCCGAGGCCGGGGGTACGGGTGCTGCCCCTGTGGCCCGACCCCCTGGTGGCCGCCCTCCCGGCCACGCACCCGCTGGCCGGCCGCCCCGAGGTGGGGATCGAGGAGCTGGCCGGACTGCCGCTGATCCTCACCGAGCGCCGGAACAACCCGGCCCTGGTCGACCTGGTCGTCGGCGCCTGTCACGGCGCCGGGTTCGAGCCGTTGCCCGGACCGGTGAGCGGCTCCCTTCAGGACACCCTCGCCACCATCGGCACCCGGCCGCTGTGGACGGTCGTGTACGCGTCCCACGCGCGCGTGCTGCACAGCTCCCGGGTGGCCTTCGTGCCGTTCCGCGCGCCCGGCCTCGCGCTGTCGACGGGACTCGCGGTGCGCGCCTCGGCCCCGCCGCCGTATCTCGACACCCTCCTGCTGGCCTGCGGCGATCACGAAGGCTGATCCCGTCACGAAGGCTGATCCCGTCACGAAGGCTGCCCCCGTCACGCGAACTGATCCATCACGAGAAGTGATCGCTGCGGTCGCGAGCTGCCTCTTGGTCGCGGGCGCCCCGCGCGATGGACTGGACCCAGTGCGGGAACGAGCGGCAACCGCCGCCCCGCACAAGCCCTACACAAGCACCGCACAAGGGAGTTCAGTCATGCCCATCGTCACGATCCAGCAGGGCCCGCGCGACACCGAGCTCAAGCGGGACCTGGTCAAGCGGGTCACCGACGCCTTCGTCGACGCGTACAAGATCCCGGCCGAGACCGTGCAGGTCTGGATCCACGAGGTCCCCGCCGACAGCTGGGGCGCCGCCGGGAAGCTCACCGCCGACAGGTGACCTGGAGTAGCTGACCCGGAGCAGATGACCTGGAGTAGACGACATGGATAGGGGGCGCTGCGGGCCGCTCGTGGAGGCCCGCAACGCCCCCTGGTATTCACCTGAGTGGTGCTCAGGAGACCTCGATGGGTTACGAGTTGACCTGTGTGGTCACGAGGCTGGAGAAGGTGGTCAGCCGGGTGTAGATACCCGGGTAACCCGCCTGGGCACAGCCCTCGCCCCAAGAAGTGATCCCTGCCAGGACGCCTTCGATGAGGAAGGGGCCGCCGCTGTCGCCCTGGCAGGTGTCTTTGCCGCCCTCGTCGTATCCGGCGCACACCATGTCGCTCGCTACGAAGTCGGAGCCGTAGGAGCTCGCGCAGCTGCTGTCGGACACCGTCGGTACGGTCGTGGTGCGCAGTTGGTTGGAGGAGCTGCCGCCCGCGGAGGTGGTGCCCCAGCCGATGATGCGGGCGGTGGTGCCGGCCGCGTACACGCCGGTGTCCGAGGAGGAGACGTACTTCGCCGGCGTGTACGACATCGACGTCGACAGGGTCAGCACGGCCACGTCGTCGCCGTTGGTGGCGTCCGTGTAGTCGGGGTTGATCCAGATCTTGCTGACCTGACTGACCGTGCCGTTCGTGCCGTTGAGGTACGTTCTGCCGCCGATCACGCGGACGCTGCTCGGGGTCCTGCCGACCATACAGTGGGCCGCGGTGACGACCTTGGTGGGCGAGACCAGGGTGCCGCCGCAGAACTGGTTCTGCGAGGCGTCCGTGATCTGCATCATGAAGGGGTACGCGGTCGTCGTGGTGGTCGTACCGCCCACGATGGGCTGGGGAGCGGCGACGGCGGTGGGGGCGCCGATCAGCACGGTCGTGGCGGCGGCAGCGGTGGCCGCCAGGATGGCGGCGGTCTTCTTGCCGGGGGACTTCTTGGCGCGGTAGAGCCCGAACATGAGTCTCCTCATTGGGAATTGCCGGTGGGGGATCGCCCGGGTGGGGGGTTCGACACGGGGGTCGCGGGACCGACCTCCGTGTGACCGGGCGAGCGGCACGTCCTTAAGCTAGAACCCGGAACGTGCTCTTCCCAATGAGGGAACCCCCTAGGGGAGTTGGGCAGGGAAAACCCTCGGTCGGACCGGGTAAACCCACCTGGAGCAGGAAAGCTCGCGGGGTCTCATGTCGTACGGCGGCCCGCCGTCAGTCTGACGATGTCCACCCGTGATCGGATCCCCAGCTTGCGGTAGACCCGGGTCAGCGTCGCCTCGACCGTCTTGACGCTGATGAACAGCCGCGCCGCTATCTCCCGGTTGGTCGCGCCCTCCATGACGAGCGCGGCGACTTGACGCTCCATCGAGGCGAGCCCGTCCAGCGCGTCGAGCGTGGGCCCGGGCACGACGGCCGCCTCCGCCGGCGGTGGTGTCACGACGGCCGCCTCCACCTGGCGCAGCCAGGGCAGCGCCCGGCAGCGCCGAAACAGCCGCGCCGCCTCGTCGTACGACGTCGGCCCCGGCCGGCTGGTGCGCAGCGCGGCCAGCGCGAACGCGGCCCGTGCCTCCTCCAGGCCGTAGCCGATCTTGCCGAGGCGGTCCTGCACCGACGTCAACTGGCCGACGGCGGCCTCGTGTTCGCCGTGTGCCGCGCGGGCCAGCGCCTCGGCCCGCTCCACCACGGCGAGCACGCTCTCGCGGCCCAGCCGCAGCGCGTGCTCGCGGGTCACCTCGATGAGGTCCCGCGCCTCGGCGACCTCGCCGATCCGGACCAGGGCCTCGGCGAGATCGCCGTGCCAGCGGCCACGCGCCGGGTCGGTGATGCCGAGCCCGGACTCCAGCTCCCGCACCCGGCGCAGGGAGCGGACGGTGCCCTCGGCGTCCCCGGCCACCAACTGGGCGTGGCCGAGGGCGGCCAGGGCGCGGGAGACGTACATCTGGTCGCCGTCCACCTCGGCGTGCTCCACCGCCTCCCGGGCCAGCGCCAGCGCCCGGTCCACGTCCCCGCCGGCCGCCTCCGCGAACGAGGTCAGCAGCGCGCCGGCCACCTCGCCGATGCCGGAGTCCCGGGCCAGCCGGAGGCTCTCCCGGGCCAGTTCGAGGGCCCGGCCGCAGTGCCCGGAACGCAGTTCGGTCTCGGCGAGCAGCCGCAGGAAGTGCACCTCGCTCTCGACCATGCCGCGCCGCCGCACCTCGCGCAGCAGCGCGGTGACGGTGCGGCGGGCCTCGGCCAGCTGGTCGCTCATCAGCAGCCAGCGGAAACGGGCCAGACCGGGACCGTTGTGATGACACGCCACCTGCGGGTCCTGGGGCTCCTTGAGCGCCCGTTTGATGGTCGCGGGGGCGTCCGGGTGGCCCATCAGGGTCTCGGCCTGGGCCTGGAAGGCGAGCGCGAGGAGTTCGGTGCGCCGCTCGCCGGCCCGGGCGGCCAGCTGAGCCGCGTGCGCGGCCTCCTCCCGGCCCTCCGCGAAGTTCCCCTCCACCACCAGGCCCCGCCAGGCCAGTTGGTAGTGGACCAGGGCGAGCAGTCCCGGGTCCTCGCCCGCGTCGGCCAGCGCCTGCGGGAAGACGGCGTCGACGTCGCCGAGGGCGTGCCCGGCCGACTCGATCACCACCATCCAGGCCCGTACCCGCTCCGCCGGCACGGTGGCCCGGCCCAGCACCTCGTGGGCGATGTCCCGGGCGAGATCCACCTCGCCGGCGGTGATCGCGTCCGCGGCGGCCTGCAACCGCCTCTCGTCCGCGCCCGGCACGCCGTCGGCCGGAGTGTGCCGGGCCGCGAGCAGTCCCAGCGACGCGGCCACCGAGGGCGCCCCGCGGTCCCGGGCCAGGGCGGCGGCCTCCGCCAGCCGGGCCGCCACCTCCGGGTCGGTGCCGCTGCTCGCGAGAGCCAGGTGCCGGGCCCGCTCGATGGGATCGGAGGCCGCCGTGGACAGCGCGGCATGCGCGGCCCGCCGTTCCTGCGCCGGCGCCTCCGCGTACAGCGCGGCGGAGATCAGCGGATGCGCGAACCGTACGGCGGGGCCCTCCGACTCCGTCGCCAGCAGCCCGAGTTCGGCCGCCTGGGCGGTCTCGGCCTCGGCGTTGTCCCGGCCGGCCGCGTGCAGCAGGGTCAGGGTGGGGCGGGCGCCGGCGCTCGCCACCAGGAGGGTGCGGCGGGCCTCGTCCGACAGCATCTCCAGCCGGTTGAGCACCAGGGCCCGCAGCGAGGTGGGCACGTGCAGCGGTTCGCCCGGCCGGGGCGGGGTTGGGTTCTCGGCCAGCGCGCGGCCCAGTTCGAGGGCGAACAGGGGGTTGCCGCCGCTGGTGCGGTGGATGTCCCGGACGGTCGAGCGCGGCAGGCCGGGGTAGCCGCGGTGGTCCAGCAGCTCGGACACCTGGGCCCGGGAGAGCGGGCTGAGGCGGACCGTGAGACTGTCCGGGGGCAACGCGCGTAGATGACGGTCGTAGTCCTGCCCCTCGGTCCGCGCCGCGCAGAGCAGTTGGACGGGGGTGTCGCCGAGGCGGCGGGCGGCGAAGCCGAGGAGCTCCGCGCTCGCGGAATCCAGCCACTGGAGGTCGTCCGCGACGATCAGGACGGGGCCCTCGGCGGCGAGCGCGCGCAGCGTGGACAGGACGGCCAGGCGCAGTGCCAGCCCGTCGCGCTGGAGGGTGGACTCGCCCCGGCCGGTGAGCGCCGACTCCAGGGCGGTGCGCTGGGCGGCGGGCAGCCGGCCGGACACCTGGTCCACGACCAGCCCGAGGAGGTCGGCGAGCGCCAGGAAGGGGAGGTGGGATTCCGACTCCGTGGCCGAGCAGCGCAGGACGGTGCGGGCCGTGCCGGCGTATTGCGCGGTCAATGTCCGCAGAACGGTCGACTTTCCTATTCCGGCGGGGCCGTGGAGCAGCACGCTGCCGCCCGCGACGAGCCGCTCACGGGCCGCGGTGAACAGCTCCTCCCTGCCGATCACCAGGTCGGGGCGGCGTCTGGCAGGCTCCTCGAAGTCCCCTCGCACGGTCACCGCTCCCCTCCCTGTGTCGTGTCCTGGCCAATATTAGGCAACGGTCTTTGGAATTCGGTCGGTCAGCGCGGTGAGGGAAATAACAGAGCCGGGAAGTATGCGGAAATTCAAAGCGCCGCAGCATGAACGGAACGCCGACGAAACAGCCCCCGGGCCAGGGCCTACGGCAACCACCCCGCCCGGCGCGCGGCGACGACCGCCTCGCCCCGCGTATGCGCGCCGAGCTTCCGCATGGCTGACCGGAGATACCCCTTGACCGTCTCGGCGGTGACCCCCAGCCGCTGCGCCGCACCGGCGTTCGTCGCGCCCGCGGCGGCGCACGCCAGCACATCGACCTCACGGGGCGCCAGACTCACCCCTTCCGACGGCAGGGCGCCCGAGGTCAGCAGCCCGCACGCGTCCAGAAGTTCGGCCCGCAACGCCTCGTCGGTGATCCGGGGTGCCAGCGCCCGCAGCGCCGCGTGCGCTTCCCGGACCTGCTCCCACGCGGAGCGGTCCGCGGGGGCCGAGCGGGCCGAGGAGGGCTCCACCCGCGTCGCCGCGAGCAGTTCCCGTGCCTCGTCCTGCGCGACCAGCGCCTGTTCCACGTCCCGCGCGGCGTCCACCGCCGCACTGAACACGCGGTCGCCCAGCGGCCGGGCGTCCCGCAGGGCGCCGTACAACACGCCGCGCACCCGGCGCCGTACGACGACGGGCACCGCCACCACCGACCGCAGTCCCTCCGCGGCGACGGCGGCATCGTACTCGTGGCTGATCTGCCGCGAGCAGGAGTAGTCCGTCACGGCGCACGGGCGGGCGAGGGTGACCGCCTTGCCGCCGAGTCCGTTGCCGGAGGTCACCGCGAGCGCGCTGAGGGCGGGCGTGGCCGTGCCGTTCAGTTCTCTGATGCGTATCTGCCGCCGGCCGCCCTCCAGCAGGCCGCCGAAGGCGACCGGAAGCCCGGTCGTGCGCCGCAGCCGTAGCAGCGCACCACGGATCTCCACCGCCCCGCCACTGTCACCCGTCACCTGTTCGCCCCTTCATCGCGGCGCTCACCCCCGTTCGGGGGTAGTGAGACCTGCATCAGGGATTACACGATGGCAGAGAGCCGCCCGGCAATGGTCCGGCACCAAGGAGGACACATGACGACTCAGACGGAGCTCTTCCGCGGGGCGCGGGACTTCCTGCTGGAACACCGCGAGGACTACGCCACGGCCTACGAGGGCTTCACCTGGCCGCGCCCCCAGTACTTCAACTGGGCGCTCGACTGGTTCGACGACATCGCGCACGGGAACGCCCGCACCGCGCTGCACATCGTCGAGGAGGACGGCCGGGAGACCCGGATCTCCTTCGGGGAGATGTCCGTCCACTCCGACCAGGCGGCGAACTGGCTGCGCGAGCAGGGCGTCGGCGCCGAGGACCGCATCCTGGTCATGCTCGGCAACCAGGTGGAGCTGTGGCAGGTGGCGCTGGCCGCGATGAAGCTGCGCGCCGTCGTCATCCCGGCCACCCCGCTGCTCGGCCCGGCCGACCTGCGCGACCGGGTCGAGCGCGGCCGGGTCCGGCACGTGATCGTGCGCGCGGAGGACACCGGCAAGTTCGCCGACGTGCCCGGCGACTACACCCGCATCGCGGTCGGCGACGCCACCGAGGGCTGGCTGGCGTACGACGACATGTACGAGGCGGACGCGACCTTCCTGCCCGCCGGGCCGACCCACGCGGACGACCCGCTGATGCTCTACTTCACCTCCGGTACGACGGCCCGCCCCAAGCTCGTCGAGCACACCCACGCGTCCTACCCGATCGGCCACCTGGCGACCATGTACTGGATCGGCCTCAAGCCCGGTGACGTGCACCTGAACATCTCCTCGCCGGGCTGGGCCAAGCACGCCTGGTCCAACCTGTTCGCGCCGTGGAACGCGGAGGCGACCGTCTTCCTCCACAACTACACGCGCTTCGACCCGGGCCGCCTGATGGCGGAGATGGACCGCGCGGGCGTGACGACCTTCTGCGCCCCGCCGACCGTCTGGCGCATGCTCATCCAGGCCGACCTGACCCAACTGCGCACTCCGCCGCGCGAGGCCCTGGCCGCCGGCGAGCCGCTGAACCCCGAGGTCATCGAACAGGTCCGCCGGGCCTGGGGCGTGACCATCCGCGACGGCTTCGGCCAGACCGAGACCGCTGTCCAGGTCTCCAACAGCCCCGGCCAGCCCCTGAAGACCGGCTCCATGGGCCGCCCCAGCCCCGGCTACCGGGTGGCGCTCCTCGACCCGGTGTCGGGTGCGCCGGGCGCGGACGAGGGCGAGATCGCGCTCGACCTGTCCACGCGGCCGGTCGGCCTGATGACCGGCTACCACGGCGACCCCGACCGTACGGCGGAGGCGATGGCCGGCAACTACTACCGGACGGGCGACATCGGCTCCCGGGACGAAGACGGATACATCACCTATGTCGGGCGCGCCGACGACGTCTTCAAGGCCTCCGACTACAAGATCAGTCCCTTCGAGCTGGAGAGCGCCCTGCTGGAGCACGAGGCGGTCGCCGAGGCGGCCGTCGTGCCCGCACCCGACGAACTGCGGCTGGCCGTGCCCAAGGCGTATGTCGTCCTCGCCGAGGGCTGGGAGCCCGGACCCGACACCGCGAAGGTGCTGTTCGAGCACTCCCGGGACGTCCTCGCGCCCTACAAGCGCGTCCGCCGCCTGGAGTTCGGTGCCCTGCCCAAGACCGTCTCCGGCAAGATCCGCCGCATCGAGCTGCGCGAGGCCACGGCGGCCGGCTCGGACGCCGAGTACCGCGAGGAGGACTTCCGATGAGTCCGGTGAGCGAACTGTCGTACACGCACGGCACGAGCGGGACGACCCTGCTCGGCGACACCATCGGGGCCAACCTGGACCGGGCGGTGGCCGCCTGGCCGGACCGCGAGGCGCTCGTCGACGTGCCCTCCGGGCGGCGCTGGACGTACGCCCGGTTCGGCGCGGACGTCGAGCGGTTGGCGTACGCCCTGCTCGCGGCCGGAGTCGCCAAGGGCGACCGGGTGGGCATCTGGGCGGTCAACTGCCCCGAGTGGATGCTCGTCCAGTACGCCACCGCCCGCATCGGCGCGATCATGGTGAACATCAACCCGGCCTACCGCACCCACGAGGTCGAGTACGTCCTCAAGCAGGCCGGGATCTCACTCCTCTTCGCCTCCGTCAGCCACAAGACCAGCGACTACCGGGCCATGGTCGAGCAAGTGCGGGGCAGGTGCCCCGAGTTGCGCGAGACCGTGTACATCGGCGACCCGAGCTGGGATGCGCTGATCGGGCGCGGGACCCCCGGCCCGTACGAGGACCTGTCCTGCGACGACCCGATCAACATCCAGTACACCTCGGGCACGACGGGCTTCCCCAAGGGAGCCACGCTCTCCCACCACAACATTCTCAACAACGGCTATTTCGTGGGCGAGTTGATCGCCTACACCGAGCAGGACCGGATCTGCGTCCCGGTGCCCTTCTACCACTGCTTCGGCATGGTGATGGGCAATCTGGCCGCGACCTCGCACGGCGCCTGCATCGTCATTCCGGCCCCGTCCTTCGACCCGAAGGCCACCCTGGAGGCCGTCCAGCGGGAGCGCTGCACCTCCCTGTACGGCGTCCCGACCATGTTCATCGCGGAGTTGAACCTCCCCGACTTCGCCACGTACGACGTGTCCTGCCTGCGCACCGGCATCATGGCGGGCTCGCCCTGTCCGGTGGAGGTGATGAAGCGGGTGGTCGCCGAGATGCACATGGAGGAGGTCGCCATCTGCTACGGCATGACCGAGACCTCCCCGGTGTCACTCCAGACGCGGCGGGACGACGACCTGGAGCACCGCACGGCCACGGTCGGGCGTGTCCTGCCGCACATCGAGGTGAAGGTCGTCGACCCGGCCACCGGAGTGACCCAACCCCGGGGCGTGGCAGGCGAGTTGTGCACCCGCGGGTACAGCGTGATGCTCGGCTACTGGAACGAACCCGAGAAGACCGCCGAGGCCGTCGACCCCGGCCGCTGGATGCACACCGGGGACCTGGCCATGATGCGCGAGGACGGATACGTCGAGATCGTCGGCCGCATCAAGGACATGATCATCCGGGGCGGCGAGAACATCTACCCGCGCGAGATCGAGGAGTTCCTCTACGCCCACCCGAAGATCGCGGACGTCCAGGTCGTCGGCGTACCGCACGAGCGCTACGGCGAGGAGGTCCTCGCCTGCGTCATCCCGCGCGACCCGGCCGAGGCGCCGACGCTGGAGGAGCTGCGCGCCTTCTGCGAGGGGCGGTTGGCCCACTACAAGATCCCGAGCGGGCTGCGGATCCTCGACTCCTTCCCGATGACGGTGTCGGGGAAGGTGCGGAAAATCGAGCTGCGGGAGAAGTACACGACCGGTTAGCCCAGCATGTCCCTGCGCATGCACACCCGTGGCCACCGGTCGAGCCCGTGCTCGGCCTCGGCGGCGCGGATGCCGCGCAGTCCGGGGGTGAGTTCGGCCTCGTCCAGCACGCGGAAGCCGAGGCGTGTGTAGTACGGCGCGTTCCACGGCACCTCCGTGAAGGTGGTGAGGGTGAGACCGGCCAGGCCCTCCTCGCGCGCGCGGTCGGCGGCGAAGGCGAGGAGGGTGCGGCCCACGCCCCGGCGGGCGGCGTCGGGGTGGACCGAGACCTGTTCGACGTGGAGGGCGCCGTCGACGGGTTCGCAGATCAGATAGGCGACCGGCAGGTCGCGGTCGTCGGCCGCGACCCAGAGGCGGCCCGTGCGCCGGTAGCGCTCCAGGACGTCCGGGGCGGGCGGCTCGTGCTCGGCGATCTCCGCCATGCCGAGGTCGCGGAAGGGGGCGCCGGCGGCGCGTTCGATGTCCTGGAGGAGCGGAAGCTCGCCGGCGGTGGCGGGACGGATGCGCATCCGCCGAGTGTCCGGCACCGCAGGTGCCCGGGGCGACCCGATTTCAGGCGCCGGCGTCGAGATCGCCGGCGAGGCTGTTGACCGGCTGCGGGGTTCCGGTGAGGTCGAGCACGAAGAGCGGGACGCCCAGGGTGTCGGCGCGTTCTCGGGCGTCGTCGGCGTACCCGGCGAGGGAGAAGTAGACGCAGCGCGAGGACTCCGTCATGGCCGTCAGCCACAGGCACTCCACGTCCCGCAGCGAGGCCGGGCGCACGGTCGGGTCGACCTGCGCCAGCAGGCCGCGCGCGGCGAGGCCGATGCCGGACGGGGGCCGCTGGTCGGCGCGGCGGATGTCCTGGTAGCCGAGCCAGCGCAGATAGAGGGCGGCGACCGTGACCGCGTCGCGGGCCGTACGGATCGCGACGGGCTGGAAGGCGCGCCGCGGCGCTGGGCGGGCGGGGGGTTCGGCGCCGGCACCCGGACCTGCGCCTGCGCCCGGACTCGCGCCCGGACCTGCGCCCGGACCTGCGCCCGGACCTGCGCCCGGACTCGCGCCCGGACCTGCGCCCGGACTCGCGCCCGCGCCTGCGCCCGGACTCGCGCCTGCACCCGGACCTGCGCCCGGACTCGCGCCCGCAGCTGCGCTCGCACTCGCACTCGCACCCGCGTCCGTCGTGTCCGCCGCGGCCGACGGCGCCGCTTCTGCCGCGACGGGCATCCCCGCCTCCGTGGCCGTGGGCGTCGTGGCCACCGCGACTCGCAGCACGGTTCCGCACGGGCAGCCCAGCTCCGGGTGCGGCCACTGGTTCCGGCGGCCGCAGGAGGCGCACCCCACGGTGACCCAGTCCTCCGCCCAGGTGCGGTGGGTGACGGCGGTGGCCGTCCCGTGCCGGTCCAGCGGCGGGCTGGCGGGCGTCCCGCACACGCAGGGGTACGAGGGGACCACGTAGAGGTGCTCGCGCCGGCAGGCCGGGCAGCGCACCAGGACGCTCTCGGGCATGGGCCACATCGTCCTCCAGGAAGCCCCCTCTTGTCCCCTCTCTTGTCCCTCTCCTGTCCACCTCTCTTGTCCACATCCCTTGTCTCGGTCTTGACGGCCTTCGACCACCCACTTACATTCCTTCCAGATAGTAGAAGTTAGTTTCCGTAATGCGGAATCTATGGGAGTACTCGATGGCTCGAATGACCGCTGCCCGCGCGGCAGTTGAGATCCTCAAGCGTGAGGGCGTCACCGACGCGTTCGGTGTCCCGGGCGCGGCGATCAACCCCTTCTACGCGGCCCTCAAGGCCTCCGGCGGCATACACCACACCCTCGCCCGGCACGTCGAGGGCGCCTCGCACATGGCCGAGGGCTACACCCGCACCCGCCCGGGCAACATCGGCGTCTGCGTCGGCACTTCCGGCCCGGCCGGCACCGACATGATCACCGGCCTGTACTCCGCGACCGGCGACTCCGTCCCGATCCTGTGCGTCACGGGCCAGGCCCCGACCGCCGTGATCCACAAGGAGGACTTCCAGGCCGTCGACATCGCCTCGATCGCGGGGCCGGTGACGAAGATGGCGGTCACCGTCCTGGAGGCGGCCCAGGTCCCTGGCGTCTTCCAGCAGGCCTTCCACCTCATGCGCTCCGGCCGCCCCGGCCCGGTTCTGATCGACCTGCCGATCGACGTCCAGCTGACGGAGATCGAGTTCGACGCGGACACGTACGAGCCGCTCCCGGCCTACAAGCCGGCTGCCACCCGCGCCCAGATCGAGAAGGCGCTCGGCATGCTGAACGCGTCCGAGCGTCCCCTCGTCGTCGCCGGCGGCGGTGTCATCAACGCCGACGCTGCCGAACTGCTGGTGGAATTCGCCGAGTTGACGGGCGTCCCGGTCATCCCCACGCTCATGGGCTGGGGCGTCCTGCCCGACGACCACGAACTGAACGCCGGCATGGTCGGCCTACAGACCTCGCACCGCTACGGCAACGCGACCTTCCTGGAGTCCGACTTCGTCCTCGGCATCGGCAACAGGTGGGCCAACCGCCACACCGGCAAGCTCGACGTCTACACGGCGGGACGGACGTTCGTCCACGTCGACATCGAGCCCACCCAGATCGGCAGGGTCTTCGCCCCCGACTACGGGATCGCCTCCGACGCCAGGGCCGCCCTCGAGCTGTTCGTGGTGGTGGCAAGGGAGTTGAAGGCCGCGGGCCGGCTGCCGGACCGCTCCGCGTGGGCCGCCGCCGCGCAGGAGAGGAAGGCCACGCTCCAGCGCCGTACGCACTTCGACGACATCCCGATCAAGCCGCAGCGCGTCTACGAGGAGATGAACAAGGCCTTCGGCCCGGAAACGCGGTACGTCTCCACGATCGGCCTCTCGCAGATCGCCGGTGCCCAGATGCTGCACGTCCACCGGCCGCGCCACTGGATCAACTGCGGCCAGGCGGGCCCGCTGGGCTGGACGATCCCCGCCGCGCTGGGCGTGGCCAAGGCCGACCCGGAGGCATCCGTCGTCGCCCTCTCCGGCGACTACGACTTCCAGTTCATGATCGAGGAGCTGGCCGTCGGGGCCCAGCACCGGATCCCGTACATCCATGTCCTGGTGAACAACTCCTACCTGGGCCTGATCCGCCAGGCGCAGCGGGCGTTCGACATCGACTTCCAGGTCAGCCTGGAATTCGAGAACGTCAACTCGCCGGAGCTGGGCGTCTACGGCGTCGACCACGTCAAGGTCGTCGAGGGCCTCGGCTGCAAGGCGATCCGGGTGACTGACCCGAACCGACTGAGCGCGGCCTTCGAGCAGGCGAAGAAGCTCGCCGCCGAGTTCCAGGTGCCGGTGGTCGTCGAGGCGATCCTGGAACGCGTCACCAACATCTCGATGTCGACGACCAACGACATCGGCGACGTCGTGGAGTTCGAGGAAGTCGCGACCGAGCCGGGGCATGCGCCGACATCGATCAGGACGCTGAAGGTCTGACGCGCGCGCCGGAGGGGCGGCGGCCACCCGCTGGACGATCCTCCCCCGCCCGCTTGACGGGCCGCGCCTTCCCGCGCGATCAGTCCGTACCGCCGCCCCCGCCGCCGCAGGAGTACGCCACGCCGCCCGTGCCGCCGCCTCTCGGGCGCCCGTGGAACCCCTTGTCCGTGACGACGGCACGGGCGATCAGCCCCGCTCGCAGGGCGAAGCGTGGGACGAGGAGGCTCAGGGCCGGGTCGCCGTGCAGGGCCACCGCCATCAGCGTGTCGGTCGTCGACACGTTCTTCCTGCTCCTCGGGAGCGGGTGCTCGGCGTACAGGGCGAGGAGGTCGCGCCGGGCGGCGCCCGTCCGGCGCGGCGGGAATGTGCGCAGGAGGCCGGCGGACGTGAGGCCGGCCCGCAGCTCGGCGAGCGCCTGCCGTACGTCCGACCGTCGCTCCAACTCCCTTATTCCGAGAGGATGTTCGAGTGCCGCGTGCACGATCTCGGCGAGAGGTGGAAGGGGCGGAAGGGGAGGATGAGCCTGCCCGGCACCCTCGGTGGACGCTTGTGAGGTCCGCATCGTGCCGGGCCGGCCCGCCTCTACGGCGCCCCGCAGATGCAGGGCGACCACGGCCGCCGTGACAGCGGCGCGGGGGCCGCCCCGCAGCAGCGCGACCTCGTACGGCTGGAGCCGGATCGATGTGTCGCCGCTCATGGCTCACCCCCTGGGACGTGGGGCCCGCCGCCCCCGTGCCGCGGGCCCCACGTGACGGCAATGTGCCCGCGCCCGGGGGTGGTTGAAGCCTGCTGAACCATGTTCAGAGCTTCATTTGAGGTTGACGTACCCGGCCTACGCCTGGTGCTGTCCGTGGTGTTCCGACAGTCCCGGCCAGTCGTCCGGGCCGCCGCCCTGCCACTCGATGAGGTCGCTCTCCTCCACCTCGATCCGGTCCAGGTCGGCCAGCCGGAGGATCTCGACGACATCGTCGAGGTGCGAGGCGACTCCCAGGGTGATGTCCCCGGCGGTGACGCGGCGGGAGCCGTCCAGGGCCGGGGGGTGGACCACGATGTGCGGATACTCCATGCCCCAAGCCTCCCGCCGGCCTCGCGGATCCGCACGTCGGCGGGGATGTCGGAGCCGACGTGCACTTCCCCCTACTGGCGAACGTATAGGGGGTGGGTGTCAGACCCGCGTGCCGGAGAGGCGCTCGACCGCGCGCAGCAGGGCGGAATGGTCCAGGCCGCCGTCGCCCTGCGTACGCAGCGAGGCGACGAGCTGGGCGACCACGGCGCCGACCGGAAGCGCGGCGCCGACGTTGCGCGCGGCGTCCGTGACGATGCCCATGTCCTTGTGGTGCAGGTCGATGCGGAAGCCCGGCTTGAAGTCGCGGGCCAGGAAGTTGTCCTTCTTGCGGGTCAGCACGGTGGAGCCCGCGAGCCCGCCGTTCAGGACGTCGAGCGCCGCCCTCAGGTCCACGCCCGACTTCTCCAGGAAGACCACGGCCTCGGCGCACGCCTGGATGTTCACGGCGACGATCAGCTGGTTGGCGGCCTTCACGGTCTGGCCCGAGCCGTGCGGACCGCACAGCACGACGGTCTTGCCCAGCGCCTCGAAGACCGGCCTCGCCTCGTCGAAGTCGGCCTGCTCGCCGCCGGCCATGATGGACAGCACCGCCTCGACGGCGCCGGCCTCACCGCCGGACACGGGGGCGTCCAGGACGCGGATGCCCTTGTCCCCGGCCGCCTTCGCCAGGTCGACCGAGGTCTGCGGGGTGATCGACGACATGTCGATCAGGAGGGCGCCGGACCTCGCGTTCTCCAGGATGCCGTCGGGGCCGTACGCGACGGCCTCGACCTGCGGGGACGCGGGCACCATCGTGATGATCACGTCGGCGTCACGGACGGCCTCGGCGAGGGAGCCCGCGGCGGTGCCGCCCGCGGCGGCCAGGCGGTCCAGCTTCTCCTGTTCCAGGGTGAAGCCGGTGACGTCGTAGCCCGCCTTGATCAGGTTCTCGGACATGGGAGAGCCCATGATGCCGAGGCCGATCCAGGCAATCTTGGGCAGCGTGTTGCTCATGATGGGGTGCCTCTCAGTGCGGGGGTGCGTTCAACGGGCGGCGCGCGCTTCGCGGGGCAGCCACTCGAAGGCCTGCGCGCTCGGCTTGTCGCCGGGCTTGTACTCCAGGCCCACCCAGCCCTCGTAACCGGCCTTCCTCAGCCGGTCGAGGAGGTCCGTCAGCGGGAGCGCGCCCGTGCCCGGCGCACCACGGCCGGGGTTGTCGGCGATCTGCACGTGCCCCGTCTTCGGGGCGTACCGCTCGATCGCCGACGGCAGGTCCTCGCCGTTCATCGACAGGTGGTAGAGGTCCATCAGGAACCTGGCGTTGCCGAGGCCGGTCGCCTGGTTGACCTTGTCGACGACGCCGACGGCGGCCGGGGCCGACACCAGCGGGTAGAGCGGCGACTCGGGCCCATTCAGGGCCTCGATCAGCAGGATCGCCCCGATCCGGTCGGCCGCCCGGGCGGCCTGGACCAGGTTCTCCAGCGCCAGTGCGTCCTGCTCGGCCGGGTCCACGCCCTCGACGCGATTGCCGTACAGGGCGTTGAGCGCCGCGCAGCTCAGGGACCGGGCGAAGTCGGCGGCCACGTCGATGTTGGCGCGGAACCGCCGCGACTCCTCGCCCGGGATCGACAGGGCGCCGCGGTCCGGGCCCGGGAGTCGCCCGGCGTAGAGGTTCAGGCCCGTGAGCCGGACGCCGGCGTCCTCGATCGCCTTCTTCAGGGCGTCGAGCTCGGACCGCTCGGGGGCGGGGGAGTCGACCCAGGGCCACCACAGCTCGACCGCGGTGAAGCCGGCCGCGGCGGCGGCCGCGGGGCGCTCCAGGAGCGGGAGTTCCGTGAAGAGGATCGACAGATTGACGGTGAAGCGCTGCTCTGCGGCTGTGTCCAGTCCAAAACTCGGCATGGGGTTCATTCCGTAATATGGAAAGTAACTTCTGCTTAATGGAAGGCTGCCCGGAGTGGTCTGGGACTGTCAAGAGGACACACAGAGGAACCACATGTGCCACGTGTGTGACTTCGCTCTTTGGGGAAGGCGAACGCGGATGGCGGTCATGGGAGTTGGGGGACGGACGTTGATCAGATCCCGGGCGGTGCCCACGAACGGACTCTCTCCCGTGTACGACGAGACCGGTGCCGCGTCCGCACGTTTCCTCAGATGGCTCACCGAGGAGACCGACGGCGTCGCCGGGAACCGCGTACCCAGCGCCGACTACGCACCCCATGAGCGGTGCAGCCTGGAACTGGTCGAGGACGTCGTGGAACGCCTGGCCGCACTCGGCTGGCTGGCCGTGCACAACGACTCAGGTGCCGTGCCACCGCTGGTCAGCCCCAGCGACGCCGGGCTCGCGGAGGTCCGGGTCTGGGACGCGGCCTACGACGATTGCGACGCCCGGCGCCGGTACGCCAAGGCGGCCCTGTTCGCCTATTGGGACCGAGCCGGGCGGCACCAGAGCGGCGAGCTGAACCCCGAGGACTTCCTCTGGGCGCGGGAGGCCTTCTACTGCGGCCGCCAGTTGGAACTCGAGGACCTGGAGTACGCCAAGAACCACCTGGACCTGCCCACCCCGGTACACGTCGGCGTCGGCGAGCAGGGCGCCGGAGTGTTCCTGTCCTTCGAGCAGCTGGCCCAGCTGGTGCAGGCGTCCCGCCCCGACCTGTCGGAGGCCGACAGCGAGGTGCGGCAGGTGCGCGAACTCGCCGGGGCCCTGACCGAGGCCGCCCAGCGCGGTGCCGAACCCGACGCGGGCACGTTGCAGCGCTTCCTGAAGCACAGCAGCGACCTGGTGCAGGCCGGTTCCCGGTCGGTGAGTTCGATGGGCAGGGACATGGCGTCCGGCATCCTCTCGGAGGTCATCAACTCGATGCTGAGGCTGGGATGAGCGATCCCGTGGGCCCCGCACCGGGCGCGGAGGAGCAGATACCGGAGGCGTACGCGCGCCAGCCCCTGCTGCGCCAACTGGTGCCGCGCCTGGTCGGCCTCGACCGCGACCGCCACCGCAGGCGGCGGCACCAGGAGTTCGCCGAGGACCTGCCGGTGGTGCTGCTCAGCGGACGGCACGGCACCGGCAAGAGCGCCCTGCTGGACGATCTCAAGGAGGCCTACGCGCCTGACGCCGGGCCCTGGCCGGGGCCGCGCGTGCCGTTCGCGCGGATCAACTGCGCGGCCCTGGAGGAGCGGGCCAGGGTCGGCCCGGAGATCTCCAACAACTCCTACGCGGTGGAGGTCCTGGCCGCACTCGTCACCCAACTGTCCCGTCCCGTCGCGGGGTTCGGGCGGCTGCGCTTTCCCCGGACCACCGCCGGGCTGCTCGCCGTGGTGTCCGCCCGGCGCCCCGGCAACGACGACGAACTGCGGGTGGCCGACCGGCACACGGCCGCCCTGATGGGGCCCTGGTCGGGCGAGGGCCCGCCCCCCACCTGGGACACCCTCTTCCGCGCGGCACTGCCCGCTGCCCCCGACCCCGCGGAGTTTCCCGAGGCGGCCGTGCGCACCTACCTGGGCAGGCAGTACCGATGGCGCTCGCGCCGACTCGCCTCCCGCCATCTGGTCCGCTGGTACGAGACCTACCGCAGCGAGGCCGACAACCGGCTGCGCGGCATGCCGCCGGGCGCCGCCGCGCAGCCGCGGTCGGTGCCGGCCGCGGAGCGCGCGCAGGCCGTGGCCCGGCTCTGCCAGGAGTTCCACCAGGGCCGCGGATTCCGCCGCGGCGTGGAACGCATGCTGATGGCCGCGTTCCTCGCGGATGTGCGCTACGGCCCCTTCCGGCGCGGGAACCGTGCCCCGCGTCCGCTGGTCCTCCTCGACAACGCGCACACCGACGCCGGCCGGGACTTCCTCGAACTGCTCCTGGAGCAACGGGCGCGGCTCAGCCGCGGCGACCGCGACCGGCTGGTCGTGATCGCCACCGAACTGCGCGGCGACGACAGCCCGGCCACCCGGGACGACAACCCCGACGGGGAGAACGACCCCTACCCGGACGCCGCCCACCGGTCGCTGCACGAGGTCGGCAGGAACTCCCGATGGACCCGGGGCGGCACCGCCCCCTCGGCGGGCGTGCTGGTCCTGCCGCTGCCACCGCTCGACACGGAGCACCTGGAGAGGATGCTCAAGCGCGACGACCGGGCCTCCTTCGACCCGTACATCGCCACCGCCGTCCACGACCTGACCCGAGGCCACCCCATGGGAGCGCGCCGGTTGTGCGACGCCGTGGTGCACAAGGCGCGCGGCGAGGAGTGGGTGGCGGCCGAGGAACTCCTCGACCTGACCCATCCCGGCGGCACCGGCGAATCCGTCATCTGGCGGCTGCTGAACACCCTCGTCGGCAGTGAGAACCACGACGAACTGTGCCTGTTCTCCCTGGCCTGGGACCGGGAGGCGGCCGAGGAACTGGCCGAGCGGTGGGTGCCGCGCCGCATCGACGGACTGGCCGCGGCCGACGGCGCCGCCGCCCAGCTGGAGCGGGAGCGCTGGTCGCGAGGTACGGGCAGCCGGCCGTTCATCACGGACCGTTTTCTGCGCGCCCTGCTGGTGCACCAGATGCGCAGCGGGCGCGGCGGCAGCGGGGTGGACTGGTTCAGCGCGCACGCCCTGCTCGCCGAGCACCACCGGCAGCGGGCCGAGGGCCGCTCGGGGCAGGCGGAGCGGGGCGAGCGGTCCCGCTTTCTGTGGCACCGGCTCGCCGGGGGAGAGGCGCAGGAGGTCGTCGACTGGCTGCACGCGGAGTTCGTCAGGGACGACGGCGACGCGGTCGACTGGCTGCACATCCTGCGCACCGTGGCCCATGCGCCGCGCCCGCCGGGAGACATCTGGTTCGAGCAGTGCCAAGAGGTCGCGAAGGGCCGCCGGGACCGGCAGCAGCTCCAGGCGGACCCGGGAGCGGGCCTGGAGAAGCAGGCCGTCAACCGGCTCCTGCACGCCCTGTGGTACGCCGCGGACGAACTGGCCGAGGCGGACCGGACCCTGGCCGACCGCATCGGCCAGGACCTGTCCTTCCTCTCCGCCCAGCACCTGACCGGCCGCGCGGTCCTGGCTCAGGCGGCGATCCGTTGGCCGCGTGCGGTGCGGGACGGTGAGGACTGGCCTCTTGATCCGCGTTGGCAGGGGGATCAGCCGCGGACGGGAGGGGTGCGATGAGGGGGACGGGTCGCGGGAGTTGGGCTTGGTTTGAGGGTGGGTTCCGTTTGCGTCGGGTGCGGCACCTGACCGGCCGCGCGGTGCCGGTTCAGGCGGCGATCCGTTGGCCGCGTGCGGTGCGGGACGGTGAGGACTGGCCTCTTGATCCGCGTTGGCAGGGGGATCAACCGCGGACGGGAGGGGTGCGATGAGGAGGACGGATCGTAGGAACTGGGCCTGGCTGCCGGGGCGGCTTCGCTTCCGGGTGCTCGGACTGATCGATGCGGTGGCGCTGTGGGTCCTGGTCGCCGTCCTGACCGGGGCCGGTGCCTGGTGGGGCGTGGACACCTACCAGCAGCACCGCGACTACTGCACCGAGAATCAGGAGCTACGGCGCGTGGACGCGGGCGCGGACGCGGGCGAGGAGTGCATCGGCGTCACGGCCGAGGCGTACCCCTTCGCCCCGGACCTCGACGACGTCCTGGGCCGGATCGAGGACGAGAACAAGGCGGCACGGGATTCGGGCAGGCCGGTGGTGAGCGTCGCCGTCGTCATGCCGTACACCTCCAGGAGCCCCGGCGCGGCCATGTCGAAGGACCTGATCCGGCACTCCCTCCAGGGTGCCTACCTGGCCCAGCGCGACCACAACAACGGGCCCGTCAGCGGCGGGCCCGCCATCCAGCTCCTCTTCGCCAATGTCGGCGAGGATCTGAAGCAGTGGCGGATCGTGACCGACGCACTGGCCGCCCGGACCGACGACGAGAGCCCCCTCGTGGCCGCCATCGGCCTGCCCAACAGCGACAACTACACGCTCGAGTCCGTGAAGTACGGACTCGGGGCCGACGAAATCCCGGCCGTCAGCGCGGCGCTCAGCTCCGGCGACATGGAGAACCGCTACCTCTTCAAGGTCTCGCCCTCCAACGACCAACTCGTCGACGCCCTCAAGCGCTATGCCACGGATCCCGCGAACCAGGTGAACCGCGAGAAGACGTTCATGATCGCCGACGAGCGGGAGGACAACTACGTCGCAAACCTCAGCCTTGTCTTCCGCCGGGAGTTCGGCGCGCAGTACGGCATCACGGACAACGAGGTGGGGCGGCTGACCGAGATGTACAAGGGCCGGAAGGGGCCGCCCGACGAAGGCGAGCCGCAGATCTTCGGGCGGGCCGTGTCCGCGATGTGCGTGGCCGACACCAGTACGGTGTTCCTGGCCGGCCGTGACGCGGACCTGTGGCCCTTCCTGAAGGCGATCGACAGTCAGCCCGCCTGTGTCCGGGATCCGGACGAAGGGCCGCTGCGCATCCTGCGCGTCAGCACGGGCCGCGACCCGGTCACCGAGACCGCCGAGATGCGCGCGATCGCCGACCGGAGCAACATCGAGATCGTGACCGCGGCCGCCGTGGACGCACCCCGCTGGCTTGCCGCCAGGAGCGGTGACGAGCAGGTCCCCAAGGCCTTCGCGCCCTTCGCCGACTCCTACGACGGGTCTTTCGACGAGGAGAGGCCGGACGCCCTCAACGACGGCTACGCCGTGATGTACCACGACGCCCTCACCGCCGTGGGCACCGCCGTGGCCGCGGCCTCGAGCAGCGGCAGCGACTCGGTGAACCGGGGCGACGTCTACGACGAACTGCGCCGGGGTAGCCCGGGTGGCCACTGCCCCGCGGGCTGCGTACCGGGCGCGAGCGGCGTCTTCACCTTCGACGACGCGAGCATCGGGAGGGACGAGGGCACCCGGCACGAGGTGGCGACGGGGCTGTGGCCGGTGTGCAAACCGGTACCCGTGGTGACCTTCCCGAAGGAGCTGCGCAGCAAGTCGCCGCTCTACCGGACCTATGAGGAGGAGGGGGAGAACACCTGCCCGCCGCCGTGATCCGGCCTGATCGGGCGACGGGCGCAGCGGATCCGAGCGTGGCTCCCCGTGGCCGCCCCGCGCGCGTTAGGTTGTGCGCGTGCGATTGAGAGTGGAGTTCACGACCGAGCCCTTCGACCTGGACGAACCGCCGGCGCACGCCCTGGTGGCCCGCGAGGTCATCGAGGCGGCCGAGCTGGACGCGGTGGACGTCGGGCCGTTCGGCAACACGGCGGAGGGCAGTGCCGACGTCGTGCTCACCGCCGTGGACACCCTGATGCGCAGGGCCCTGGAGGCCGGTGCCACCCGGATCTCGCTCCAGGTCAACGTGACCGGGGAGGGCGAGAAGTGACCGGCGCATCGGACGAGCCCTTCATCACCGCCGTGAAGCCGCTGGTCGACGCGATGGGCGGCGAGCTGCTCCCGCCGGACGAGGCCGGCCCCGACGACGTCGTGCTCTCCTGGGAGGGCGCCGACATCGTCGCCGTACGCCTGCCGCAGCTCGCCGACTCCCTCGATCACATTCTGACCGCCATGGAGCGCAAGAAGGGCAAGCCCCTGGCGGAGCTCGACCGCAAGGCCAAGCAGGAGGTCGTACGGCTACTCGAGGCGCGCGGCGCCTTCCATGTGCGGCACGGCGTGGAGACCGTGGCGAGCGCGCTCGGGGTGAGCCGCTTCACGGTCTACAACTACCTGAACCGGGACACCGCGGCTCGGGAGACAAAGCAGCAGGTCAAGCCCGACGAGTGAGGCTCGGGTGCCGCTCGGATCGACTGCTTCCACCTGCTTCCCGGTCGCGGACGGGAGGGACCGGCCGGTGAACGGCCGCCGCGGCCGGGCACGGCCGCATACGGCGTGCCCGGCCGCGGCTGTCAGCGGGCCGTCACTGACAGGGCGACGAGCCGGTCCCACACCCGCGGCTGGTACCTGTGGATGACCGGGCGCGGTTCACCGTCCGGCCATGCCGTCCGCCGCCGCGAGGTGCGGTACGTCGGGCGCACGCCCCGCCAAGGGCTCGGCGGACGGCTCCGGTGCCGCGGTCGGGGTCATCGGGCGGCCAGGGCCGGATCGGCGGGGGCGGGCCGGGCGAAGGTCCGGTCGCAGTAGACCAGTGGCATCCCGCCGCCGGTGTGGGCCGCCTCCGCGCGGCCGATCAGGATGCTGTGGTCGCCGCCGTCGGCGATGTCGTGCGTCGAGCAGGCCAGCCGGGCCGACGCCCTGGGCAGACCGGGCAGGCCGAGTTCGCACGGGGCCATGTCACCCGCGGCGAACCGGTCGGTGCCCGACTTGGCGAAGCGCAGGGCGACATCGGACTGTTCCTCGGACAGCACGTTGATGAGGAACCGATCGGCCTCGAGGAACGCCTGGTGGGTGCTGGCGGCCTTGTCCAGGCACACGAGGACCAGCGGCGGACTGAGGGACAGGGAGCTGAACGAACTCGCCGTGAACCCCCAGGACTGCCCCGACGGGCTGACGGTGGTGACGACGGTGACGGGGCCCGGGACACGGGCCAGGGCCTGGGTGAAATCGGTGGTGTCGACAGACATCGGGTCTCCACTCCTCCTGGTGGTCGGCCGTACGCGGGGTCAGACAAGTGCGGGGCTGGCGTCCGGCGTCTCACCTCCGTCGGCCCGCGGTGCGGCGCCCGCTCCGCCGACTGGCCGCACGCTCGGCTCGGCCTCCAGCCAGACACCGCTCGGCGTGCCGAAGACCGGGTCGTGGCCGCGCCCGTCGTAGATCACCTCGCCGCGGCGCACGGTGACGTCGGGGCGTCCGGTGAAGGTCCAGCCCTCGTAGGCCGACCAGCCGCACTTGGCGTGCACGTCGGCGGCGGACATGATCCAGATGGCTTCCGGGTCGAAGAGGGTCAGGTCGGCGTCGTATCCGGGCGCGACACGGCCCTTGCGTCCGGCGATGCCGAACAGCTGGGCGGGCCGCCGCGAGCTGAAGTCGGCGACGCGGGTCATCACCTCGTCCAGAGGCATCTCCGGGAACCGGCGGCGCATGCCCGTGAAGACCGCGGTGACCAGTTCCTGCACGCCGGGCAGTCCGGGCGGCGAGTCCTGTACGGACCTCGACTTCTCCTCGATGGTGTGCGGTGCGTGGTCGCTGCCGATCGTGGCCACCGCCCCGTCGACCAGGCCCCGCCACAGCCGGCTCTGGTCGGCGACGGTGCGGATGGCGGGGCTGAGCCGGATACGGGCGCCCAGCCGCTGCGTGTCGTCGGCCGAGAACGACAGGTGATGGGCCGTCACCTCATGGGTGACGGGCAGTCCGGCGTGGTGCGCGGCCCGCAGCAGTTCGGACTCCTCGGCGGAGGAGACGTGCACGACGTGCACGGAGGTGCCGTGCCTGCGGACGAGTTCGATCACCTTGGCCGCCGCCACGATGCCGCCGCTCCGGGGCCGGGAGGGCTCGTAGTCGCCGTATCCGGCCGGGGGACCCAAGAGGTCGTCCAGGAGGGAGAAGACCGCGTCGTCCTCCGCGTGCAGCACCAGCCTCAGGCCGCGCTGCGCGGCGATCGCGAAGATCCGGTCGAGGACCAGCGGGTCCCGGATGACGTGCGGAGCCGTGTGGTGGCCCGTCATGAAGACCTTGACGGACGTGGCCTCGCGGGGGGTGAGCCGGTGCAGGTTCTCCACGGTGGACTCGGTGACACCGAAGTGGAACCGGTAGTCCACCAGCGACTGGCCGTCGATCAGCGCGGCCTTGCCCTCCGCCTCGCCGGGATCCGTCAGCGGCGGCTGGGTGTTGGGCATGTCGATGACCGTGGTGACACCGCCGGCCGCCGCCGCACGGCTTCCGTGGGCCCAGTCCTCCTTGTACGTCAGACCGGGCGTCCGGAAGTGGACGTGCGAGTCGATCGCGCCGGGCAGCAGGTAGCGGCCCTGGGCGTCGAGGGTACGGCGGGCGGGCGGCGCGGCCCCGTTCGCGGTGACCGCGGCGATACGCCCGCCGCGCACGGCGACCCCGCCGTCGACCACCCCCCGTGGGGTGACCACCCGCGCGTTGGTGATGTGCAGATCGAATCCGTCGGCCGGCACGGCGCCCGGCCCTGTCGTGGTCGAGGTCATGTTCTCCGCCTTGCTGTCGTTCACCGGGCCCATCCCGCGCTCACCAGGTCCCGGCACAGATCGTTGGTCGGGCCCATCAGGCCGACGGCACGTGCGTCGCGTGCCAGCTTGTTGAGCTGGTGGCCGCGCAGGAAACCGGCGCTGCCCAGCAGCCGCAGGGCCTCCTGGCACACCTCCTCCGAGACGGTGGAGGCTATGACCTTGCTGTACAGCGTCGTGGTCCCCGGGTCGTCCGCGTCCTTGCGGCCGGCCCGCTCGACCAGGGCCCGCGCCGCCTCGACCCGGGCGCCGAGGTCGACGAGCCGGTGCCGGGCGGCCTGCTGCCGGGCCAGGCCCCGGCGCTCGGCGTGCGCCATGACCAGGCGGTAGGCGGACTCGGCGATGCCGGTCGACACCGCGCCGAGGGTGGCGCCCGACTCGCGGACACCGGCGATGATGGACGTCGCCCGGCCGACCGGGCCGAGGACGGAGCCGGAGTCCACCGGGCATTCGTGCAATTCCACGAAGCCCGTGGCGGAGGCGCGCATGCCCACCAGGTCCATGCCGGTGTCGGCGACCAGCCCCGGAGTGCCGGACTCGACGAGGAAGAAGGTCTGCCCGTCGCTGCCGTAGGTGCTGTCCGTGTCACCGGGCTCGGAGGACTGGGCGAGTACGAGGTAGAGCTGGGCGATCCCGGCTCCGGTGGTGAACGTCTTGGCGCCGTCCAGCACCCAGCCGTCACCGCTGCGCCGGGCCTTCGTCGACAGGTTGCGCTTGTCCGCTCCGGCGCCGCTCTCGCTCCAGGCGGAGGCGGCGATCCACTCGCCGCTCGCCAGCAGGGGGAGGTAGCCGCCCCGCTGCTCGGCGGACCCCCACTCGCCGATCCTGGCGCTCACCGCGTAGTGCTGGAACAGGATGATGGCCAGGGACGGGTCGGCCGCCGCGACCAGTTCGATCAGCCGGTTGGTCAGGACCGCGTCACCGCCGAGGCCCCCGTGTTCCACCGCGATCGCGGCACCCAGGATCCCGGAGGCGCGCAGGGCCGCGAAGACCTGCGGCGGCAGTGTCCCGGCCTCGTCGGCCTCCGCGGCCTCCGCGCGGACGACGTCCAGCAGCGGGGCGTAGCGCTCGGCGAGCTCCTCGTGGGAGGGAACGGGCGTCAGACTGTCAGTGGCAGGCATGCGGAGTCCTCCTGGTAGCGGTAGTCGCGCAGCGGGGTGATGTCCGCCGGGCTGGTGAGACGGGCCAGCTTGCGGCTGACGCTGACCCACTGGAGTACGTCATCAAAACCGTCGCCGGAGCCGTCGGACGCGGGGGTGACGAACGCCTTGGCGGCGGTGCCGCCGGAGGCGGTGGCGATCTCGACCACGCTGTCGTTCAGCCCGGCCTGCCGGGCCAGCCGCGCGGGCAGCGCACCGGGGACGCCCGCGGCCGCCGCCAGGCAGATCGTGCCGGTCAGGGCCACGCTGGGGTGCCATTTGGGCACGGACACGGCACGCACCGTCAGGCGGCCCGGCTCGTAGGCGCCGAGTGCGGCGACCTTCGGGAAGGCTCCGCTGCGGGGCCAGTGGAGCAGGTCGGCCGCGGCCTCGCGGATCCGCAGCAGGAGCTCGTACACCTCGTCGCCGGCGCCGAAGAGCTCCTGCTCACCGGTGATGCCGAGCTCCCGGGCATCGACGAAGACGTACGGGTTGCCCATGGAGACCAGCGACGCCTCGTACACGCCGGAGTCGGTGGGTAACTGGTCCGTGGGCCGGCCGGTGAGCAGCAGGTCCCGCATCCGCACGCCGGCGTCCTGGAGGAAGTGCACCGTGAAGCTGCCGCTGCGGCGCCGTGCCTCGTCCACCTCGCAGACCACGTGGTCGCCGTTGTTGAGCACCCGCACCCGGACCCGCCCGCCGGGGGCGAGCCGGGGCAGCCAGCCCCGCTCCTCGGCGCAGACCACCGAGGCGAGGATGGAGTGGCCGCAACTGCCCCGGAAGTCGAAGCTGTCCAGGGCGTCGGGCAACGCCTGGACGAACCGGTAGTCCAGGTCGAACAGCGGGTGGTCGGACGGGGACACCAGCGCCATCTTGAGGACGTGCGCCTGGCCGTTGCCGGCCAGCCACTCGCGGGCCACCGTGAGCACGGGACGCAGTTGCGCCTCCTCGCCCGGCAGCCGTGTGGCGTCCAGTACGACGGTGGGAGTGGGGGCGCCTTCCACGTGCGCTATGTGGCCGATCACTTCTGCCCCTCCAGAGTGCGTTGGCCGGCGGTCACGGACGCGGGCGGTCCGCAGAACTGCTCGAGCCACAGCTCATGGACCATCAGCGACCAGATAGCCATGGCCGCCTGGTCGTTGGGGGCGCCGGCCTGGGTCTCGAAGAGGGCGTCGACCCGCCGCGGGTCGAGCTGGCCGCGGCTGCGCAGCCGGTCGGCGGACAGCGCGTCGCGGGCGAAGTCCATCAGCGGCTGGCCGGGCCGCAACATGGCGGTGACCGGCAGGGTGAACGGCTGCTTGGGACGGTTCAGCACGGAGTCCGGCAGCATGCCCTCGGCCGCCGAGTACAGGACCTTCTTGCCCTTGCCGGGCGCGATCTTCAGATCCCGCGGCAGGGAGCGGGCGTACTGGACGACGCTGGGCTGGCAGAACGGCAGCCGCGCCTCCACGGAGGCCGACATGCTCAGGTGGTCGACGCGGCGCAGGTGGTAGGCGGGCAGCCGGCTGCCGATCTCGAAGTCGGTCAGGACCTCCAGGGTGTCGCCCGACGCGGCACGCAGGTGCTCCGCGATCAGGTCGGAGGACGATCCGCTGGCGGAGACGAAGGCGCGGTACTCCGGGGAGTACAGGGATTCGCGCAGGGACTTCGGCACGGCGGCCAGCGCGTCGACGTACGGCGTCACCCAGTCGGTGCCGAACGGGGCGCTCACCGCCTTCCTGATGCGGTCGTAGCCGCCGAACAGCTCGTCGGCCGCGTCTCCGGTGAGGGCGACCTTGAAGCCCGCGTCGCGGACCGAGGCGAACAGCGCGTAGGTGCTCAGAGTGATCGGGTCGGCGTTGGGCTGGCCCAGGTGCCAGACCACGTCCGACAGCAGGGACGGGAACGACGCGGGGTCGAGCTCGATCTGGTGGTAGCGCGTACCGCAGCGCTCGGCCACTTCCCGGGCGAACGCGCGCTCGTCCGACGGCCAGGTACCGCGGTAGGCGATGTTGAAGGTGTGGAGGTCACGGACCTTCTCCGCGGCCAGGGCCGTCACGAGGCTGGAGTCGAGTCCGCCGCTGGTGATGGTGGCGACGGGTACGTCGGCCAGGGTGAGCCGGTGCACCTCGTCCCGCAGCCGGTCGCGCACCTGCTGTGTGGCCTCCGCCTCGCCGGCGGGCGGGCCGGCGGCGCGGGTCACCTCGCGGCGGGTGATGTGCAGACCGGCCGAGAGGGTGACGCGGGCGGTCGCCGCGGGCGGCAGCACGCTGATCCCCTCGAACATCGTCTGCTCGCCGAACGGCGTCTTGGTCGCCAGATAGGCGTCGAGACCGGCGTCCCAGGGACGCGCGGCGACGTTGCGGAAGGACAGCAGTGCCGGCAGCTCGGAGGAGAAGTACAGGTGCCGCGAGGAGGCCTCCCAGTGGTAGTAGAGAGGCTTCATGCCGACGTCGTCGGTCGCGAGGACCAGGGTCGGCTCGTCGCGCAGGTCGACGAGGGCGACGGAGTACATGCCGTCGAGCTGCTCGGGGAACCGTGTCCCGTACTCGGCGTAGAGGGCGGGGATGACGGAGCCGTCGCAGGTGTCCGCGAAGCGGTGGCCCTTCGCGGAGAGCCGGTCCCGCAGCTCCTGGTGGTTGTAGATCTCGCCGTTGAACACCGCGACGATGTCCTCGCCCAGCCGGTAGGGCTGGTCGCCACCGTCGAGGTCCATGATCGCGAGTCGGTTGTTGCCCAGTGCCCATCCGGCACCGGCGGCCTGGGTCTGGGCGTCGGGGCCGCCGTGCCGCTGGAGAGCGGCGACGGACTTCAGTTCGTGGGGGGTCGCCTCGGCATCGAAGTGGCCGAATATCCTGCACATGACTGGATCACCGAACCTTTGGAAATGACTGTGCTCAGGGAGAACGTCGGTCGAACGGGTGACAGGCGCCTTGACGGCGCGTATTTTCTAGAGCTCGGAAGCCAGCTTTCCCCCCTTGCCCCAGTAGCTGGTCTCGACTTCGCGGATAATGACAGTGACCGCTTCCAACGGGCATTCGGCAATGCGGGAAACGGTGGAAGAAATCTCGTCGATCGCTTCTCGTCGTCCGTCCTCGTTGCTTCCGGACCACCAGTCGATGGTGACTACAGGCATGTGACTGTCCTTGCTACTGTGGGGTAATGTCGGAGGTGTGGGCGGCAGCGGCTCTGCTGCCTGCGACGGCGCGCGTGAGCAGGGGCTCTGTGAGGTGAAGAGAGAGGTCAGGCGTCGCACGTCGACTGGTATGACGCCAGCCTCAAAACCGCTGTGATCAGCGTGAATGTCATTGATCCCCCGGATTGCGCCGCGAGGTGTTCGTACGTCCTCGGGCTGTCTTTACTGCGCAGCGGCACTTTGGCTGCGAGGTCTCCCAGAAATAGGAGCGGTCATCGCGGAACGTCTGACGTTTGCCGCGCCGACGACAACACGGAAGCACATCGGCAGCACCGTCAGCAACCTGATCATGTCTCTTTTCCACGCCCTTTACCCGACGGTTTTCGGGCATGCGAAAACGGCAGGCCGGCCGCATTTTCGAGTCGGTCTGACGTGGGAAAGGCGATATGAAGTTTTCGCTGGGGTGCCCGGGCGGATCAGTGGGGCACGCATATGACGGCGCCAGGGCCGGACCGCGCACTCGGTGCCCCGGCCGTACGGGCGGTCCGCGCGCGGACGGCCCGTGGCATGCCTGGGCGGATCGCGCTGCCCGTTGCTGTGCCGAGGCCGGACGCGTCCCCCCGGAGCCGGTAGCCGTACGGGTGGACAGGGCGCGTACACGTCCCCCGGCGTGCCCGGAGTACGGGCAGTCAGGATGCGTACGGGCCGTGGCGCAGGTGGGCAGGGCCGTGCTGCCCGTTGCTGTGCCGAGGCCGGACGTGTCCCCCCGGAGCCGGTAGCCGTACGGGTGGACAGGGCGCGTACACGTCCCCCGGCGTGCCCGGAGTACGGGCAGTCAGGATGCGTACGGGCCGTGGCGCACGTGGGCAGGGCCGTGCTGCCCGTTGCTGTGCCGAGGCCGGACGCGTCTCCCCGAGCCGGTAGCCGTACGGGTGGACAGGGCGCGTACACGTCCCCCGGCGTGCCCGGAGTACGGGCAGTCAGGATGCGTACGGGCCGTGGCGCAGGTGGGCAGGGCCGTGCTGCCCGTTGCTGTGCCGAGGCCGGACGTGTCCCCCCGGAGCCGGTAGCCGTACGGGTGGACAGGGCGCGTACACGTCCCCCGGCGTGCCCGGAGTACGGGCAGTCAGGATGCGTACGGGCCGTGGCACACCTGGGCAAGGTCGCGATGCCGTGCCCTCGACGACAGGTGCGGACCCGGTGCCCCGGCGGAGACCCGGCCCTGGGGCCCGCGGCCGTATCGTCGCCTTGGACGTACCGCCGCACACCTCCGCGCCAGGGCCTGCCCGGACACGGCTGAGCCTGGCCCGGGTGGGCCAGGCTCATGGGGCGTCAGACGGTCTTGAGCTGTCCGCCGTCGACGACCAGGTCGGCACCGTTGAGGGCGCGGGTGCGTCCGTTCGCGAGCATGCGGACGACCTCGGCGACCTCCTCCGGCTCGGTGAGCCGGCCGGTGGTCAGGCCGGCGGCGGCCGGGAAGCCCTCGAGGAACTCATCGAGGCTCTTGCCCGAGGCGGCCGCCAGGCCGGCACCGAAGCCGTCGGAGTCGAGCCAGGCCGGGGTGCGGGTCGGGCCGGGGGAGACGGTGTTCACCCGGACGCCCTTCGGGCCGAGTTCCATGGACAGGGCCTTGCTGAAGTTGGTCAGCGCGGCCTTCGCGGCGCCGTAGTCCACGGTCGGCGGCTGGGGGCCGCGCGCACGGGCGGACGAGACGTTGACAATGGCGCCCTGACGCTCGATCAACTGCGGCAGCGCGGCGCGAACGGTGCGTACGACGCCGAAGAAGTTCAGCTCGAACGTGCTCTGCCACTCCGCGTCGTCGATCGCGGCGAAGCCGCTGGTCCTCGGCGAGAAGGCGCCGACGTTGTTGACGAGGACGTCGATGGCGCCCACACCCTCCTGGGCCTGCCTGATGAGTTCGGCCGGTCCCTCGGGCGTGGACAGGTCGACGGAGACGGTCAGGGACGCGGCCTCCTTCAGCTCGGGGGTGATGGTGCGCGCCGCGCCGACGACCTTGAAGCCGTCCTCTTCCAGAGCGCGGGTCACCGCGAGCCCGATGCCCTTGCTCGCGCCGGTCACCACAGCTGTCTTCACCGTCATCGGTTGAACTCCTAGAAATACGTGTCGGTAGGTACCCGGGAGGCCCCCGGGAGAGGAGCCGGTCCTGTGACTCAGCGGCCCCGGGCGTAGTGGTAGGAGGCGAGGATGATCTGCCAGACCACCTCGATCTCGTCGCGGTCGCGCGGTCCGAAGACCAGCTCGGTGTTCTGGATGGGGTGCGGGATGCCCCAACCGGCCTCGGTCACCAGCTTCTTGGTGTCCTCGGGGAGGGTGAGGTGCACGCTCCCGTCCTGGGGCGGGTGCTGGTGGGCGAACTCCCGGCTGTCGCGGATGAACGCGTCGTCCGGGCCGGTCCCGAACTCGGGTGCGAGGTGGATCGCGCGCGCCTCCGGGTACGGGACGTGGGTGGGAGCCAGATAGACCCCGCTCAGCGAGCGCATGCGCTGCCAGAGTTCCTCCTGGAGCGGAGTGGGGGCCACCTGGTCCAGCTGGCCGTGCGGGACGGGGCCCCTGGTACGCGGGGCGGGTCCCGGCCTGTCGGGAAGGTTCACGGGGGCTTCTCCTGTCGGGTGCTCAGGCGGCCTGTACGTCCGCGGACACACCCGCGGCGCGGTACAGGGCGGGATCGAAGGGGGTCGGGCCGCCGCAGGTGATGAACTCGGCGGTGTCCTGCCCGTCGCCGCCCGGCTTGCGGGCACCGTGCGGCACGCCCGGCGGGGCGAACAGCACGTCTCCGGGCTCGACGTCGTTCCACTGGTCGTACATGTAGAGCTGGCCGACGCCCTGGAAGGCGATGAACGCCTCCTCGCTGTCCGGGTGGACGTGCACGTTGAACGTCTGTCCGGGCTGCTGCACACCGCAGTGCAGGCACAGCCGGGGGCTGCCGGTGCCGGGCCAGAAGACGAAGTTCATGACGGCGCCCTCGCCCTCGGTGGGCGCCTCGCCGATGCCCGAGAAGCCGCGCAGCTGGACGTCGTCGTCGCTGAGTGCCCCGGCGAGCTTGGGCGAGGCCGCCCACGTCTCGCCGCCGTTCAACTTGGTGCGCCAGACGTAGGCCGTCATGCCTTCGTCGCCGGCGGCCAGTTCCAGGGTCTTGCCGGTGGGTGAGTAGACCGAGGAACCTCGCCCCAGCTGAAACCTTTCTCCAGTGACATCGCCATGGCCGGTCCCTTCGAGGACGACCACGGTGTTCTCCTCCTCGAAGGCCCACCCCAGCCGCCACGCGGCCCCCGGAGCGATCTCCACGACGTTGAGCTTGACCAGCTCGGCGCCCATGGCGGGTCCCACCGGTTCGGCGACGGCCCCCCAGTCGAAGGACGAGAACACGAACTCGGACCGCCGGATGATGCAGCCCTTGGCGTCGTTGGCAGACATGCGTTCCTTTCCCGAGCGGGCAGGGGTCGGCCCCGGGCCGGCCTGTGCCCGCTCGGCTGTGTACGGACTGTGCGGCGCTGGGGCCCGTCACTCGGGCAGTGCCGCCAGCGAGGTGTCGATGATCGAGGTGAGCAGGTCCCGGTCCGGGACGGAGATGCTCATCACGCGCAGTCCCTGCACCATCGTGGTGAAGAACGCGGAGATGCTCACCACGTCCGTCCCGGAGGGGAGCTCGCCGGATGCCGCGGCGGCGTGCAGGGCCGAGGCGAAGGCGGCCTGCGTCGCGCTCATCGCGTCATGTGCGATGCGTGCCGCCGTCGGGTCGTGCGCGGCCCGCTCGACGATCGCTCCGACCAGCAGACAGCCGGGGCGATCCTGTGCCGACAGCGAGTCCTCGACGCGCTCCGTCAACAGGTCGCGTACGACCTGGCGGATGGGCACCTGGCGGGCCAACTGGTCCCGCAGGCGCCGGTTCGTGACGTCGACATAGCGGCGCAGCGAACGTTCATACACCTCCTGTTTGGTCCCGAAGGCGGCGTAGAGAGAACCGCGTCCCAGACCGGTCGCCTCACACAGGTCCGAGACCGAGGTCGCCTCGAACCCTTTCGTCCAGAACACCTGCATGATCTTGAGCAGGGCCTCGTCCTCTGCGAAGCCGCGCTGTCTCGTCATGTCCCGAACGTAGGCAGCGCCGGACCGATCGGTCAAGAAAGCGGTCGCTCGGCAAGCTCTTGTTCAGCCAGTTCTCAAGAGTTTTGACGCGCAATATGGCTTTTATATGCATTTTGACTGTCTGAAATCTGGCCTCTTACTGGACCGATCGTCCCTGAATGATTAGCGTGACCGACGTATCGCTGGAGGATTCCGCGGGTCTACGAGCCCGTCGCACGGTCCGCCGCTCACTCCGGCCGCCCCCTCGCCGGCGGCCGCATCCCCCGGAATCGCGCGCTTCATCGCGGCATTCAGGCGTTCAGCGCCAGGTGGGGGACCACCGATGTGGCCCGACGTGCCACTCCGTAGCGCCTCGTGGGAGCTCCTCCTTCCGCCACGCCCGTTTGGAGCGTTCGCTGTGCCAATCGCACTCTTCGTACTCGGTCTGACGATCTTCAGTCTGGGCACGACCGAATTCATGATCGCCGGGCTCCTCCCGGAGCTGGCCCAGTCCTTCGGGGTCTCCATCCCCGCCGCCGGACTCCTCATCTCGGCGTTCGCCGTGGGCGCGGCCGTCGGCGCGCCGGCGGTGGCGCTGCTCTCGGCGCGGCTGCCGAAGAAGACCACCCTCGTCGTACTGCTCGTCGTGTTCCTCGCGGGCCAGGTCATGGCGGCGACCGCACAGACCTACGAGGTGCTCCTGGTGGCCCGCGTGGTGACCGCCGTCGCACAGAGCGCCTTCTTCGGTATCGGCGCCGTGATGGCCGCGGACCTCGTACCGCCGTCGAAGCGGGCGAGTGCCATCGCGATCATGTTCGGCGGACTCACCATCGCGACCATCGCCGGTGTGCCGCTGGGCGCCTTCCTGGGACAGGAATGGGGCTGGCGGGCCCCGTTCTGGGTCGTCAACGGACTGGCCCTGGTCGGGCTGATCGGCGTCATCACCCTCGTACCGCCCCACCGTTCCACCGAGGAGGCGAGCGTCCGCAGCGAGCTGGCGGCCTTCCGCAGCGGCCGGGTGTGGCTGGGACTCGCGACTACGGCACTCAGCCAGGCCGCGCTGTTCGGCTGCTACTCGTACATCGCGCCGCTGCTGACCGATGTGACGGGCTTCTCCGAGGGAGTCGTGCCCGTCCTCCTCGTCCTGTTCGGTGTGGGCACCCTCTGCGGCAGCGTGCTCGGCGGCCGGTTCGCCGACATGAACCTGATGCGCACCCTGTGGGTGGGCATGGTCATCCTCGGCGTGTCCCTCGCGGCGTTCTCCGTCACCGCGCACAACAAGGTCCTGATGACCGCCACGCTGATCGTGTTCGGTGTGGCCGGTTTCCTCATCAACCCGGGCCTGCAGACCCGGGTCCTGAACGAGGCCAAGGGCGCGGCGACCCTGGCCAGCGCCGGCAACATCTCGGCGTTCAACATCGGCAACGCGGTCGGCCCGTGGGCCGCCGGACTGGCCATCAGCGCCGGCCACGGTTACCTCTCGCCGAGCTGGGTCGCGGTGGCCTTCGCGGGTTGCGCACTGATCACGGCCCTGGCCGGCAGCACCGTCGACGCCGTCGAGCGCCGCCGCACGCCGGTGGCCGACCGGACCGCCCGCGAGGCACCCGCGACGCAGGCGGAGGCCGGGATCGCCGACGAGGTCCGGCCGGCCGCCGCCACCGCCGAGCGGTCCTCCCGGTGAGGAGCACACGATGAAGCCGTCGGCCCAAAGGGCACAGGTGCTCGTCGTGGGCGGAGGCCCCGTCGGTCTGCTGCTCGCCGCGGAACTGGCCGAACGCGGCGTCCACACCGTGGTGCTGGAGGCTGGGACCACACCGCGGGACGCCCCCCGGGCCGGCACGCTGCACGCCCGCACCGTGCAGACCCTGCTGCGCCGCGGCTACCTCAGCGTGCCGGACGCCACGGACCCGGGGGACCCGCGCGCACGGCGCTCCACCGGCTTCCACTTCGCCGGCCTGCCCCTACTGCGCATCTCGGCACCCACGGCCGAGGGCCCGCCCGTCCTCGGCGTCCCCCAGTCGGCGCTGGAGGAGACCTTCGCAGCGCGGGCCCAGGAAGCCGGTGCCGTCGTCCTGCGGGGCCACACGGTCTGCGAAGTGCGGTCGTCCGAGCGGTCGGTACGGGTCACCGCCCTCACCGGTGAGGGGACCCGCACCTTCGACGCGGACTACGTGGCCGGCTGTGACGGTGCCCGCAGTGTGGTCCGGACGCAGGCCGGGTTCCCGGTCACCGAGACGCCGGCGACCTTCAGCGGTCTGATCGGCAGCGTCCGGCTGGCCGAACCGGCCGCCGTCCCGGACGGCTGGACGCGCGGCGAGGGCGGCTGGACGCTGATCAACGTCAATCCGTACGGGCACAGCCGGGTCCTCACGCATGACTTCTCCCGGCCGCTGCCCTCGCGGCGGGAGCAGGTCACCCTGGCGGGGCTGCGCCGGGTGACGGAGCGCATCCTGAGCCGCGACGTGCCGATGGACCAGCCCGTCCACCTGTCGCGGTTCAGCGACTTCTCCCGGCTGGCCGACACCTACCGCAGCGGGCGCGTCCTGCTCGCCGGCGACGCCGCGCACATCCACGCCCCGCTGGGAGGCCAGGGGCTGAACACCGGGATCCAGGACGCGGTCAACCTCGGCTGGAAGCTCGCGTCGGTGGTCCAGGGCCACACCACGCCGAACCTCCTCGGCACCTACGGGGCGGAACGCCGCCCCGTGGCCGAGCGCGTCATCGCCAACACCCGGGTCCAGGCCTGGCTGATGGACCCGGGCGCCGAGGACGGTCCGCCGTCCGCCTTCCTCGCGGAACTCATCCGGGTTCCGGAGGCGGGCCGGCGGGTGGCCGACGAGATCAGCGGCCAGAGTGTGGCGTACGCCGTCCCCTCCTGCCCGCACCCGTGGGCGGGGCGGTTCCTGCCGAACCATCGGCTGGCAACCGACACCGGCGACCACACGGTGGCCGAACTGCTCGGCACGGGACGGCACTTGCTGGTGCTCACGCCCGAAGCCGAGGGCGCGCTGGACCGTACGGCCCTCGGCCGGCGGGACCGGCTGAACTCCGTACGCCTGCGCTGTGCCCCTCCGCCGGACTGGCCCGCCGAGGCCCTGCTGTGTCGGCCCGACGGTTACGTGGCCTGGGCCGCCGAGCCCGGCACGGCGACCTCGGCCGGTCTCGCCGAGGCCCTCACCCGGTGGCTCGGACCACCGGCGGCACCTGTGCCCGAAACCCTTCAACCTGGTCAGACGTCAGCCGCTCCGGACCCGACCCGTGCCCGGGCCGGGCAGGACAGAGGGAACATCCGCGCCGGGTTTCAGTACCCGGAATTTTCAACAAACTGTTGACGTACTCCTTCGGAGGGCGTTAGCTGGCGGCAGCCCGATCAGTACGAAGGCCGTTCGCGGCCACGGAGGCTCCCGTGACGTCGACTTCCGCGCCCCCGGGCCTGGCCTGGTTCAACGCCCTGGAGGAGCATGCGGCCTGCGCCGCACTCCACGAGGCGTGCGCCTCCACCGCATGGGCGAAGCGGCTGCTCGCCGCCCGCCCCTACGCCACCGCGGACGACCTCTACGCCACGAGCGACGCCGCGATGGCCGAGCTGACCGCCGAGGACCTCGCGGAGGCGATGGCCGGGCACCCGCCGATCGGGCGCCCCAAGCCGGGCGACCCGGCCTCGGCGCGGGAGCAGCGCGGCATGGCCGGCGCCTCCGAGGAGCTCAAGGCGGAGATGCTCGAACTGAACCTGGCGTATCAGGAGAGGTTCGGCCACGTCTTCCTCATCTGCGCCACCGGCCTCACCGGCGAGCAGATGCGCGACGCGGTCAAGGAGCGGATCGGCAACGCGCCGGAGAGAGAGCGGGAGATCGTCCGCACCGAGCTGGGCAAGATCAACCGCATCCGACTGGCCCGACTCGTCGAAGAGGACTGAGAGCAGCATGAGCACCAGCACCACCGCCTCGGTGTCCACGCACATCCTGGACACCAGCGTCGGCCGCCCCGCCGAGGGCGTCGCCGTCCGGCTCTCCGCCCGCTCGGGGCGTGACGCGGACTGGCGGGCGCTCGGCGGTTCCGCGACCGACGCGGACGGGCGGTGCAAGGACCTCCCGGCGCTGCCGGAGGGGACCACCCACGTACGGCTCGACTTCGTGGTGGAGCCGTACCTCGAGAAGTTCGCGAACAAGCAAGCCGATGCGCAGCAGGACGCCCCCGCGAATCGGGACAGCGGTGACGACGGAGCGTTCTTCCCGGAGGTGGCGATCACCTTCGCCGTCAAACCCGGCGAGCACTACCACGTACCGCTGCTGCTCAACCCGTTCGGCTACTCCGTTTACCGAGGGAGCTAGCAGACCATGCACACGATTCTCGGCCAGAACCAGTACGGGAAAGCGGAGAACCGCGTCGTCAAGATCACGCGGAGCGGCGCCACCCACCACATCAAGGACCTGAACGTCTCGGTGTCGCTCTCCGGCGACATGGACGATGTCCACTACTCCGGCTCGAACGCGAACGTCCTGCCGACCGACACCACCAAGAACACGGTGTACGCGTTCGCCAAGGAGCACGGCATCGAGTCCGCCGAGCAGTTCGGCATCCACCTCGCCCGCCACTTCGTGACGAGTCAGGAGCCGATCAGGACCGCCCGCATCCGCATCGAGGAGTACGCCTGGGAGCGGATCGAGAACTCCGGTGCGGGCGCGCACTCCTTCGTCCGCAAGGGCCAGGAGACCCGGCTGACCCAGATCACCTACGACGGCTCGACGTGGGAGGTCGTCTCCGGGCTCAAGGACCTCACCGTGATGAACTCGACCGACTCCGAGTTCTGGGGCTACGTCAAGGACAAGTACACGACGCTTCCCGAGGCGTACGACCGCATCCTCGCGACGGAGGTCTCCGCCCGCTGGCGCTTCGGCTGGTCCGAGGACGCGCAGCCGGCACCGGACTGGGAGGAGTCGTACGCGCAGGTCAAGCGGCATCTGCTCACGGCCTTCGCCGAGACGTACTCCCTCTCCCTCCAGCAGACCCTCTACGCGATGGGCTCGCGGATCATCGAGCGGCGCGAGGAGATCGACGAGGTCCGCTTCTCGCTCCCGAACAAGCACCACTTCCTGGTGGACCTGGAGCCGTTCGGACTGAAGAACGACAACGAGGTCTATCTCGCCGCCGATCGGCCGTACGGCCTGATCGAGGCCACCGTCCTGCGTGACGGCCGCGAGGCGAAGATCCCCGCGGACCTCACCAACCTCTGACGCGGACACGGAAGCAACGGAAGTAGAGGACGAACGAACGATGGTTCAGCGCATCGTCATCGAGAACTGTTCGATCGCGACCGTGGACGCGGACGACACCGAGCACGCCTCGGGGTACGTCGTCGTCGCCGACAACCGCATCGAGTCGCTCGGCCCGGGCAGCGCCCCCGAGGGCCTGGAGAACGTCGTACGCCGCATCGACGCCACCGGTCATCTGGTGACCCCCGGCCTGGTCAACTCCCACCACCACTTCTACCAGTGGATCACCCGGGGCCTGGCCACGGACCACAACCTCTTCGACTGGCTCGTCGCCCTGTATCCGACCTGGGCGCGCATCGACGAGCGGATGGTGTACTCGGCCGCGCAGGGCTCGCTCGCGATGCTGGCCCGCGGCGGCGTCACCACCGCCCTGGACCACCACTACGTCTTCCCGCAGGGCTCCGGCGACCTGTCCGGCGCGATCATCCGCGCCGCCCGGGACATGGGCGTCCGCTTCACCCTCGCCCGCGGCTCCATGGACCGCAGCGTGAAGGACGGCGGGCTGCCCCCGGACTTCGCCGTCGAGACCCTGGAAGGCGCCCTCGCCGCCACCGAGGAGACGGTCGAGCAGCACCACGACGCCTCCTTCGACGCGATGACGCAGGTGGCCGTGGCCCCCTGCTCGCCGTTCTCCGTGTCCACCGAACTCATGCGACAAGGCGCCGAGTTGGGGCGCCGCCTCGGGGTACGGCTGCACACCCACGGCTCGGAGACGGTCGAGGAGGAGAAGTTCTGCCACGAGCTGTTCGGCATGGGCCCGACCGACTACTTCGAGTCCACCGGCTGGCTCGGCGAGGACGTGTGGATGGCGCACTGCGTCCACATGAACGACTCCGACATCGCCGCCTTCGCCCGCACGAAGACCGGTGTCGCCCACTGCCCCTCGTCCAACGCCCGCCTCGCCGCCGGCATCGCCCGCGTCCCGGACATGCTCGCGGCCGGCGTCCCGGTCGGCCTCGGCGTCGACGGCACGGCCTCCAACGAGTCCGGCGAGCTGCACACCGAACTGCGCAACGCCCTCCTCATCAACCGCCTCGGCAGCCACCGCGAGGCCGCCCTGAACGCCCGTCAGGCGCTGCGCCTGGGGACGTACGGCGGCGCCCAAGTCCTGGGCCGCGCACGCGAGATCGGCTCCCTGGAGCCGGGCAAGCTCGCCGACCTGGTGCTGTGGAAGCTCGACACGCTGGCCCACGCCTCGATCGCCGACCCGGTGAGCGCGCTGGTCCTCGGGGCGGCGGCCCCGGTCACCGCCTCGTTCGTGAATGGCCGTCAGATCGTGGAGCACGGCCGTCTCCTGCACGCCGACGAGGACGCCATCGCCCGCTCGACGCGAGCGGAAGCGCAGCGACTGGCGAAGATCGCCGCGCACTGAACTCCGCACGTGAGTACGGCACTTGAGCTCCGGCCGAGAGGGACGGCTCCCGGCCGGTGGCGGTGAACCCGAGCAGGGTTCATGGCGGCCGTGCCCGGGGCGCGCATGAACGTGCGCGCCCCGGAACGGTCACCCCCGGCCGGACGCCTGGCAGGGCCGGGGTCCGGCAGCCGTCCGGTGAAGTACGACCTCACGGCACGCCCATCAGGGTGCGGGATCCCCGCCGCCGCCTCTTGGCCGTCCCCGGCGCCGAGAAGCCCAGGTCGCTCTGGATGGCCGGCATGGCGACCGTGACGATGTTGCCGTCCAGGATCGTCATCAGCGTCCCCGCACACAGCACGACGAGGGGCGCCCAACGGGAGTACGTTCGATGCGGGGTTCGCGTCCGGGACTCGATGAGCGCCGTCATGACGACGTTGTCACCGGGTCCATATCGCTCAGAGTCCGAACAGGCCCGGATCGGATGCCAGCTCCTTGAAGTACTCCTGAGGATCCGCCACCAGTTTCCGTTCCTCGAGGTTCATCAGCCCGACCACGGCCGTGGCCTCGGCCGCGACCGTGCCGTCGGTCTTGCGGATCGTGTGGTCGATCCGGAACGTCTTGCCCTCGTCCCAGGCGAAGCGGCACGTCACCTCGACCTCGTCGCCCGCCAGCAGCTCCCGCCGGAACCTGAGGGTGGTCTCCAGGGCCACCGGACCCACGCCCTTGCCGACGAGACGGGCCTGGCTGATCCCGGCGGCCTGGAGCATCGACCAGCGGGCGTGCTCCGCGTAGTTGAGATACACGCTCTGGTTGAGATGACCCTGCACGTCCGTCTCGTACCCACGGACGGTCACCAGGACGGAAAACGGTTCGGTCACGGCTTCCCCTTCTCGTCGTGGACCCCTTGATGGTCCGACGCGACTTGATGGATCTGATCGACCGATCTTGGCATGCTCATCACGTCCGGCGCGGGGACGCCAGTAGATAACGGGCTCTCGTACGAGGCTCCGTGTACTCGCCGACCTGCCAGCCCGCCTCCTCCAGCGTGGCCGCGCAGGCGCGCAGCGCCCCGGAGTCCGGCTCGTGCACGGCGACGGCCTCCGGCTGCGGGGTCGCCCGGACCCGGTAGCCCCCCTCGCCTTCCCGCCCGGCCGGGCGGTGCCCGGCGGCCTCCAGGGCCAGCGCGGCGGCCGGTACCAGATGGGTGCGCTCCCAGCCGCACGGCAGGTCGGTGGCCCCGTCGGGACGGGTCATCCGGCGCAGCTCCAGCAGTCCCTGCCAGGCGCTGTGCACCTCGCGGACCCGGGACGGACCGGCCTCGGGAGCGTCCTCCTCGCCGCCGACCCGCGCGGTGAACACGCCGGCTGCCCGGGGCGGCTCGACGGCGGGCTCGGAGGCGGATTCGGGGGCGTCCCGTACCCCCTCCCGTATCCGGTGCCCGGCCGGCGTCAGGAAGTGGTCGTGCGGCGGTCGCGGATGCCGGAAGGCGAGCCCCCGCTGGACCAGGGCCGCGAGCTGCGTCTCGGTACCCCTGAGCCGCCCGGTGACGGGATCGGCGGCGTCGATGACACGCCGCTGCGCGGCGGTCGGCGGTCGTGTCATGGCGTGCTCCTTCCCGGGTGCCGGGTCGCTGGTCCCACCGGTGGTTGCTGGTCCCGCCCGTGGTCGCTGGTCCCACCGGTGGTCGCTGGTCCTACCCGTGTCTGAGATTACGGCGCGGGTCTGACATTCCACCCGGCGATCACCGGCCGCCCGTGCTCCGTGCCCAGCCGGCACAGTGCCCCGGTGGCCGGCTGGAACAGTGCCCCGCCCGACGGCGGCAGCCCGAGCCACCTGGCTGTGAGGACGCGCAGGAAGTGCCCGTGCGCCACCAGCACCACACCCCCCTCGCTGTCGGCGAGCGCCGCGTCCACCTTGGCCGGCATCCGGTCGGCCCGCTGCCCGACCTGCTGGATGTCGACGGTCGTGACGCCCTGTTACCCCGTACGCCCTGGAGCCCGATCAGCTCGGCCGTCTCCCGTGCCCGCCGCGCGGGGCTGACGAACGCGGCCCCGATCCGGTGCGAGCGGATCAGCGGCACCAGCCCGCGCGCCTGCTCCCGGCCGTGCTCGGTGAGCGGGACGTCCGTCCAGCCGGTGTGCCGGCCGGAGCGCGACCATGCGGAGATCCATCAGAAGGGCCCTAGGAGTGCGCTACTGCCGGTACCCGCTCAGGAACCGCCCGATCCGCCCGATCGCCGCCTCCAGGTCGTCCGCGTGGGGGAGGGTGAGGATGCGGAAGTGGTCGGGGGCCGGCCAGTTGAAGCCCGTGCCCTGGACCACCTGGATCTTCTCCTGCAGCAGCAGGTCCAGGACGAACTTCTCGTCGTCGTGGATCTTGTGCACCTTGGGGTCGAGGCGCGGGAACGCGTACAGCGAGCCCTTCGGCTTCACACACGACACCCCGGGGATCTCGTTGAGCTTCTCCCAGGCCACGGTGCGCTGTTCGTGCAGGCGCCCGCCCGGCGTGGTCAGCTCGCGGATGGACTGCCGGCCGCCCAGCGCGGCCTGGATGGCGTACTGCGCGGGCGCGTTGGCGCACAGCCGCATGGAGGCCAGCATCGTCAGGCCCTCCAGGTAGTTCCTGGCGTGCTGCTTCGGGCCGGTGATCACCAGCCAGCCCGAGCGGAAGCCGGCCACCCGGTAGGTCTTGGACAGGCCGCAGAAGGTCAGGACCACCAGGTCGGGGGCGAGCGCGGCGGCCGAGTGGTGCACGGCATCGTCGTACAGGATCTGGTCGTAGATCTCGTCGGCGAAGACCATCAGGCCGTGCCGGCGGGCGAGGTCGAGGATGCCCTCGATGATCTCCTTCGGGTAGACCGCGCCGGTGGGGTTGTTCGGGTTGATGATGACGACGGCCTTGGTGCGGTCGGTGATCTTCGCCGCCATGTCGTCCAGGTCCGGGTACCAGTCGGCCTGTTCGTCGCACAGGTAGTGGACCGCCTTGCCGCCCGCGAGGGTCGTCACCGCCGTCCAGAGGGGGAAGTCCGGGGCCGGGATGAGGATTTCGTCGCCGTCCTCGACCAGGGTCTGTACGGCCATCGAGACCAGCTCGGAGACGCCGTTGCCGAGGAACACGTCGTCGACGTCCACCTCCAGGCCGAGGGTCTGGTAGCGCTGGGCGACGGCCCGGCGGGCGGAGAGGATGCCGCGCGAGTCGGTGTAGCCGTGCGCCTGCGGGAGCATCCGGATCATGTCCTGGAGGATCTCCTCCGGCGCCTCGAAGCCGAACAGGGCGGGGTTGCCGGTGTTGAGGCGCAGGACGCTGTGACCCGCCTCCTCCAGTGCGTTCGCCTGCTCGATCACCGGGCCGCGGATCTCGTAACAGACCTCGCTCAGCTTGCTCGACTGCCGGAACTCCATGCGCTTACGCCCCTCCGGTTCGTGGTGATGCTTGGTTTTACCAAGTGTGAGCTTGGAAAGTCCAACGACATGTCTAGACTGCGTCGCATGTCACCTCGCCGAAGCTACGACCAGTACTGTTCCGCCGCCCGGGCGCTCGACGTGGTGGGCGATCGCTGGACTCTGCTGATCGTCCGTGAGCTGCTTGCCGGTCCGCGCCGCTACACCGACCTGCACGCCGACCTGCCGGGCGTGAGCACGGACGTCCTCGCCTCCCGGCTGAAGGACATGGAGCGGGACGGACTGACGACACGGCGCCGGCTGCCGCCGCCCGGTGCGGCCTACGTCTACGAACTCACCGGGCGCGGCCGGGAGTTGCTGCCCGTGTTGCAGGCGCTGGGTGTCTGGGGCGCGCCGGAGCTGGGCGAGCGGCGGCCCACCGACGCCGTACGGGCGCACTGGTTCGCGCTGCCGCTGTTGCGTGCGCTGGAGGGGCAAGGGCTGGTGGAAGTCCGGCTGGAGGAGGGGGAGTTCCATCTCTACGTCGGTGCCGAGGACGGCCCCGTGTACGGCGAGGGACCTGCCCCCGGGGAACCCGACGCCCGCCTGGTCCTGGACGCCGGGGCCTGGGAGGCCGTCAGCCGGGGGGAGTTGAGCGTGGCCGACGCCGTACGGGCCGGCCGGATCGAGGTGACCGGCGACGGCACGCTCGCCAAGACCCTGCGGGAGGGGTGAGCCGTGCGGCGCGGCATGACGGACTCTCAGGCGGCCCAGCGGTACCTGTGACGGGCGTGTGCGTGTCGGCGGGATCGAAATGACCGGCGATGACGCGCTCGCCAAGGCGCTGTTGGAGGGCCGATCACGAAGAGGCCCGCCGTGCGGCACGGCACGACGGGCCTCTTCACGGACCCTCAGGCACCCGGCGGCACCCGCGACGGCCGCCCCGCACCGCGCGTCAGCGCATACCCGCCGACGCCCGCGAGCGCGGCCAGCGCACCGCCCACCGCGGTCCACACCCACCGGTCGGACCACCAGCCCGAGGACCAGCCGTCGTCCGGCTGGATGCTGGACAGCACGGCCGAGGACGACGAACTGTCCTCCTCCGTATCGGACTTGACCGCGACGCCCGGAACCAGCGGCTCGGCCAGCGAGCCGTCCACCGCGGCCGAACCGCCGATGTCCAAGGAGCCGACCCGCACCTCGGTGTCGACCGGGAGACCCAGGTCAGCCGTCGTCAGGTCCACGACCGTCAGCCGGATGTAGTACGTCCCCGGCAGCGGGTCGCCCGACCACGGCTCGGACCACGCGCGCACCGTGCGCAGCACACAGGTCAGCTCCACGGAGGCGGAGCCGGCCGCGGCGGTCCGCGTCTGCGCCCCGTACTGGCAGGCCTGGCGGCGGCGCAGACCGTCGTACACGTCGATCTGCCAGGTCTCGGCGGCATGCGTGTCCGGCAGCTTCACGGTCGCCTCGACGGTGGGGCGTTGACCGGCGTCCGCCGGGAACGACCAGTACAGGTAGTCGCCCGCCGAGCCGTTCGCCGTGGCCCGCTGACCCTGGTCGATCTCGGTCGCCGTACGGAACGACGTGCCCGCCGAGGTCGGCGCCGCGCTGTCGTCCGAAGGGCTCGCGGACGGGGTGGTGGCCGCTGCCGCCGGACCCGCGGCCAGTCCGAGCGCGAGCAGCGTCGCACTCAACACACGTGTGATACGCATCAGTTGGTCCTCCAGACCGCGAGCCGCCAGCGTGACAGCCAGCCCCACACCGCACCGGCGAGGAAGCCCGTGAGGATCAGCGCGCCCAGCAGCCACCAGCCGCGCCCGAGGCCGAAGGAGGCCACGTCACTCGCCGGCGACGGCCCGTCCACGACGTCGACGGTCAGCTCCAGCGGCAGTCCAGGCGTGGTCTTCACGCCGGAGGCCGCCGAGAAGGAGTGGGTCACCTGGAGGCACACCGCCTCCGAAGCCGCGGCTGCGTCCTCCTCGTCGTCGCTCTCCGCCTTCGGATACCGCAGCCCCGTCGAGACCACGTCCGTACGGCCGTTGCCCGTCGCCTCGCCGCGCACGATCTCGCGGTCGTGCACCGTGACCGCCCGCAGCAGCACCCCGTAGGAGGGGTTCACGGCCCGGTCGGCCGCCACGCTCACCGAGGCGCGCAGCTCCTGGCCGGGCTCGACGTCCACCCGGTACCAGCGCTGCTGCCCGAACTCCTCGCGGTCCGTGTACAGACCGGACTTCACGGTCGGCGCCTCGGCGCACTGGGAGGCGCCCGTCACGGCCACCGGCGTCACCACCGGATCCGCAGCCCGGTCCACCAACTGGTTGACCCGGTCGGTGAGTTCGTCGGTGTGCTCCACCGAGGTGTACGTCCCGCCGGTCGCCTCCGCGATGCAGCTCAGCTGCTGCCGCATCTTGGCGTTCGGGACCAGGCCCAGGGTGTCGATGGTCAGCCCGATGCCCTTGGCCGCGATCTCCCGGGCCACCTCGCACGGGTCGAGCGGGGCGCAGGTGTCCTCGCCGTCGCTGATCAGCACGATGCGCTTGGAGCCGTCGCCGTCGAAGTCGTCGGCCGCCTTGAGGAGGGCGGGGCCGATCGGTGTCCAGCCGGTGGGGGAGAGGGTAGCCACCGCCGTCTTGGCCTCGGTGCGGTCCAGCGGGCCGACCGGGTAGAGCTGCGCGGTGTCCTTGCAGCCCGTCTTCTGGTCGTCGCCGGGGTAGTTGGCGCCGAGGGTCCGGATGCCGAGCCGGACATCCTCGGGTGTCGCGTCCAGCACCTCGTTGAAGGCCTGCTTGGCCGCGGCCATCCGCGTGCCGCCGTCGATGTCCCGGGCCCGCATGGAACCGCTGACGTCGAGGACGAGGTCGACCTGGGGTGCGGCCCCGCCCGTGGGTTCGCCGGCGACCGCCGCGACCGGGAAGGCGACACCGGCCGTCAGGGCGGCGAGCAGGGTGCAAACTCCTGCTGCCAGCCGTTTACTTGTGATCATCGGCGGATCTTATGGAGCATGGGGGTCGAGCTCCAAAACGGGGCCGCACGAGGGCACTTCAGCGCAGCGGATTGGGCAGTTCGGCCCACTGGTCCCCGGGCGTCACCGGCGACAGCCGCATCAGCGTCAACGCCTTGGTCGGCAGCGGCTCTTCGAGCAGCGCGACGAGATCGGGGGTGCGCGGCAGATCCCGTACGGCCGTCTCCAGCGCCCCCCGCAGCGCCGCCGCCGAACCCGCCGTACCCGCGAGGGCCCCGGCCACCAGCGACCCGAACAGCTTGCGCCGCAGGGTCCGTTCGTCGTCCGTGACGATCCGCCCGGTCAGCTCCGGCACCGGGATGCCGTGCCGGGCCAGCCGGGCCGGGCTGACCCGGATGTCGGCCAGGTCGCGGTAGACCAGGCGCAGCGGGGCGCCCGTCGGGGACAGGACGACGAGGAGGTTCTGGCCGTGCGCCTCCAGGGCCACGCCCCACTCCAGCAAGCGCAGTCCGGCCGTGAGCGCGAGCCGGGTGAAGTCGGCGAGCCAGCCGGGGGAGCCGGGCAGCCGGGTGGTGGCGAGGGCGGCCACCGGCACGACGCGCTCGCCGCTTGTGGGGGTCGCGAACGCCTGCGGCGACTGACGCAATACAGCGGCGAGGTCGGGGGAGCCGGCCGCGACCGCGCCCAGGGTGCGGGTGATGTGCAGCAGGCCGTCCATGCGGGCCGCGAGCGTCTCCCCGAACGCCGACAAGGTCGCGGACAAGCCGATCGAGTACACCGAGATGTCCCGCACCGAGGACGTCAGCCGGGCGCTCAGCGCGGTCTTGACGTGGGGCTGTGCCTCGCCGGGTATGGCCAGCGTGCGCAGGGACATCAGCGGGTGAGCGGCGAACCCTCGCTCACAGGGCCGCTTGAGCACATGCTCCGCCTGCCACGGATGCACCGGCACCAGCAGCCGCTCCCCGTCCCGCAGCCGGTCCGGCCACTCGCCCGTCAGCAGGCACTCGCCCGCCGGGACCGGCAGCAGCCCCAGCCGTACGAGCGGTCCGTGCTCGGGCCCGTACGCGAGCTGTTCGGCTACCGAGAAGCCCGGCCGGGACCGGCAGCCGGGGTGGAACGGATGCCCGTCGACCACCCGCTGCTCCCACTCCCAGTCGCCGGCCGGCCACTCTTCCGGGTCTTCCGAGGAGGGCTGTCCGGCCCGTGACAGCGTCAGCGACGCGACACTGTGTCCGAGTTCGGCGGCGAACGCCGTACCGTGCGCTACGCCGAGGTCGGTCATCAGCCGCGCCGGATCGGCGTACGGCACCTCGTCCAGCCGTACGGCGTCGACGTAGGCGGCGGTGGCGTACGGATCCGCCTGCGGGCCGTGCACGCGGCGGCCGTCCGACAGGCGCAGGGTGAGCCCGTCCGGTCCCGCCGCGCGGTCCGTGACCCACGGCAGCGGCTCATGGGCGAGCGCACGCCACAGCCGGGTCAGCACGGCCGCGCGGGCACCGGGCAGTGCGGCCGCGTACCGCGGCACGAGGTCGGGGCGTACGGCGGCCAGCTCGTCGGCGACCTCGGCCTCGGCGGTGGGGGGACGGTGCACGGGCGGGCTCCTCGGGTACGCGTGGGTATCACATGGGGTGTCACGACAGGTGGTGACGACAGACATACTGATCGTCTCCGCCCGAACGGACCGCAGAGAACGAGTGGAACGCGTGGATCTCATCCCCCCACCCGCCGCCGACGACGCCGCAGCGCGCGCCGAAGTGGCGGACCGCGCCGACGCGTACGCGGCGGCGCCGCTGCTCAACTGCCTGCTGCGCGAGGTGGCCGAGCCGCTTCCGCGCGCCGACGGGTCCGGCGACCGCCGCGTGTACCGCCTGCCGGGGGGCAGACCGCTGCGCGTGCGCGGGCAACGGCGCCCCGCGGAGCCCGAGGTGTTCACGGCCGGGAACTGGCAGCGCATCGGCCACACCGAGCTCGTCAAACTCGTCGTCGAGGAACTGGTCCGGCACACCGGCCTGTCCAACCACGAACTGCCCGCCGAGATGATCGACAGCCGGGACGCGGTGGCCGCGCTGCTCACCGCCCGCGCCCGGGCGACGCCGCCCGAGGACCCCTACCTGCGCTCCGAGCAGTCCCTCCTCACCGGCCACCCCCACCATCCCGCGCCCAAGGCCCGCGGCGGCGGCCCCGTCGCCGGCTGGCTGCCCTACGCCCCCGAGGCGCACGCCCGCTTCCCGCTGGCGCTGCTCGGGCTGCGCGAGGACGCGGTCGTCGAGGAGGGCGACACCTCCGCCCTGGACACCCTGGGCGAGGCCCCGCCCGGCTACCGGCTGCTGCCCGCCCACCCCTGGCAGCTCGACCTGGCCGCCCGCGACCTCGCCCCCGCCTTCGCCGACGGCCGCCTCGTCCGCCTCGGCACGACCGACTTCCCGGCCTGGCCGACGGCGGCGATCCGCACGCTGTACGCGCCCGGGCGCGACCTCTTCCTGAAGTTCAGCCTCGATGTGCGCATCACCAATGACATCCGCCGGCTGTGGCGCCACGACCTGCTGAAACTGCGCCGCACGGACTCGGCCGCGCTCAGTGCCTTCGCCGCGATCGACGGCCCGGCCGCCTGGCTCAGCGACACCGGCTACCGCACCGCCGACTTCGCCTTCGAGGAGCTCGCCGTCCTGGTCCGCGACGGACTGCGCGACCGCGTCCTGCCCGGCGCGACCCCGCTGCTGGCCGCCGGGCTGGTGGAGGGCTTCGACGGCAGCCCGCTCGACCACGCCCCGGATCCGGCGGCGTGGTGGGAGGCGTACCTGGCCCAGGTGGTGCCCCCGGCCCTGGCGGCCTTCGCCGACCACGGCGTCGTACTGGAAGCGCATCTTCAGAACACCCTGGTCGCCGTCGACGCCGGGGGGACACCGGTGCAGGCGCTGTTCCGGGATGCCGAGGGGGTGAAGCTGCTGCCGGAGGTGTCCCGGGCCGCCGGCTGGGAGCGGCTGGTGTACTGCCTGGTCGTCAACCACCTCACCGAGGTCGCCGCGGTCCTGGCCGACCGCCACCCCGGCCTCGACCCCTGGCCCGCCGTACGCCGCGCACTGTCCCGGCACGACCTCCCCGAGGTCGCCGCCCTGCTCACCGCGCCCACCCTCCCCGGCAAGACGAACCTGCTGCTGCGCTGGACGGGCGCGGACGGGGCCGACGCCCGCTATCTGCCGCTGCCGAACCCGCTGGTCGAAACGTAGAAGCACGTACATGAGGGTCTGCCTTACGCTGACCGGTGTGCTGCGCGACGTGACTGCTGTTCGATACGTGACCCCGTTGCGGTCCGGCGGCTCCGTGCCCGGAGTCGTCGAGGCCGACGACCTGGGGACGTACGTCGTCAAGTTCACCGGTTCCGCGCAGGGCCGCAAGGCGCTGGTCGCCGAGGTGATCGTGGGCGAGCTGGCGCGCGCCCTGGGACTGAGGTTCCCCGAACTGGTCCTCGTGCACTTCGACCCGGTGATCGCCGCGCACGAGGAGCACCAGGAGGTGCGGGAACTCCACGGCGCGAGCGCGGGGATCAACCTCGGCATGGATCACCTGCCGGGCGCGAAGGACTTCACCCCGGAGGTCGCCAAGACCTTCCGCGTCGACCCCCTGGAGGCGGGCAGGGTCGTCTGGCTCGACGCCCTGACCGTCAATGTCGACCGTACGACCCACAGCTCCAACCTGATGATCTGGCCGACCCTCGGCATCGCGCCCCCGCGCCTGTGGCTGATCGACCACGGCGCCGCCCTCGTCTTCCACCACCGCTGGGACGGCTCGGACCCCGAGAAGGCCTACGACTTCCGGCACCACGCCCTCGGTCATTACGCGCCGGATGTGCGCGCGGCCGACGCCGAACTGGCGCCCAGGGTGACGCTCGATCTGCTGCGCGAGATCACGGCGGCCGTACCGGACGCCTGGCTGGCCGACGAAGCGGGCTTCGCGACGCCGGACGCCGTCCGCAAGGCGTACGTGGATTACCTCCACGCGCGCGTGCGCGCCTCCGGAGCCTGGCTCCCCACCGACTTCCCCACCCAGGAGGAACTCGCCGCCGAGGAGGCCCTCCGGGCGGCGAAGACACAGCAGGGCCGCCCGAACTGGCTCAAGCGGGTCCCCGACCTGCACGGCAGACCGGCGGCGGAACAGGATTGGTCGGTACACCTCGGATGACAGATGTTCAGCGGGTCGAGATCGAGTACTGCACGCAGTGCCGCTGGCTGCCGCGTGCCGCCTGGCTGGCCCAGGAACTGCTGACCACGTTCGAGACGGAGCTGACGGAGCTGTCCCTGAAGCCCGGCACGGGCGGGGTCTTCGTCGTACGGGTGAACGACGAGGTCGTCTGGGACCGGCGCGAGCAGGGCTTCCCGGAGCCCACGGCGGTGAAACAGGCCGTACGCGACCGAGTGGCCCCGGACAAGTCCCTGGGCCACTCGGACAAGTGAGGTTCTAGCCGCGCAGCTGCTCGTACGCCGGCAGGGTCAGGAAGTCGGCGTAGTCCTCGTCGAGCGCGACCTCCAGGAGGAGGTCGTGGGCCTGCTGCCAGTGACCGGCGGCGAAGGCCTCCTCGCCGAGCTCGCTCCTGATGTTCCTCAGTTCCTCGGCCGCGACCTCGCGGGCCAGCTCCGGCGTCGCCTTCACCGTGTTCCCGGCGTGCTCGAACTCGACGCCCGCGTTGATCCACTGCCAGATCTGCGAACGGGAGATCTCGGCGGTCGCCGCGTCCTCCATGAGGTTGAAGATGGCGACCGCGCCGAGACCGCGCAGCCAGGCCTCGATGTAACGGATGCCGACCTGGACGGCGTTGACGAGACCGTCGTACGTCGGCCTGGCGTCCAGGGAGTCGATGGCGATCAGGTCGGCCGCCTTGACGTCGACGTCCTCGCGCAGCCGGTCCTTCTGGTTCGGCTTGTCGCCGAGGACCCGGTCGAAGGACTCCATGGCGATCGGCACCAGGTCGGGGTGGGCGACCCAGGAGCCGTCGAAACCGTCGTTCGCCTCGCGGTCCTTGTCGGCGCGGACCTTCTCGAAGGCGACCTTGTTGACCTCGGCGTCCCGGCGCGAGGGGATGAACGCCGCCATACCGCCGATCGCGTGCGCGCCGCGCTTGTGGCAGGTGCGCACGAGGAGTTCGGTGTACGCCCGCATGAACGGGGCCGTCATCGTGACGGCGTTGCGGTCCGGCAGGACGAACTTGGCGCCGCCGTCACGGAAGTTCTTCACGATGGAGAAGAGGTAGTCCCAGCGGCCCGCGTTCAACCCGGAGGCGTGGTCGCGGAGTTCGTAGAGGATCTCCTCCATCTCGTAGGCGGCGTTGATCGTCTCGATGAGGACGGTCGCGCGCACGGTGCCCTGCGGGATGCCGACGTAGTCCTGCGCGAAGACGAACACGTCGTTCCACAGGCGGGCCTCCAGGTGTGACTCCGTCTTCGGGAGGTAGAAGTACGGGCCCTTGCCGAGGTCGAGCAGACGCTGGGCGTTGTGGAAGAAGTACAGGCCGAAGTCGACGAGGGCGCCGGGGACTTGGCTGCCGTCGGGGGCCACGAGGTGACGCTCGTTCAGATGCCAGCCGCGCGGGCGCGTGACGACGGTGGCGAGGTCCTCGGCGGCCTTCAGGGCGTACGACTTGCCCGACTTCGCGTCCGTGAAGTCGATGTTCCGGGTGTACGCGTCGATCAGGTTGAGCTGGCCCAGGACGACGTTCTCCCAGGTCGGCGCCGAGGCGTCCTCGAAGTCGGCCAGCCACACCTTGGCGCCAGAGTTGAGGGCGTTGATGGTCATCTTGCGGTCGGTGGGGCCGGTGATCTCGACCCGGCGGTCGTTCAGGGCCCCGGGGGAGGGGGCCACCCGCCAGGAGTCGTCCGCGCGGATCGCGGCCGTCTGCGGGAGGAAGTCGAGCGTGGAGGTGCGGGCGATCTCGGCGCGGCGCTCCGCCCGGCGGGCGAGGAGTTCGTCACGCCGGGGGGTGAACCGGCGATGCAGCTCGGCCACGAAGGCGAGGGCCGCCTCGGTGAGGACCTCCTCCTGCCGGGGCAGGGGCTCGGCGTCGACGATGGCCAGCGGGGACGGCGCTGGTGCGGACATCAGCTGTCACTTCCTTCGTGGGACTCTGGCAGTGGATACTAGTTTCCTCATGGTGGAAGTTCAATGTTTTGTTGATGTCGAGATTCTCCGCTTCGAGGAAAGTTCGAGGAAAGGTGGCGCTCGGTGCCACCACCCTCATTCGAGGTGCGCCAGGTCCGCCGCCGTGTCGACGTCGTAGGGCCGCGCCACATCCCCGCACTCGACGAGCGTGATCGCCTCCTCGTGCGCCTTCAGATAGGCGCGTGCCCCCCGGTCGCCGGTCGCAGTCGCGGCGACGCCCGCCCAGTGGGCGGCGCCGAGGAGGACGGGGTGGCCGCGCACGCCGTCGTAGGAGGCCGACACCAGCGAGTCCTCGTCCCGGTACGCGCCGAGCACCCGGGCGACCGCCTCCGGCCCGATGCCGGGCTGGTCGACGAGCGAGACCAGCGCGGCCCGCGCACCCGTACCGGCGAGCGAGTCGAGCCCGGCCCGCAGGGACGAGCCCATGCCCTCGGCCCAGACGCGGTTCTCCACGAGGACACAGTCACCGAGCTCGGCCCGCTCCCGTACGGCGGCTGCCGCGGCCCCGAGGACCACATGGACGCGGGTGCAGCCGGCCGCGCGCAGGACGCCGACCCCGTACTCGACGAGTGGCCGCCCCCGGTGCGGCAGCAGTGCCTTGGGGCGTCCGCCCAGCCGCCGTCCGCCGCCGGCCGCGAGGAGGAGCCCGGCCACCTGCTGTTCGTTCTCCGTCATGCGTCCTGCATACCTGACCGCATACCTGACGCCCGGGCGCGCGCCCGGTTTCTTAGGGCTGAATTTTGGTCAGGGCGGTGGCGCGCCCGCCATCGGGTGGCGTTTACTGACCCGCGTCCCCCGGCGCCCGACCACTGTCAGGGGGAGCTCGGCGGGGGCGCGAAACGCCTGCCGGGATCACGACGGACCGCGTGACTGTGTACCTGCGCACAGAGGCGTGCAGGGGGGAGAGCTGTGTTGCGGAGCTTGGGGCAGAAACCGGTGACCGGCAGCGACAAGGACCCAAGAGTGGCGGAACTGGGGACCGCGGTGTCCCGGCTGCGTCGTGAACTCGCCGCGTATCAGGCCGAGTTCCCCGACCGTGGCATCGCCGAGGACGAACTCGCCGCGCTCGCCGCGATGACGGCCGACGGCGCCCCCGAGATCCCCCGGCTGCGCCGCTCCCTCCTGCTGATCGCGGGCGCGATCGGCTCCGTCAGCGCGCTGTCCCGGGGCCTGTCGGACGTCCGCGGTGCGGTGGAGCTGTTCGGGCAGCCGCCGCGCGGCTGATGCCATCGTGGGGCCAGAGGTGGCAGGCCTACGCGCCGTTGCCGCCCGAGCTCGCCAGTGCCTCCGACAGTTCCACGGCCACCTGCTGGAGCACGGGCACGATCTTCTCCGTCGCCGCCTCCGTGAGCCGGCCCGCCGGGCCCGAGATCGAAATGGCCGCCGCGGTGGGGGAGTCGGGCACGGACACCGCGAGACAGCGGACGCCGATCTCCTGCTCGTTGTCGTCGACCGCGTATCCCCGGCGCCGCACGTCCTCCAGCGCCGCGAGGAAGCCCTCCGCAGTGGTGATGGTCTTCTCCGTCGCGGCGGGCATGCCGGTGCGGGACAGCAGGGCGCGCACCTCGCTGTCCGGGGTGTTCGCGAGCAGAGCCTTGCCGACACCCGTGGAGTGCGGCAGCACCCGCCGGCCCACCTCGGTGAACATGCGCATCGAGTGCTTGGACGGCACCTGCGCCACGTAGACGATCTCGTCCCCGTCCAGCAGCGCCATGTTCGCCGTCTCGCCGGTCTCCTCGACCAGGCGGGCGAGATAGGGGCGGGCCCAGGTGCCGAGCAGCCGGGAGGCGGACTCGCCGAGCCGGATCAGGCGCGGGCCGAGCGCGTACCGGCGGTTGGTCTGCTGGCGCACGTATCCGCATGCCACGAGGGTGCGCATGAGCCGGTGGATGGTGGGCAGCGGCAGCCCGCTGCTCGCGGAGAGTTCGCTCAGGCCGACCTCGCCGCCCGCGTCCGCCATCCGTTCGAGCAGGTCGAAGGCGCGCTCGAGGGACTGGACACCACCGCTGGCGGAGGACTTGGCGGATCCGGTGGTGCTGGCGCTGGACGTCGGCACGGCGCGTTCCTTTCGGGCTGACGGAAGGGCAGAAGCCTACCCGCCAGTCGGTTGACTCCTCGCTTGTGCGGTCACTACGTTCTGCTTGCCGGAATCCTAATTCCGTGTTGTGGAAACGTCCAGAGTGGGCGCCTTTGAGGCCTCCTGGGGAAGTGTGCCCTTGACGCTGCGGAAGCGGGAGTGAAGACTCCTTCAACAGAACGTTGAAAGGGGACCGGGTGTCCGACGTAGAACTGGTGCTGCGCTCGACACGCGTCATCACCCCGGAGGGGACCCGCGCCGCCTCGGTCGCGGTCGCCGCCGGGACGATCGCGGCCGTGCTGCCGTACGACGCCGAAGTACCGTCCGGCGCCCGGCTGGAGGACTTCGGTGACGACGTCCTGCTGCCCGGCCTGGTCGACACCCACGTGCACGTCAACGACCCCGGCCGCACCGAGTGGGAGGGCTTCTGGACCGCCACCCGCGCCGCGGCCGCCGGCGGCATCACCACCCTCGTCGACATGCCGCTCAACTCCCTCCCGCCGACGACGACGGTCGACCACCTCCGTACGAAGAGGGACGTCGCCGCCGAGAAGGCCCACATCGACGTCGGCTTCTGGGGCGGTGCCCTGCCCGACAACGTCAAGGACCTGCGCCCGCTGCACGAGGCCGGGGTCTTCGGCTTCAAGGCCTTCCTGTCCCCGTCCGGCGTGGACGAGTTCCCGCACCTCGACCAGGACCGACTCGCCCACTCCCTCGCCGAGATCGCCTCCTTCGGCGGTCTGCTGATCGTGCACGCGGAGGACCCGCGCCACCTGGACTCCGCGCCGGGGCACAGCGGCCCGAAGTACGCCGACTTCCTCGCCAGCCGCCCGCGCGACGCCGAGAACACGGCGATCACGAACCTCATCGCGCAGGCGAAGCGGTTTCACGCGCGCGTGCACGTGCTCCATCTCTCCTCCAGCGACGCGCTGCCGCTGATCGCCGAGGCCAGGGCCCAGGGCGTACGGATCACGGTCGAGACCTGCCCGCACTACCTGACCCTCACGGCGGAGGAAGTCCCGGACGGGGCCAGCGAGTTCAAGTGCTGCCCGCCCATCCGCGAGGCCGCCAACCAGGACCTGCTGTGGCAGGCGCTGGCGGACGGCACGATCGACTGCGTGGTCACGGACCACTCGCCGTCGACGGCCGACCTGAAGACGGACGACTTCGCCACGGCCTGGGGCGGCATCTCCGGCCTCCAGCTCAGCCTGGCGGCGGTGTGGACCGAGGCGCGGCGGCGCGGCCACGGCCTGGAGGACGTGGTCCGCTGGATGTCCACGCGCACGGCGCGACTGGTGGGTCTCGACGCCCGCAAGGGCGCCATCGAGGCGGGCCGGGACGCCGACTTCGCGGTCCTCGCGCCCGAGGAGACGTTCACGGTCGACCCGGCGGCCCTCCAGCACCGCAACCGCGTCACGGCGTACGCGGGCAAGACCCTCCAGGGCGTAGTGAAGTCCACCTGGCTGCGCGGCGAACGCATCGTCGCGGACGGCGAGTTCACCGAGCCGAAGGGGCGACTGCTCACCAGGACCCCCTGATTCCCCCGCACCCGCAGAGCCGACTCCCGAGAGGCAGACCTGATCACCGTGACGGCGATTTCGAGTTTCACCGGCGACGCGAACCCCTACCCAGGCGGCGACCCGTACGCGGACTACCGCACCGCCGACTTCCCCTTCACCCAGTACGCCAACCTCGCCGACCGGCGGCTCGGCGCCGGTGTCATCGCCGCCAACGACGAGTTCTTCGCCCAGCGTGAGAACCTGCTGGTGCCCGAGCGCGCCGAGTTCGACCCGGAGCACTTCGGGCACAAGGGCAAGATCATGGACGGCTGGGAGACCCGCCGCCGCCGCGGCGCCTCGGCCGAGCACCCCTGGCCGACCGCACAGGACCACGACTGGGCGCTGGTCCGCCTCGGCGCACCGGGCGTGATCCGCGGGATCGTCGTCGACACGGCCCACTTCCGCGGCAACTACCCGCAGGCCGTGTCGGTCGAGGGCACCTCGGTACCCGGCTCCCCGTCCCCCGAGGAACTCCTGTCCGACGACGTGAAGTGGACGACGCTCGTCCCGCGCACGCCGGTCGGCGGGCACGCCGCGAACGGCTTCGCCGTCTCGGTCGAGCAGCGCTTCACCCACCTGCGCGTCAACCAGCATCCCGACGGCGGCATCGCGCGCCTGCGTGTGTACGGCGAGGTCGTCCCGGACCCGAAGTGGCTGGAGGTCCTCGGCACCTTCGACGTCCTCGCCCTGGAGAACGGCGGCCGGGCCGAGGACGCCTCCAACCTCTTCTACTCACCGGCCACCAACACCATCCAGCCCGGCCGCTCCCGCAAGATGGACGACGGCTGGGAGACCCGGCGCCGCCGCGACCGGGGCAACGACTGGATCCGCTACCGCCTGGTCGCCCAGTCCCAGATCCGCGCCCTCGAGATCGACACGGCCTACCTGAAGGGCAACAGCGCCGGCTGGGCGTCGGTGTCCCTGCGGGACGCCGAGGACGACGGCGCCGGCGACTGGCACGAGATCCTCCCGCGCACCCGCCTCCAGCCCGACACCAACCACCGCTTCATCCTGCCGACCCCCGCCGTCGGCACGCACGCGCGCGTGGACATCTATCCCGACGGCGGGATCTCCCGACTGCGACTCTTCGGCTCGCTGACGGAGGGGGGCGCTTCCGCTCTGGCTGCCCGGCATCAGGAGCTGGGCGGGTGAGGAATTTCAGCCCGTCGTGGGGGTCCCCCCGCTCGAGCGAAGCCGAGAGTGGGGGGGGCAGGGGCGGCGGGGGCGAAACACTGACGGCATCACGCCCCATGCCCACCGTCCACAGACAACTCGGCGCCGGTCACATACTCCGCCCCCGCCACATAAGCCACCATCCCCGCCACCTCCTCCGCCACACCGAACCGCCCCAACGCCGTCATCGCCGCCTGCCCCTGCGCATACGGCCCACCCGCCGGATTCATATCCGTGTCGATCGGCCCGGGATGCACGATGTTCGCCGTGATCCCCCGCGCCCCCAGTTCCCTGGCCAACGCCTTCGTCAGCCCCACCAGCGCCGACTTGCTCATCGCGTACAGCGTCCCGCCGGGCCCCGGCACCCGCTGCGTCATACAGGTACCGACGGTGATGATCCGGCCGCCCGACACCATCCGCGCGGCAGCCGCCTGAGAGGCCAGAAACACCCCGCGCACATTCACGGCGAGCACCCGGTCCACATCGGCGAGCGACAGGCTCTCCAGGGGCCCCAGCAGCCCGACCCCCACGTTGTTCACCAGCACATCGAGGCGCCCCCCGAGCAATTCCGCCGTACGCGCGACCGCCCCCGCCGCCTCCTGAGCGTCCGCGGAGTCCGCACGCAGGGCCACCGCCCGGCGTCCCAGCGCCTCGACGGCCCGTGCGACGTCCTCGGCCGCCTCCTTGCCGTTCACATACGTGAGGGCCACATCGGCGCCCTCCCGGGCCAGCCGCACCGCCGTCGCCGCGCCGATGCCGCGGCTGCCGCCGGTGACCAGGGCCACCTTGCCGTTCAGGGTTCCCTGCGAAGCGATTCCTTGTGAGGTCATGGACCCATCCCAGCGCCCCCGCCACCGAGGCGCTGGCGGGCAACGGACACCGAGGTCGGACGATGCCAGGTGGCCGGAACTCTTCCCTCCACCTCCCGCGTTCTCCTCTCGTGACACTTCAGCAAGAGATCGTCGGCAACGCCATGCAGATGGCGGTCGTCAGCCTGAACCCCGGCCAGACCGTGTACTGCGAGGCGGGCAAGTTCCTGTTCAAGACGACGAACGTGACCATGGAGACCCGCCTGACCGGCCCCTCCAGCGGCGGCGGACAGCAGCCCCCGGGCGGTCCGCAGGGCGGTCCGAGCGGCTCGGGCGGTGGCATGGGCGGCATGCTGCGCCAGGCCATGGGCACCGCCATGCAGGTCGGCCAGCGCGCGCTCGCGGGCGAGTCGCTGGCGTTCCAGTACTTCACCTCGACCGGCGGCGAGGGCACCGTCGGCTTCGCGGGCGTGCTGCCCGGCGAGATGCGCGCCCTGGAACTCGACGGCACGCGCGCGTGGTTCGCGGAGAAGGACGCCTTCGTCGCCGCCGAGTCCACCGTCGACTTCGGGATCGCCTTCCAGGGCGGCAAGACCGGCCGCAGCGGCGGCGAGGGCTTCATCCTGGAGAAGTTCACCGGGTACGGCACAGTGATCATCGCCGGCGCCGGCAACTTCATCGACCTCAACCCGGCCGACTTCGGCGGCCGCATCGAGGTGGACACGGGCTGCGTGGTCGCCTTCGAGGAGGGCATCCAGTACGGCGTCCAGCGCGTCGGCGGCCTCAACCGCCAGGGCCTGATGAACGCGGTCTTCGGTGGCGAGGGCCTGTCCCTGGCCACCCTGGAGGGCAACGGCCGGGTGATTCTCCAGTCCCTCACCATCGAGAGCCTCGCCAATGCCCTCAAGAAGGCCCAGGGCGGCGACAAGCAGGGCCCGACCGGCGGCCTGTTCTCCACGAACGCCGGATGAGGGAGCACGCCGGCTGAGCGTCCACGCCCGGCCGATGAGTTGCGGGTGCCGGTGGGGTCTGAGCTGATGACAACAGACCCCACCTCCGAAAGGCAGGCACCCGCCATGGGCAAGCTCGTCCTCACCAGCTTCGTCACCCTCGACGGCGTCTACCAGGCGCCCGGCGGTCCCCAGGAGGACCCCCGCGACGGCTTCGACCAGGGCGGCTGGAGCGTTCCGTACGGCGACGAGGACTTCGGCCGGTTCATCGACGAGGTCTTCGGCCGCGTCGGCGCCTTCCTCCTCGGCCGCCGTACCTACGATATCTTCGCCTCGTACTGGCCGAAGGTCACCGACCCGGCCGACCCGGTCGCCGGCAAGCTCAACGCCCTGCCGAAGTACGTCGCCTCGGCCACCCTCACCGAGCCGAAGTGGGCCGGCACCAGCGTGCTCAGCGGCGACCTGGCCAAGGAGGTCACCGCCCTCAAGGAGACCACCGACGGTGAGCTCCAGGTGCACGGCAGCGGCGCCCTCGCCCGCTCCCTGCTCGGCCTCGACCTCGTCGACACCGTCCACCTGCTGACCTTCCCGGTGGTGCTGGGCGCCGGCCGCCGCCTGTTCGCCGAGGGCGCCGTACCGACCGCCTTCCGGCACACCGGCGGACGCGTCACCGCGGCGGGCGTCTCCATCCAGTCCTACGACCTGGCGGGCCGCCCCGAGTACGGCACGTACGAGCTGCCGGAGACGTCCTGACACCCCGCCGGGCCGGACGGCTCCTCACGCGCCGCCGCGCTCAGGGGAACCCGCACCGCGGCGCCGGAAGGGCGCGATGACCTCCCGGACGGCCGCAGCGGCGCCCCCCTCGCGGTCGTCACCGTGCGCGATGGTGCTGAGGAGTTCCCGGAGGTGCAGCAGGGGCATGCGGTCCTCCCAGCCGTCATCGAGCGGCGCCAGCTGCCCGTAGACGCTGAAGAACCGTTCGGAAGCGGGGGGACGCGGCGAGCACCACAGCATGCTCAGATCCACTTCGGGCCAGGTGTAGGACACCGCGGGGTCGATGAGTACCGGGGCGCCGGCATGGTCCGCGAGTATGTTTCCGCTCCACAGATCGCCGTGTGTCAACGCGGGCGGCCGGGACGGGATCAGCTCGGGCAGCGCGGCGCACAACCGCTCCACCGCTTGGCGTTCCTCTTGGTCGAACGCGGCCTCGACCAGCGGTTCCGGCAACCACCGCAGGATCCTGCGCGCCGCGAAGAACGCGTGCCCGTCTTCCTCCCAGGCGTTGTCCTGCCGCATCCGGCCGAGCCAGCCGTCCCGGCTCCAGCCGAACCGGTCGGCGGTCTGCGAGGTGTGCAGGCCCGCGACCATGTGGGCCAGCCGCTCCCAGTACGCCTCGTCGTCGTCACGCCGTGGGCGCAGCACTTCCAGCACCAGGAGCCGCCCGGACACGCCCAGCACCGTCGGCGTCCGTGCGCCGCCCAACTCGCGCAGGGCACGGAGTCCGGCGGACTCCACCTCGAACACATCCGCGTCCACGTCGCGCAAGGTCTTCGCGAACACCCGGCCGCCGTCGGACAAGGTGGCCAGCCCGGCAACCGCGGCCGCTCCTCCGGTCGCCGCCTCGACCGACCGCACGGCGAATCCGGCTTCCGTCAACCGCTCTTGAAGAATCGCTGTCTCCGACACCCGCGCATCAAAGCACGACGCCTGTGACGGTGCCTCGCCCCGCGGCCTGTGCTGTGGGGGGTCTCCGCGGGGCGAGGGTCTTCATCCGCCGTCGATCAGGGAGTCATGCCCGGCGGGCGTCAGCAGTCGTAGTCGACCAGGTCGAACGATTCGTAGTGGTCGGCCGTGTAGTAGTCCTCCTGGGTCTCCTCACCGGTGACGATGCGGCGGGCGCCGCGGTCGGAGGAGCCGGGGGTGATCACCGTGTACTCGTGGTAGTAGCCCGTGGACTGACTGGGCAGGATGCCTTCCCGGTTCTGGAAGACGGTCCCGTCCTGGTCGTAGGGGAAGGGGCCGCCCTGCTCGATCAGTTCGAGCGTGTCGTAGGCCTGCGAGGGCAGGTCGCCGTAGCAGATGGTGCCGACCGCCGTGGCGGTGGCGTTCGCCGACGTGGCGGAGACGGTGCCGCCTACGAGCAGGGCGGACAGGAGCGCGGCTGCGGTGCCGATTCGAGTGATGCGTGGGGGGAATCTCATGGCTCCCATGATGACGCGCGTAGACGATGGCATGTCAATGACAAGCTCGAAGGTTTTTCCCGTCAAGTCCGATCCGTTTTCCGGAAGTTAACCTCCGCCGCTCAGCCGGGCTTCCGGCTCGCCGCTCAGCCGGACTTCTGGCTCTCGGCGGCGGCGAACAGCGCGATCGCCAGCACCACCAGGGCGACGCTCACGTAGATCTCGTATCCGTCGAGGAAACCGACCCGTTGCACGAGGCCGACGTGCCAGTCGGTGAACTCGTGCAGCAGGCCCATCCCACCCTGCACCAGGGCGAGGAGTCCGAGGAATTCCAGCAACTGCTTCATGAGAGACAGGCTCGCCTCGCGGACTTCCCGCCCGCACCAGCCGAAAGTCTCCGGTCCGGCTACTTTGGTCGACGATCCGGCTCGCGGGGAGGTGCCGCGGACCGTCACTGCGTAGCTTTGTCGACTGTGAGCGTCGACGAGACAGTGCCCGAAGCGCCCGCCTTCCCCGGGAGGCGCTGGCTGTTGCCGTCCGCCGTCATCCATGAGCTCGACCCCGACACGGGGCGGCCCGGACGGCGGCCCCGGCGCACCGTGCGCGACTGGATCGTCGACTTCTCCTGCTTCCTGCTGGCCGTGCTCTTCGGCTTGACGGCGGCGGACACCGTGAACAACGACCCGAACACTTCGCACGCTCTCGCCGGCGCCGACCAGCTGCTCGGCGCCCTCGCCTGCGCCGCGGTCTGGCTGCGCCGCCGCTGGCCGGTCGGGCTCGCTGTCGCCATGGTCGTCGTCGGGTTCCTGTCGAACACCGCGAGCGGCGCCGGCCTGATCGCCCTGTTCACGCTCGCCGTGCACCGGCCCTTCCGGTACGTGGCCTGGATCTGCGGTATCTCCGTCGCGCTCGTCCCGCTCTTCTTCTGGCTGCGCCCGGAGCCGGACCTGCCGTATGTGGTGGCGGTCGCGTTCAGTGTGCTGCTCACCCTCGCGGCCGTCGGCTGGGGCATGTTCGTACGGTCCAAGCGGCAGCTCATGCTGAGCCTGCGCGACCGGGCCCGGCGCGCCGAGACGGAGGCGCGGCTGCGTGCGGAGCAGGCGCAGCGGCTGGCCCGGGAGGCCATCGCGCGCGAGATGCACGACGTGCTCGCCCACCGGCTGACCTTGCTGAGCGTGCACGCGGGCGCCCTGGAGTTCCGGCCGGACGCGCCCCAGGCCGAGGTCGCCCGGGCGGCCGGGGTCATCCGGGAGAGCGCGCACGAGGCATTACAGGACCTGCGGGAGATCATCGGCGTGCTGCGGGCGGGCGAGTCCGACGACGCGGGCCGCCCCCAGCCGACGCTCGGCGCGCTGGACATGCTGGTCGCCGAATCCCGCGAGGCCGGCATGAAGGTCACCCTCGACAACCGCGTCACCGACCCCGCGGCCGTCCCCGCCTCCGTCGGCCGCACCGCGTACCGCATCGCCCAGGAGGGCCTGACCAACGCCCGCAAGCACGCCCCCGGCACGGAGGTCACGGTGTCCGTCACCGGCGCCCCGGGCGAGGGCCTCGTGGTGCTGATCCGCAACCCCCCGCCCGACGGCGAGGTTCCCCATGTCCCCGGCTCCGGCCAGGGCCTGATCGGCCTGACCGAACGGGCGACGCTGGCCGGGGGCAGGCTGGAGCACGGGTCGGACGAGGACGGGGGGTTCCGGGTGCGGGCATGGCTGCCGTGGGGGTGACCCCGGCGGCGGCCGGTGCGGAACCTTTTCGCCTCCGCCGGCCCCGTCCGGCCATCCCCCTCAACTCGCCCGGCACAACGGTGATCTGGTGCCGTGCAACCATGATTGCGTGGGGTCGAATCGTGATTACGTGGGGCCCATGACTGCGATCAGGCTGCTCCTTGTCGACGACGACCCGCTGGTGAGGGCAGGCCTGTCCCTGATGATGGGCGGCGCCGACGACATCGAGATCGTCGGTGAGGCCGCCGACGGCGGCGAGATCGAGGCACTCGTCGACCGCACCCGTCCGGACGTCGTCCTCATGGACATCAGGATGCCGTCGGTGGACGGCCTGACCGCCACGGAGCTGCTGCGCGGCCGGGCCGAGGCCCCGCAGGTCGTGGTGCTGACCACCTTCCACGCGGACGAGCAGGTGCTGCGGGCCCTGCGCGCGGGCGCCGCCGGATTCGTCCTCAAGGACACCCCGCCCGCCGAGATCCTCGACGCCGTACGCCGGGTCGCGGCCGGCGACCCCGTCCTGTCGCCCACCGTGACCCGCCAGCTGATGGCGCACGCGGCCGGCACCGCCGCCGATACGCGCCGCACGCGCGCGCGTGCCCGGATCGCCGCCCTCAACGACCGCGAACGCGAGGTCGCCGTCGCGGTCGGCCGCGGCCTGGCCAACGCCGAGATCGCCGCGACGCTCTTCATGAGCGTGGCCACGGTCAAGACCCACGTCTCTCGCATCCTGGCCAAGCTCGACCTCAACAACCGGGTGCAGGTCGCCCTGTTGGCGTACGACGCGGGACTTCTGGAGGAACCGGAGAAGTGATCGAGCCCCCCAGCGGGATCGAAGGGGCGGAGCCCCTTCACATGGCGGCCGCCACCGCGCCGCCCCCCGGAATCTCCGCCAGCGGCACAACCCTCCGCTCCCGTCTCGACACCTCGCACGCCTCGGCGATCCGCAGCGCCTGCAAGGCCTCCCGCCCGTCGCACGGATTGTCCCGCTCGCCCCGCACGACATCGACGAACGCGCCCAACTCGGCCTCGTACGCGGGCCCGAAGCGCTCCAGGAAACCGGTCCACGGCTTGTCCGCGGCCGGCGGCCCCGTCGGCTCGGTGGAGGCGATCGGCGTACGGTCGTCCAGGCCGACCACGATCTGGTCCAGCTCCCCGGCCAGCTCCATGCGGACGTCGTAGCCCGCGCCGTTCAGCCGGGTCGCCGTGGCCGTGGCGAGCGTGCCGTCGTCCAGGGTGAGGAGCGCCGCGCCCGTGTCGACGTCACCCGCCTCGCGGAACATCGCGGGACCCGCGTCGGACCCGGCCGCGTACACCTCCACGACCTCGTGGCCCGTCACCCAGCGCAGGATGTCGAAGTCGTGGATCAGGGTGTCCCGGTACAGGCCGCCCGACAGAAGTAAGGCGGTGACCGGCGGTGGAGTCTGGTCGGAGGTCAGGGCCCGCACGGTGTGCAGCCGCCCGAGCCGCCCCGAGCGCACCGCCTCGCGCGCGCCCGTGTAGCCCGCGTCGAAGCGGCGCTGGAAACCCATCTGGAGGACGGTTCCGGCCGCTTCCACCTCGGCGAGCGCCTGCAGCGTGCCCGGCAGATCGAGCGCTATCGGCTTCTCGCAGAACACGGGAAGGTCCGAGCGTGCTGCCCGACCGATCAGTTCGGCGTGCGCCGAAGTCGCCGTGGTGATCACCACGGCGTCCACGCCCCAGGTGAAGATCTCGTCCACTCCGGGCGCCGCCGTCTCGCCCAGCCGGTGCGCGAGATCCTGGGCCCGGGCCGGGTCGGCGTCCGTGAGGATCAGGGAGCCGACCTCCCGGTGCCGGCTGAGGGTGTTCGCATGAATGGTGCCGATGCGGCCCGTACCGATGACTCCGATGCGCATGGGAACAAACTGCGTGCGGACCAGGCACGCTGTCAATGTGTATGTCCGGACAATCTGACTACAGAACTTCCCGTCAACCATTCCCGGAGCTACGCTCGGCCCCGTGCCGAAACCAGGAGTGGACCCCACCGTGACACTCGAACTCCGTGTCGACCGCAGCAGTCCCGTGCCGTTGTACTTCCAGCTGTCCCAGCAGCTGGAGGCCGCGATCGAACACGGCGCGCTCACCCCCGGCAGCCTGCTGGGCAACGAGATCGAGCTCGCCGCACGGCTCGGTCTGTCGCGGCCCACCGTCCGCCAGGCCATCCAGTCCCTCGTCGACAAGGGCCTGCTGGTGCGGCGCCGCGGCGTCGGCACCCAGGTCGTGCACAGCCAGGTCAAGCGCCCGCTCGAACTGAGCAGCCTCTTCGACGACTTGGAGGCGGCCGGACAGCGCCCGGCGACAAAGGTCCTCGTCAACACGGTCGTCCCGGCGCCGGCCGAGATCGCCGCCGCGCTCGGCGTGGCCGAGGAAAGTGACGTACACCGGGTGGAACGGCTGCGCCTCGCGCACGGTGAGCCGATGGCGTACCTCAGCAACTATCTGCCGCCCGGCCTCCTCGACCTGGACACCGAGCAGCTGGAGGCCACCGGCCTGTACCGCATGATGCGCGCCGCGGGGATCACGCTGCACAGCGCCCGCCAGTCCATCGGCGCTCGCGCGGCCACCGCCGCCGAGGCCGAGCGGCTCGCCGAGGAGGAGGGCGCCCCGCTGCTCACCATGCAGCGCACGACCTTCGACGACACCGGCCGCGCGGTCGAATTCGGCAGCCACACCTACCGGCCGACCCGCTACTCCTTCGAGTTCCAGCTGCTTGTACGGCCCTGAGGTCCCTCTTCCGCGGGATCGCGGTTCGTCGCAATGTCAGGACAAGGCGACCGACGGGGGTGCCGTATGCGGAAACCGACCGGGAGCCGTACGCGGAACCGGTGTCCTTGGCTCCCCCGTACGGCACCCACACCGGCGGTGAGGCAGAATCGGGCCCGATGAGCACCTACGGCAACTTCAGCGCCCCCATCGGCTCCCGCCGCGCGCCGGCGCTCCGCACGGTCGGTACAAGGGAGCGCCGCTCGCACCTGACAGCACCCCGCGTGCCCACGGTCGGTATCGACATCGGTGGCACGAAGGTGATGGCGGGCGTCGTCGACGCCGATGGCAACATCCTGGAGAAGGTCCGCACGGAGACCCCGGACAAGTCCAAGAGCCCCAAGGTGGTCGAGGACACCATCGTCGAACTGGTCCTGGACCTGTCCGACCGGCACGACGTGCACGCGGTCGGCATCGGCGCGGCCGGCTGGGTCGACGCCGACCGCAACCGCGTCCTGTTCGCACCGCACCTGTCCTGGCGCAACGAGCCTCTCCGGGACCGCATCTCCAGCCGTCTCGCCGTCCCGGTCCTGGTCGACAACGACGCCAACGCCGCCGCCTGGGCCGAGTGGCGCTTCGGCGCCGGGCGCGGCGAGGACCACCTCGTCATGATCACGCTCGGCACCGGCATCGGCGGCGCGATCCTTGAGGACGGCCAGGTCAAGCGCGGCAAGTACGGCGTCGCGGGCGAGTTCGGCCACATGCAGGTCGTCCCCGGCGGACACCGCTGCCCGTGCGGCAACCGCGGCTGCTGGGAGCAGTACAGCTCCGGCAACGCGCTGGTCAGGGAGGCGCGCGAACTCGCCGTCGCCGACTCCCCGGTGGCGTACGGGATCATCGAGCACGTCAAGGGCAACATCAACGAGATCACCGGCCCGATGATCACCGAGCTGGCCCGCGAGGGCGACGCGATGTGCATAGAGCTGCTCCAGGACATCGGCCAGTGGCTCGGCGTGGGCATCGCCAACCTCGCCGCCGCCCTCGACCCGTCCTGCTTCGTGATCGGCGGCGGGGTCTCGGCCGCCGACGACCTGCTGATCGGCCCCGCGCGAGACGCCTTCAAGCGCCAGCTCACCGGCCGCGGCTACCGCCCCGAGGCTCGCATCGCCCGCGCTCAGCTGGGCCCCGAGGCCGGCATGGTCGGCGCCGCCGACCTCGCCCGCCTGGTCGCCCGCCGCTTCCGCCGCGCCAAGCGCCGCCGGGTCGAGCGGTACGAGCGGTACGAGCGATACGTGGAGGCCCGCCGTACATCGCAGGGGTCCGCGTGACCCCAGCGATGTCACACCCGGCCGAGTTCCCGGACGAGCCGTCCCGGCCGGCCGAGGGCCGTGGCCACAAGATCCGCCGCAGGGCGATCACCCTGCTCATCATCGGGCTGCTCATCGGGGTCCCGGCCGGCTACCTGGCGATCTCCGCCAGCCAGAGCCGCGACAGCGGCAAGGACAAGGAGGAGAAGTACGCGGCGAGGGGCCTGGCCGAGGGCTGGCCCTCCAAGGTCCAGCGCCGGCTGTACCAGATTCCGGTCCCGCATCCGGCGGACCAGCTGGCGTACTACGAGACCAACAACTGGAAGACCAGCCGCCTGTACGTCCAGTTCCGCACCAGCGAGGCGGGCCTGGACGCCTTCCTCACGGGCATGGGCGTCAACCGGGACGACCTCGAGAAGGGCGAGATCACCATCAGCGCCCGGGACCAGCACATCACCGGCTGGTCGTTCAAGGGTCCCGGCCAGTGGTCGGGCCTCAGGCACACGCAGAAGAACCCGGCCCCCACCCACGACGTCGTGGTGAACCTGGCCAACCCGGTCTACCCCATCGTGTACGTCGTCGCGCGCACGGTTCCATGACGTGGCATGACGTGCGGTGACGGGCCCCCGGTCGGCCGCCGGGGCCGATTGTCAGACCCCGCCCGTAGAGTCGAAGACGAGTGATCCGACACACGGGCGGGAGGTGACAGGAGTATGAGCGGCATGACGGCGATGGCCGACCCGGCGGCGGAAGCCGTCCCCGTCCGGCTCGCGGCGGTGTTCCTGCCCGCCCCGCTTCCCCGCGAGGGGCGCGTGGCCTTCTGGGATCCGGAGGACGGCGGGCTGCCGGCCGCCGACACTGAGCTCACCGTCGTACGACGTCATGGTGCCGGCGTACGCCGCAGGTCCGCCCCCGCCCTGTCGCTCCCGCTCGGCGAGGCCTTGCCCCTGCTCGTGCGCGCCCGGCGCGACCCCGCCGCCCACCCCGCCACCGCCTGCTGGGGTGCGGCCGCACTGCACGCCCTGCGGCTCACGGCCCGTGGCCGGCTGCTCCCCGGCCTGACGGCCACCGGCCACGACGCCTGGCGGGCCGGCCCCCTCGACCCGGACGACCTCGCCCACCTGCGAGCCGTCGCCGCCGCCCTGCCGTACGAAGGGCACGCGGTCCCGCTGCCCGGCCCGGGCCCGATCCGGCTGCCCGCACCGGAAGCGCTGATGCGCTCCTTCCTGGACGCGGTCGCGGACACCCTGCCCCGCACCCCCGCCGCTCCATACGCCTCCGGCAAGCCCTTCGCGGCACGCGAGGCGCAGCGCCTGCCCGACGCCCAGGACTGGGCCGCGGAGGTCGCCGCCGGCATGGACGCGGGCGTGCGGATCTCGCTCCGCCTGGACCTGTCGGCGTACGACCTGTTCGACGACGACGGCGACGGCGCACGCGGCGCGGGCGCCGCGATCGTCCAGGTGCACAGCCTCGCCGACCCCACCCTCGTGGCCGACGCGGCGGCCCTGTGGGCGGGCGCGGCGGACGCCACCTTCGGGCCACGCGCCCGCGTGGACGCGGCCCTCGCCGTGCGGCGCGCCGCCCGCGTCTGGCCCCCGCTCGACCGGCTCACCGAGCAGGACGTGCCCGACGTACTGGCCCTGTCCGAAGAGGAGTTGGGCGACCTGCTCGGTGTCGCGGCCACCCGGCTCGCGGCGGCCGGGGTCGCCGTGCACTGGCCCCGTGACCTGGCGCAGGACCTCAGCGCGGCCGCGGTGGTCCGGCCCGCCCCGGGCTCGGCGACCGACGGCACCGGCTTCTTCGAGAGCGAGGAACTCCTCCAGTTCCGCTGGCAGTTGGCGATCGGCGGCGACCCGCTCAGCGAATCCGAGATGGACGCGCTGGCCGAGGCCCACCGTCCGGTCGTCCGCCTGAGGGACCAGTGGGTGCTGGTCGACCCCGGCCTCGTCCGCAAGGCCCGCAAGCGCGAACTGGGCCTGCTCGACCCGGTGGACGCGCTCTCCGTCGCCCTCACCGGCAGCGCGGAGGTCGACGGTGAGACGGTCGAGGCGGTGCCCGCCGGCACCCTGGCCGCCCTGCGCGACCGACTGACCGCCGGAGTGCGGCCCGCCGAACCGCCCCCGGGCCTGCACGCCACCCTGCGCGACTACCAACTCCGGGGCCTGGCCTGGCTCGACCTCATGACCTCCCTCGGCCTCGGCGGCTGCCTCGCCGACGACATGGGACTCGGCAAGACGATCACCCTCATCGCCCTGCACCTGCGCCGCGCCCGTACCGAACCCACGCTGGTGGTCTGCCCGGCCTCGCTGCTGGGCAACTGGCAGCGCGAGATCACCCGGTTCGCGCCCGGCGTCCCCGTCCGCCGCTTCCACGGCCCGGACCGCAACCTCGACGACCTCGACGGCGGCTTCGTCCTCACCACGTACGGCACCATGCGGTCGGCGGCGCCACGGCTGGCCGAGCAGCGGTGGGGGATGGTCGTCGCGGACGAGGCACAGCACGTGAAGAACCCGTACTCGGCGACGGCCAAGGCCCTGCGCACGATCCCGTCCCCCGCGCGCGTGGCCCTCACCGGCACGCCGGTCGAGAACAACCTCTCCGAGCTCTGGGCGTTGCTGGACTGGACGACACCGGGACTCCTGGGCCCCCTGAAGTCCTTCCGCGCCCGCCACGCGCGGGCGGCGGAGAACGGAGAGGACGAGGAGGCGGTGACCCGGCTGGCCCGCCTCGTCCGCCCCTTCTTGCTGCGCCGCAAGAAGTCCGACCCCGGCATCGTCCCCGAGCTGCCGCCCAAGACCGAGACGGACCATCCGGTCCCGCTCACCCGCGAACAGGCCGCGCTCTACGAGGCGGTGGTGCGCGAGTCGATGCTGGCCATCGAGACCGCGGAGGGCATCGCCCGCAGGGGCCTGGTGCTGAAGCTGCTGGGCGCGCTGAAGCAGATCTGCGACCACCCCGCGCTGTACCTGAAGGAGGACGTCCCGCCGACCGCCACCGACCGACTCCTCGCCCGCTCCGGCAAACTGGCCCTCCTCGACGAACTGCTGGACACGCTGCTCGCCGAGGACGGCTCGGCGATCGTCTTCACGCAGTACGTCGGCATGGCCCGCCTGATCACCTCCCACCTGTCCGCCCGCGCGGTCCCGGTGGACCTCCTGCACGGCGGTACGCCGGTGCCGGAGCGCGAACGCATGGTGGACCGTTTCCAGAGCGGAGCGACACCCGTTCTCGTCCTGTCGCTGAAGGCGGCCGGGACGGGCTTGAACCTCACCCGCGCGGGCCATGTCGTCCACTTCGACCGCTGGTGGAACCCGGCCGTCGAGGAACAGGCCACCGACCGCGCCTACCGCATCGGCCAGACCCAGCCGGTCCAGGTCCACCGCCTCATCACCGAGGGCACGGTCGAGGACCGCATCGCCCAGATGCTGGAGGCCAAGCGCGCCCTGGCCGACGCGATCCTCGGCTCCGGCGAGTCGGCCCTCACAGAACTGACGGACCGCGACCTCTCCGACCTGGTCTCCCTCCGGAGGCCGTCATGACACCCCACCCCGCCGACGAGGCCCGCCGCGCGTTGCGGGCGGCACGGGAGCGTGCCGACGGGGGGACGCCCGCGGACACCGAGCGGCCGGGTGCGCGTATCGAGGGGGAGGTGGAACGGGGGGTTCGTGGGGAGGGTGGGGATGTTGAGGGGGGTGGGGTGGGCCGGGTGTCGGATCGGGGTGGGGAGGTTGGGGATGTCGGGAGGCTTGGGGTGGGCCAGGTGTCTGAGCAGGCGGGGGATCTTGAGAGGCGTGGGGTGGATCAGGAGTTCGGGCGGGCTGGGGAATTTGACGCGCTTGGGGTTGGCCGGGTGTCGGAGCGGGTTGGGGAGGTTGGGGGTCTTGAGGGGGCCGGGGTGGAGCAGGTGGCTGAGTGGGCAGCGGAGGTTGGGGATCTTGAGACGCCTGGGGTGGATCAGGAGCTCGGGCGGGCCAGGGAATTCGACGGGCCCGGGGTGTCCCGGGTATCGGAGCGGGGTGGGGAGGTTGGGGTTCTCGGGAGGTCCGGGGCAGGGCAGGAGTCCGGGCGGGCCGGGGGACTTGACGGGCCCGGGGTGGGCGGGGTGTCGGAGCGGGGGGAGGTCGGGGGTCTCGAAGGGGCCGGGGTGGGCCAGGTGTCGGAGCGGGGTGGGGAGGTCGGGGATCTCGGGAAGCCCGGGGCAGGGCAGGAGTCCGGGCGGGCCCGGGGACTCGGTGGGGGCGAGGTGGCCTGGGGCTCCGAGGGGGGCGGGGAGTCCGGGCAAGCTGCGGTGCCCGAGAAGCCCGTAGTTCGTGCCCGGCCGGGTGACGTGGCGCGCGCGGCGCTGCGGCGGGCCGTCGCCGCCAGGCGGGGCGGGTCTCCGGACGCCGACGACACCGAGGACTCGGACGACGGTGCTGTGCCGGACACAGGCTCCGGCAGCGCGGCCGACGGTACTTCGGGCGCGGTGCCGGACGCAGGCTCCGGCAGCGCGGCCGACGGTACTTCGGGCGGGTCGGCTCGGGACGCGTCCGCCGGCGGGGTCGGTCCGGGTGGCATCGAGCAGGCCGGCTCGACGGCCGAGGGCGGTGCAGACCGGCGGGGCGCGCGTCCCGCGGATGTCGCGCGCGAGGCGCTGCGGGCTGCTCGCGCCGAGGGGCGGCAGGCCCGGACGGATGCCGGGGGCGAGGAAGCGGAGAGCACGCGGCGTCCGCGTCGCACGCCCGCTCCCGCTTCGGGGGCTCGAAGCGGAGGACCCGGCCGCCCTGCCGGCGTTCGGGCGCGGGACGTACGGGAGTTGCTCGAGGGAGCTTTCCAGATGCCCACTACGGCGTCCCTGCCGGGGGAAGAACCTACCGAATCAGGGCCTGCCCCCTCCGCGGAAGACCCGGCACGAAGCCGGCACGTCAACGCCCGGGCTGACCACCCGAGTTCGGCTGAACGGCCCTCCACACCGGGGCCCGCCTCGGCCCCGTCACCTCAACCCGAGACGCCGGAAACCGCCGCACCCCTCGCACCCTCCGCACCCCCGCCGTACCGAACCGACACACCAACGTCCGCGCCGACCTCGCCCCAGCACCCCCCAACCACCCCCGCAGCAAGCCCCACTTCGCCCCCGCCCCCCACCGACACCCACCCCCCGAACCCGCCCGCCGCCCCTCCCCGCGTCCCTCGTTCCATGGCGGCCCCCGGCCGCGACGGCGACCTGCGTCGCACCTACCCCGCCTTCCCCGCGCTCCCGCCCCGGGCATCGGGTGACGTCGGATTCGCCGAGACCTGGTGGGGCAATGCGTGGGTCGCCGCGCTGGAGGAGGGCGCGTTGGACGCCAAGCGGCTGGCGCGCGGCCGAGCGTACGCCGAGCAGGGGCACGTGGACGCCATCACGGTGACGCCCGGGCTCGTCCTCGCCTACGTGCAGGGGAGCCGCCCGAGGCCGTACCGCGTACAGGTGCGGCTGCGCACGCTCGACGACGCCGACTGGGAGCGGTTCCTGGACAGCGCCGCCGACCGGCCGGGACACATCGCCGCACTGCTCGACAAGGAGATGCCCCACTCCCTCGCCGACTCCGGAGTGCCGCTGCTGCCGGGCCCGGGCGATCTCGAACCCCTTTGCAGCTGCCCCGACTCCGGTCATCCCTGCAAGCACGCCGCCGCCCTCTGCTACCAGACCGCACGCCTGCTCGACGCCGACCCCTTCGTCCTGCTCCTGCTGCGCGGCCGCGGCGAACGCGAGCTGCTCGACGCCCTGTCCCGGCTCAGCGCCGCCCGCGCGGCCCGCGCCGCACAGGAACAGGGGCCCGCGCCGTTCCCCGGCGTACGGGCCGGCGAGGTCCTCGCGTCCCGCCAACTCCCGCCCCTCCCGGCGCCGTTGCCGGTTCCCCCGCATCCCGGGCAGCCCCCGGTGTACCCCGCGACCTCGGGCGGCCCGGACGCCTTCGCCCTGGACCAGCTGGCCACCGACGCGGCGGCCCGCGCCCACGCCCTGCTCACCACCGGCCGCGACCCGGTCGGCGAGCTGACCCTGTGGCAGGACGCCGTGCGGCTCGCGGCGGCTCGCCCCGGTTCGGGACTCACCGCCGGCACTCGCGCCCTCTACTCCTCGCTCGCCTCCGCCGTCGGCCGCACCCCGGCCGAGCTGGCGCGCGCGGTCGCCGCCTGGCGTCAGGGCGGGTTGGAGGGCCTCAGCGTCCTCGAGGAACCCTGGGACCCGCCCGCCGGCCGCTTCGACCGGGCCCGCCCCCTCCTCCTTGCCGCCGACCTCCCGGCCTTCCGCCCCTGGCGCAACCACCTCACCCACCCCCGCGGCCATGTCCAGCTCCGCCTCGGCCGCGACGGCCTGTGGTACGCCTACGAATCGGAGCCGGGCCACGACGACTGGTGGCCCCGCGGCACCCCGGACCTGGATCCGGTCGGCGCCCTGACGGGCCTCGGCACACCGAGCGACCTGTCAACTACCCGTCACTGAAGTTCACCCTGCCCGCAGGAGGCGGCCCATCTCCCAGGCCCTCCGCCAGCTCATGGAGTGCTAACCCTCGACGAACGTGACCGTCTCGTCGAGCGGAGCCCGGCCCGTGCGAGCGTCAACCACCGTGACGTCCTCGAAGCCGATCGACATGCCGCAGAAGAGCATGAGCTCGTCCGGAGGTGACAGGACCTCCGCGACGGTCTCGCGATACACCGACCACGCCATCTGCGGGCAACTGTGCAGCCCTTCGGCGCGGAGCAGCAGCATGACGGTCTGTAGATACATGCCGAGGTCGGCCCATTGGGCCGAGCCCATGTCGCGGTCGATGTAGCAGAACAGAGCGGCGGGCGCGCCGAAGCATTGCCAGTTCGCGGACGCGGCCCGCTGGCGCGCTTCCCAGTCCTCGCGCCCGATGCCGAGTGCGCCGTAGCGCTGCGCGCCGAAGGCGGATCGGCGCTCGCGGTACGGGGACTTCAGTGCCCGCGGGTACATCTCGTACTCCCGCTCGTCCCAGGGGTCGTCTGCGGCCACGCGCTCGCCGGCGCGCTTCTTGAGCTCGGCCAGCGGCCCGCCGGTCAGCACATAGGCGTGCCACGGCTGGATGTTCGATCCGGACGGCGCCCAGGCCGCGGCGGACAACACGCGCTCCAGAACCTCTCTCGGGACAGGCCGGTCGGTGAATCCGCGCACTGCCCGTCGGCTCGTGACTGCCTCATAGACGTCCAAGGCTGCCTGCCTTTCGATCCGATCGACGTGTCCACCAGATGACAGTCGGGGACCGGAAAACGTGACAGGGCGCCGACGTGGGAGGATCGGCGACGGCGACCGCCGGCTTACGCGCGGACCCAGCGGTGGTAGGCGTCCAGGTCGACGTTGCCGCCGCAGATGATGGTGGTCACGTGGCGGCCGGCGAAGCGGTCACGGTCTTCCAGGATGGCGGCGACGCCGAGGGCCGCCGAGGGTTCGACGACCAGGCCCGCGCGTTCCAGGAGCATCCGCATGCCCGTGACGATGGACGCCTCGTGGACCAGGACGGCGTCGTCGGCCACCGTGAGGAGATCGTCCAGGACCGCGGGGATGGGGTACCGGCCGGCGACGCCGTCGGCGATGGTGTCGGTCGAGTCGGTGGTGACGACCCGGCGCTGGTGCCAGGAGCGGGTCATCGCGGGTGCGCCGAGGGGCTGCACGCAGATCACCTCGACGTCCGGCGAGAGGGTCTTCAGGACATAGCCGACGCCGGTGGCCATCGCGCCGCCGCCCAGGGCGATCAGGACGACGTCGAAGGAGGACGCCCCAGACGCCCCGCTCGCCAGTTCCAGGCCGATGGTCGCGGCGCCCTCGCAGGTCTCGATATCGAGGCTGTCCTCGACCAGCCGGACGCCGCGCCGTCGCGCGATACTCACGGCCCGTTCGCGGGCCAGCTCGAAGTCGCCGTCGACGAGTTCCAACTCCGCACCCAGCGCCCGGATCCGCTCGAGCTTGGCCGCGGGTGCCCTGCGTGATGCCACGACCGTCACGTCGAGGCCACGGCGGCGACCGGACCAGCCGAGTGCCTGGCCGAGGTTGCCGGCGCTGGCGCACACCGCGGCTGTGCGTCCCTGGTCGGTCAGCAGGCCGGCGACAAGTTCGGTGCCGCGGGCCTTGAAGCTGCGCACCGGGTTCGCCGTTTCCAGCTTGATACTCACCGTGCAGCCGAGCTCGCGTCCCAACGCGTCGCACTGGTACAGCGGAGTATCCAGAAAGACCGGGTCGATTTCCCGGCGGGCCGCGCGGATCCGGGCAAGATCGAGGCGCGTCGTGAGCATGACCAGAAACGTACCGCAATCGGCGTCGATAACCGCCACAGTCCCGGGTCCGGCCGTACGACATCATGGACGAACTGGGCCGGCCCGACGCCGAGCCCCACGCCAGGACACCCTCCCCTCAGGGCCCTGCCCCCTGTCTATGGCTGGAGGTCGCGCTGGTACCACGTGCCTGACTTGCCGCCGAGATCGGCCGGGGTGGCAGGGCCGACCGGGACGAACCCCGCCTTGGTCAAGACGTTCTGGGACGCGGCGTTGTCGTGGGAGGTGGCCGCCCGCAGTGTGCGCAGGCCGTGCCGCGCGGTCGCCATCCGGCACAGCTCCAGGACGGTCGCGGTCGCCACTCCGCGGCCGGCGACCTGCTCCGCGACGCGGTAGCCGAGTCTGGCAGTGCCGTCCTCCAAGTCGTACAGGTTGAACCTGCCGGCCACTGAGCCGTCCTCGGCGACGAGCACGTAATAGGCGCAGCTGCCGGCCTCCTGCTCGGCCAACAAGGCGTTGTACCCGTCGGTGAACTGGTCGAAGAAGTCGTCGCCGCGGTCGGAGATCGAGGCAGCGAAGTAGGTGCGGTTCGCCAGCTCGAAGGCCAGAACCGCCGGGGCGTGGCCGGCGTGCAGCCGCTTGAGCTCGGGCATTGCCCGACCCTACCCACATCGTGCGCTGAGGCCACCTGAGTTTCCGCCGGCGGCAGACAGTCCCAAGGGCCAGACCACATAACGATCTGCTGCCGGAGGCATGGATTCCCCGCCGCCGGTCCGCGAGCAACGGGCCGTGCTGCGCCACCGGGCCCAGCTGGTGCCGTTGCCGACTGAGGACGGCTGCGGCTGGCTGGACGCGCTGCCGCTGCCGACGGCCTCGCTGTGCGGTGGCCGCCGACCCGCACACCACGCAGAGGTGACAATGAGGGTTTTCAACGGTGCCGCTCCAGAGTGAGGACGGCCTTGGTGATTGACGTTATGCGGTTCGGGCTGCAGCGGGCGCGACGGAAGATTCGCCAGGATTTCAGGCGGGCGACTGCTCGTTCGACGGGTACGCGAGCGGCGGACAAGGCCCGGTTGACCGTCTGCTCGGTCGTGGTGAGTTCGCCTTGGGGCGGCCGGCGCTTGGGGGTGGTGACCCACTCGCCAGCGCCGATGTAGGCCATGTCGGCGAGGACGGGGACGCCCTGACGTTCACAGATCCTGATGATCTTGTGGGTGCGGGCGGCGGTCAGGTCATGTGTGCGGCCGGGCAGGACGGGTGAGAGCCACAGCGTGCGACCGGCCGGATCCGAGATGACCTGCACGTTCACACCGTGCCGCTTGTGCTTCGTCGAATAGTCCGCGCGCCCGTCGCCGACCCGGTCGCACTCGGCGAGCGTGCCGTCCACGAGAACGTAGTCGGGGTCTGTCTCGCGTAGGACCTTCAGCAGGCCGGGCGCCTTGTCGGCCAGGTGCTCGACGACGGTGGTGACGTACGCGTGGGCGGTGCCGACGGAAATACGGAAACCCGCGGCGAGTTGAGTGAGGGGGTCGTGCCGGCGCAGGTATGCCAGAGCGATCACCGCACGCTCGGACGGCCGGAGTTTGCAGCGCCGGTCACCCTCACGGGTGACGATCAGCATCGTCACCCACTCCACGAGTGCATGCGGCAGGTCGAGTGCGGCAGGATACGGGACCAACAGGGTTCCTGAGCTGGAGAGTTGAGACCTAGACACCTCTCTCAACGGCACGGGGACCCTGTCCGTTGCCTACGGTCCCGCCGTCACCCCTCCGGGGGCCACTCTGAAAACCCTCAATGATCGACCGGCTGCCGGTGGCGGGTGGATTCGCCAACCTCCTGAGAGGTCAGCTTAGTTGTGACCACAGAGCGCGCTCGGCCTCGCTCAGGGGGACGGTGGGGATCGCGCGCTCCGGGTGACCGGACGGCAGGCCGACCACGAGGTCCGTCGGGGCGGGGGTGGGGCAGGGGCCCCGGTCCGGGGCAGGGAGGAGAGCCACGGATCCGATTGAGATCGCGCCCCAGGCGAGGCCCAGAGTCTCCCAGTCCGGCACGGCTCCGCGAAGGGCACGGCCGATGCGTGACCAGAGTCTTCCACTCATCGTGATCTCCCCGTAGCCGCGCCATGGCCTGTCGCCGATGAGCCGTTGACCTTCACTGAGGAGAGGGTGCGGGAGAGTTCTTAAGCGGCGATCGAGAGGGCTCTAAAGCGGCGCCAAAGGCAGCTGTCCATGAAACGTTTGGCTTGCCCACTGTCCGGTATCGGCGCATTGCAGTAACCAGATCGACGCATCGTGGTAACCAGCATGCGCAACCACTGGTTAGGCCGGGTGAAGTCTCCTGTTCATGGTCGTCCGAATTGGTGCCGTAGTCCGACTGGTCGAACGAGGCAGGCCCGCACGTGTGTGGCCTGATTATGCTCCTCATGCGTGGCCGGATGACGTGGCTTTGTCGAGATCGACACCGTGGGTACAGTGGCGGTGGCTGAATCTTTACGACTTGAAGGGTGCCTTGTTGAAGAGTTGAGCGGATATGAACGGTCACGAGCGTGGAGTGATCTATGGCCCGGGGGAGGGTTCTTGTATGGCGCATAATGCGCATTTGCAGGACAATCGGTCAAATTCCGTTTATCGAGACGAGCTCAACAGGCTATTGATGATGCTGGACTCGGTCGGTCAGAACGCGTCGCGTGTGGTTGAGATAGTCGGAGATCCGGGAAGCGGCAAGAGCAGATTGGTCGCCGCACTTGTGCGGGAGATGGCTCTTCGGAATCTCCATGTTCTGGTCGGTCGATGTGCGGAGTCGGAGAAGAACATGATTCTTCATCCGTTTATGCACATTCTGCGCTGCTCTTCCGCGTCGCAACTCCACGATCGGCTCCCCTTTGGTGGCGTGGAATTACTAAATTCGTCGCAGGTCGAATACGCTGATCTCTATCAGTCCGTACGGGCACTGCTCGAGTACTGCGCGGAGAAGGGCATGCTCGTGGTGCTCGACGACTTTCACCACGCCGACCAGGCGTCGGTGGGACTCCTCGACCACCTGGTCAGGTTCCCCGTGCCGCGGCTTCTCCTGGTGGTCCCGCACCGTCCCCGACAGACCTCGGTGCGACTGCGGAGTGCGTTCGCCCATGGGGTGGAACTGGGCACCGTGGAGCGGATCCAGCTCGGCCCGCTGTCGATCGGACAGTCGGCTGAGATCCTCGGTGTGGCACCGAACGACCAGTACCTGCGTCGCCTGCACCGCCAGAGCGATGGTGTCCCGGCGTACCTCCTGGCGCTGGCGGAGACGGGCGACCACGGTCGGCTCGGCGGGCCGGGTGGTGCCCACGGCCACCTCGCCGACCGGCTGCTCGGCGAACTCGCGGCCCTTGAGTCCGACGAGCGCACCCTGCTGAGAGCGGCCGCCGTCATCGGCGACCGGTTCAATCTCGGCACGCTCGAAGCCATCGCGGGGCTCGACTGCGAGCGGGCAGGGGCGGCGATCACCGGACTCGTCGCCCGCGACCTGGTCCGGCCCTCGGGCGCGGTGCCCGAATACACCTTCCGGCACCCGATGGTGCGCCGCCTCGTGTATGCCGAGACCGACCCGCTGTGGCGCAGATCGGCACACCGCAGAGTCCTTGCGGTCCTGGTTGACCAGGATGCCCAGGCGGGCGAACTCGCCGTTCATGTCGAGCAGTTGCTGCAGCGGCCGGTCGTCGGCGATCTGCCCCTGCTCACCCGCGCCACGGAGCAGGCCATCGCCACCGTTCCCGCCTCTGCGGCACGCTGGCTGAAGGTCATGCTCCGGGCGATACCGGAGGGCGAGCGGCACGGCACCGAGCGGCTCAGGCTCTCACTCAAGCTCGCCTGGGCACTCGCCGCCTCCGGGCAGGCGGCACAGAGCCGCGAACTGTACCGGGAGATGCTTCAGACGCTGCCGGCCGAACCGAGGGCTGTACGCGCGGCAGCGGTGGTGCTCTGCGTTCAACTGGAGTGTGCGCTCGGCCACTACGCTGAGGCCGGGTATCTCGCGCAGGAGGAACTGAACCGGACGCCGGCGGATGCGCGGGAGCTCACTGAGCTGATGCTGGCCCGCAAGTTCGTTGCCGACATGAAGGACAAGAGCCAGTCGCGTGCCCTGACGGAGCGGTGCATGCAGTTGGCACGTAGCCAGGGCGACCGGATCAACGAGGCTGGTGCGCTCGGTATGGACGCGCTGGACCGGCTCTTCGACGGCGACATCACGGGTGCGGTCGAAGCCGTCGGTGAGGGCGCTGCCATTGTTGACAGACTCGCGGACCGGGAGCTCTGCCGGCACGCCGAGTACCTCGCGACCCTCGGCTGGGCGGAGCTCTACCTGGACCGGTTCGCCGATGCGGAGCGGCACTTCCAGCGGGCTTACGACCTGGCCAGGCAGAATGGCGCCCCGCACCACCTGCCCGCCATCCTTCTGGGCCTGGGCGCCACCTACTCGCACACCGGCCCGCTCGACGAAGCCATGCGCTCGGCCACCGAGTCGGACCGGATGGCCCGTGCGATGGGCGCCGACCACGTCCGGAGCATGGCCCTGGCGCGTGAGGCGGCCTGCGTGACGGTGGCCGATGCCGGGGGTGGCCACAAGGCGGTGGCGCTGGCCGAGAAGGCGCTCAGGCTCCTCCCGCCGGACTGCAAATACGGCCGCACGGACGCCGTGCTGGCGCTGGCGGAGGCAGCCTTGATGGCGGGTGACCCGTTGCGGTGCACCGCGCTGATGCTGGACCTGGGCGGTGGGAAGAGCATGCTGGGCGTGCCGCTCATCCAGCGGGCGCGCTGTGTGCAGACACTGGCCGAGGCGGCGGCAGCGAGCGACCCCGCCTCGTTGCCCGGGATCGCCGGGGCGGCTGCCGCCGCCGCGGACCGCACCGGGGTGGGTTCGCATCGCGGCCACGCCCTTGCCGTCGAGGCGCACATGTTTCGGGCACAGGGCGAACATCACCGCGCGCTGCACCGCTACCGGGCTGCGGCGCAGGTCTTCTCCCGGGCTCGGATGGATGTGGTGCGGGCACGCATGACCGCTTTCGCCGCCCACTGCGCCATCGAGTTGGAGGCCTCCGACGAGGCGGCGGGGCTGTTGGTGCTCGCCCGGGAGTTGGCTCGCAGGAGTGGGGCCTGGCACACGTACCAGCAGGCAGGGCTACAGCGGCGGGAACTGGCTCACTTGGCCCGGGGCGGCGGGGACGGTTCCGAGGAGGACGGCCTGACCGAACTGCTGACCACCCGCGAGGCGGAGATCGCCAGACTCGCGGGACGAGGCGAGCGGACGAAGGACATCGCGGAGAGGCTGTCCCTGAGCCCGCGTACCGTGGAGACCCATCTGACGCACATCTACCGCAAACTGCGCGTCAAGTCCCGTGCCGCGCTTGCCAGTCGCATATCGGAAGGATACGAGGTGACCGGCAGGGCATGAGGGCGTCGGCCGTAGGCCGCACCGGGGCGCGGCGCTCAGGCGCGCTGGCGCGCGGCGTCGGGGTGCCCTGTCTGTGCGGTGCGGATGAGGCGCCCGTGCCGTCCGCGGTACGAGACGACAAAAAGAAGGGACGCCGAAGCGTCCCTCGCACAACCGACACCATGGTGACGCCGCCGCGGCGGACGTCACCATGGTGGCCAGGCACCTACCAGGTGCCGTGATGCGGGAGCGACGGGGCGCTCACCTGCGCGGGCTCCTAGGAAGCATCCCGGAGAAGAGCGATGGCACGCTCCGGGCAGGCGCTTGCCCCGTTCTGGGCGGCCGGCCGCAGCTCGTCGGCCACTTCGAAGCTGCCCGCTTCGTTCATACCGCTGTCGGGGTTGATCTTGTACACCGCCGGGCTCATCACCTGGCACAGGCCGTGGCCGTTGCACAGGGACCCGTCCACCCGAATCCTGACCATGGACGCGTCACCCGACTGTCAGGTCGAGGCGGTCCATGCCGCGGACGGGGAGGTAGTGGTGCCTGCGAGTCGAGCCCGGAGTCACGTGGTACTTCGGGATCAGGCGGTGCCACTCCTCCAGCGCCACCGTGAGGATGCGCCGGGCGAGGTGCATGCCCAGGCAGCGGTGCGGGCCGATGCCGAAGCTCAGGTGGCGCACCGCTGATCGGTCGAAGTCCACCTGGTCCGCGTGGTCGAAGGCCTCGGGGTCGCGGCCCGACATCCCCCACGACATCAGCACCTGGTCGCCGGCGCGCATGGTGACACCGTGGCGCTCGACATCCTGTGTCAGCACGCGCGCGGAACTGCCCATGGCCTGGTAGCGAATGAGCTCCTCGATGATCAGCGGCAGTCTCTGCGGCGAAGTGGTGATCAGTTCCTGTACTTCGGGATGCTCCGCCAGGTACAGGAGGATCAGGCCCAGGATGGCGTTGGTGGTGTCCAGGCTCGCCAGCATGGTCATGAAGACGACATTGACGATCTCGTCCTGGGCGAGGTCCCGACCCTCGAACTTCGACTTCAGCAGCAGGCTTACGACGTCGAACCGCTCCTCGAAGCCCTCGGCGCGGCGCCGGTCGACTGCCTCGGAGAAGAAGTTCCACAGCGGCTTGCTGGCCGCGTACCGGTCCTCGTCGGTGTTGCGCATCACGTTGTTGCGCAGCCAGTCCTTGTGGTCGAGGAGCTGCTGCAGGTTCTCGCGGCCGATACCGAAATTGATGAGGAAGGTCTCGGCGGGGAGCGGAACGGCGAACTCGGCGATGGCTTCGGTACTGCCGCGCTTGGCGATCGGCTCGATCAGTTCGACGGCGGCCTGGCGGATCTGCGGGGTGATCTGGTTGACGACGGAGGGATTGAACACCGTGGTGAGGGTCTGACGCCACAGACGGTGCTCCTCACCGTCCAGCTGAACCGGAATCTGCTTGTCACGGTAGAGCTGGATGTGCGGAATGCTGACTTTCCCGTTCGAGAAAATCTCGGGGCTCTTGGCCGCCCACTCGATGTCCTCGTACCGGGTCAGGATCCAGAAGCCGCCGAGCTCCTCCGATCGAATGATCGGCGCGGATTCACGCAGCTTGTCGAACTGCGAGACCGGGTCCTCCTGAAGCCACGGCTGGAAGAGGCTCCACCGATGTCCGAGTTCCTCAACTGTCTGCGGCGGTTCGGTCATCATGGACGGCTCCTCACCAGTCATGGGCACGCTTTGCCCCGACGGTGACCGGCCGGACTAAGGGACGTCTTGCAGAGATCTAAAGGCGACCGGCGCCACGCGCCTTAGAACTGCCGCAGATCCGCTTTAGGACCCCTTCCTAGCGTCCCAGCGCAGAGGCCGACGCAAGGAGAGAAGGATGACCATGGAGCAGAACAAGCAGGTCGCGCAGGATTTTCTGCACGCCGTCGGGCAGGGGGATGTGGCCGCCGTCGACAAGCTGCTGGCCGACGACTTCACCTGGCGGGTGGCCGCCGCTGTGCCGGAGAGCCACCACCCGCTGCCCGCGATCCAGACGAGGGAAGAGTTCCTTGCGGGCGTGAGCGGGATGCGCGACGTCTGGGTCGACGGGCTCGTCTACCGGATCCACGGCGTTCTGGCCGACGGGGACAAAGTGGCGATCGAGGCGTCCGGTGAGGGCTCGACCCTCGGCCTGGATTTCCGTAACCGCTACTGCTTCTTCCTGGAGTTGCGCGACGGCCTGGTGGCAGGCGGCCGCGAGTACCTCGACTTCGCCTATCTGAAGGCTTTCCAGGCGCGGATGGCCGAGAGGATGTCCCAGACCGGCTGAGCCGATGCCGCAAGGGCCGGCCCGACCGGCTCTGGGACGGCTTCGGAACATTTTCAGACCGACTTTAGCCGCGCCGTTCAGATTCCTGAGTACCACGAACACCTCTCTCCGACCCTCGCGTATTCGCCGAAGGGACTGACTTATGAGCACGCCCGAGGTACGCATCCTGGCGGCCGGCTCGGCGCTGCCCGGGCCGCCGGTGGACAACGCGGCCCTGGCCCGGAGGTTCGACATGGACGCCTCCTGGGAGCAGTGGGTCGATGTCTTCATCGGCACCCGGTCCCGTCACCTGGCCGTCGACCTGGAGAGCGGTGACGTGCGCTTCTCGCTCGCCCAACTCGGCGCTACGGCCGCCCAGCGCACGCTGGACGCGGCCGGCCTGCGGCCTCAGGACGTCGATGTGATGGTGATGGGCACCGCCACGCCGGACCAGTTGATGCCGGCCACCGTGAACATGATCGCCGAACGGCTCGGCATCGACGAGATCCCCACCTACCAGCTCCAGTCCGGCTGCACGGGCGCCATCGGGGCGCTCGACATGGGCCGCCAGCTGCTGCGCACCGGCGAGTACCGCACCGCCCTCGTGCTCGGCGGCGACGTCTGCGCCAAGCACTTCGACGTGGACTTCGACCTGCGGAGCATGGCCCCCACCGAGCTGGTGAACGTCGTGCTCTTCGGCGACGGAGCCGGGGCCGCGGTACTGACCACCGAGCCGGTGGCCGACTCCGCCTTGGTGCACGGCGTACTCAACCGCCTGACCGGGCTCGGCCGTGCGCCGGGTCAGGTCGTGGACTGGTACGGCCAGTCCAACCGAAGGCCGTCCACCCCTGCCCTCCAGGAGGACTACAAGGCCATCGAGCAGCTGGTGCCCGGCATGGCGGTGGAGGTCCTCAAGGAGCTGCTCGACCGCCTCGACTGGACCGACACCGACGTGGACTACCTGCTCGCGCCGCAGCTCTCCGGCACCATGACCGACCGGATCGTGCAGGAACTCGGGCTGCCCGGCGCGGAGGACATCAACTGCGTGGCCGAGATCGCCAACATCGGCAACGCGGCACCGTTCGTCCAACTGGAGCGGGTTCTGCCCCAGATGGCCCCCGGTGACCGCGCCATCGGTATCGCCATCGAGTCCAGCAAGTGGATCAAGGCCGGCTTCGCCATCGAAAAGGTCTGATGTGATGGAGACGCTCGCTGAACTCGTCGCTGCGCACCGCTCGGGGGAACTTGCCGCGCGGTACCCGGAGGTACGAGGCCTCCTCGCGCACCTGTCCGGCACGGAACTGGTCCGCGCGGGTCAGCTCCTCGCCGCCCTCGACACGGATCAGGTCGCCAAGGAGAACCCGGACCTCCCCCAGATCCGGGTGTCCGTCACCGGAAGCGGCACCGTCAACTCCCTCTCGGCGCCGCTGACGGCCGAACTGGCCCGCCACGGACTGCTGTTGCGGTCCTACTTCGCCGACTTCGGCAGCTACGTGGCCGAACTGTCCCTGCCCGACAGCGGACTGTGGGCCGACTCGCCCGACCTGGTGCTGTGCCTCCTGGACCACAGGGCCGTCCTCGACGAGGTCCCCAGCCCCTGGCAGGCCACCGACGCGGCGGCCGCCGTCGAGGCCAAGGTGGGTCTCGTCCGCGGACTTGTGGAGCGTTTCGCCGCCCGGGGCAGCGGCACCCTCGTCCTCAACACCCTGCCGCTTCCGCAGACCGTGCTCGCGCAGCTGGTGGACCACCGCTCCCGTGCCCGGCTGAGCGCCGCCTGGCGGGAGGCCAATGCCACCCTGCTGCGGCTGGTCGACGCGTACCCGGGTGTCGTGGTGCTCGACCTGGACGCCCTCCTGACCGGAGGCATCCCGCTCACCGAGCCCCGGCTGAGCAGTTACGCCAAGGTGCACCTCTCACCGGCCCTGCTCGCCCAGTACGCCCGGCAGGTCGGGCACCTCGCAAGGAACGTTGCGGGCCGGACCAAGAAGGTCCTCGCGCTCGACCTGGACGAGACCGTCTGGGGCGGCGTTCTCGGTGAGTGCGGCCCTGAGAACATCGAGGTCGCCGGGACCTACCGCGGCGAGGCCTTCCGGGCGTTCCAGAAGGCCGTCAAGCAGCTGGCCTCGCAGGGGGTGCTGCTGTCCGCGGTCAGCAAGAACGACCTGGAGCCGGTCCGTGAGACCCTCCGCACGCACGCCGAACTCACGCTGCACGAGGACGACTTCGTCCGGGTCATCGCCAACTGGCGCCCCAAGCACGACAACCTGACCGAACTGGCCACCGACCTCAACCTCGGTGTCGACAGTTTCGTGTTCGTGGACGACAGCCCCTTCGAAACGGGCCTGATCCGCCACGAACTGCCCGAGGTCGCGGTCGTGCAGGTCGACACCGAGCCCGCCCTGCACGTGGAGCGCCTCCTCGAGGACGGCTGGTTCGACGTCGTACAGGTCACCGAGGAGGACCGTGCCCGGCCCGCCAAGTACCGCGACGAGCTCGCCCGCAATGACTTCCTGCAGAGCTTCGACTCGCTGCGGGACTACCTCAGGGAGCTGAAGGTCTGGGTCTGGCTCGCCCCGGTCGAAGCGGCCCAGGCGCCGCGGATCTCCCAGATGACCCTGCGCACCAACCAGTTCAACCTCACCACCCGGCGCCTCCAGGAGCCGGATGTCACCCGGCTCCTCGACGACCCCGACGCAACCGTCCTCGGCATCCGATCCGGTGACCGTTTCGGCGCCAACGGGCTCGTCGGCGCTGTGTTCCTGCGCCGCGAGGGATCCACTGTGGAGATCGAGAACTTCCTGCTCAGTTGCCGGGTGTTCGCCCGCGGCATCGAGCAGGCCTGTCTGTCCGAGGTGCTGCGGCAGGCAGCGGCCGGCGGCGCCGACCGCGTCACCGCCCGGTACCGGCCAACCGCAAAGAACGGCAAGGTCGCCGACTTCTATCCCCGGCACGGCTTCACCGCGCTCTCCCAGGACGACGCGACCGGATCGCTCTTCGGTCACGACCTGGCGGAGATCCCCGTGAATCCCGCGCACCTCCAGCTGACCACTCCCGCCGAAGGGACCACCGAGTGAACACCGTCGACGAGTTCGTCACCCTTGTCTGCGACGAGGTGGGCCTGCTGGTCACCGCCGAGGACCTGGACTCAGGACTCGACCAGGTGGCCGGGTGGGACTCGGTGCACCTGCTCACCCTGATGGTGGCCCTGGAGCGCAGCACCGGACGCCCCCTGTCCATGCCCGACCTGCTCGAGGCACCGACCCTGGGCCACGTCTACCAGCTGGCGGTCCGCCCATGACCGGCCGTCCGGTGGCCCGGCAGCGACGCCAGACGCTGTACTTCCTCGAGCAGATACGCCCCTTCTCACCGGTCTTCCTCGACACCGAGGTCGACATGAGCGAGGTGCTGCGGCACCGGACGTCGGCGCGCGAGCACGGACATCGCTACTCCGTTGTCAGCTATGTGCTCCACGCCGGCGCCCGGGTGCTCGCCGCGCACCCCGAAGCCAATGCGGCGATCCAGGGACGCGTACGCCCCCGTATCGAGCGCTACGCGCAGGTCAACGCCAAGCTGGCACTCGACCGCACCCTCGACGGGCAGCGGGCGGTGCTCTCCGCCGTGCTGCCCGATCTGGCCAAGGCCGACCTGGCGCGGATCCAGGAACAGGTCGCGCACTACCGGGACGGCGATGCCGAGCGGATGCCCGAGTTCGCGGGCGTACGCAAGCTGCAGACCCTGCCGGTCCCCGTCGGCCGGTTCGCCTTCCGGCGCTTCGTCGCGCCCCTGGCCCGGCGCGCCGAGGTGTTCGGGACCTTCGCGGTCACCTCCCTCGGCCACCGCTCCGTCGACAGCTTCCACTCCGTCGGCGGGACCACGGTGACTCTCGGCGTCGGGCGGATCCTCACCCGGCCCGTGGTCCGGGACGACGCGGTGACCACCGCCCCGGTGCTGCGGCTGAGCCTGTCCTTCGACCACCGGGTGATCGACGGGGCAGAGGCGGCCGACATCCTCACCGAAATCAAGGACGCACTCGAGCAGTTCGGCGAGCAGCCATGAACGATGTCGCGGAACTCAAGCAGTTCATCGTCGTGCACGCCAAGGCCCAGGGCCTCAAGCCCGAGGACTACCAGCCGATCCTGGACCGGATCGCCGGCGACACGGACGGCGCCGCCGACTCGTGGGCGCACGTCTGGCGCACCGCGGGTGCGGAACGGGAAGCCGCCGGCGACGTCTTGCAGGCCAACCGCCGCTATGTGATGGCCCGTTTCCCCTATGTGGACGGGCCCGGGCGAGCCGCCGCCCAGCAGAGCTACCTCAACGCCTTCGAGCGGTGGAGCAAGACCCAAAAGGACCTCGAACCGCTGGAGATAGGCGTCGGCGCCGACCGGATCCGCTGCTGGGCGACCGGTCTGTCCACCACCGCGCCGCGCCCGCTGGTGCTCATCATGGGCGGCATCATCAGCGTCAAGGAGCAGTGGGCGCCGACGCTCCGGCTCGCCAACAGGCTCGGACTTGCCGCCGTGGTCACCGAGATGCCCGGCGTCGGCGAGAACACCCTGCGCTACGACGCCGACAGCCCCGGCATGATCACGGCAGTGCTGGACGCGGTCGCCGACCGCGCCGACACCGCCCGCACCACCGCCCTGGCCCTGAGCTTCAGCGGCCACCTCGCCCTGCGCTGCGCACTCACCGACCGCCGCATCCGCGCAGTCATCACCGCCGGCGCGCCGATCAGCGCATTCTTCACCGACCAGACCTGGCAGCGGCAGCTCCCGAAGGTCACCCTGGAGACGCTGGGCCACCTCGCCAACACCCCCACCGAGGAGCTCGGCCGCGCTCTGCTGCCGGGCATGGCGCTCACCGAGGACCAACTCGCCGCCCTGGACATCCCGGTGTACTACCTGGCGAGCCTGCGGGACGAGGTGATCCCGCCCGAGGACCTGGCCCTGCTGCGCCGCACCGTCCGCGATCTGCACGTCCTGGCCAACGACGACGTGCACGGATCGCCCGGGCACGTCCTCGAGAGCCGGCTCTGGATCGTCCAGTCCCTGATGTTGCTGACCGGCGGGCGGGGTGTCCGCCCCGCGCTCCTTGGCGCACTGCGGCGACTGCTGCGCCTCCGCTCAAGCTTTCGTACCCAACGATAGGTAGGCAAGTTCGACCATGGGTGAACACCAGCACACGTCGTCGACGTCGGCCGAAGCGATCGCCATCGTCGGAATGTCCTGCCGGCTGCCGCACGCGGCGAACCCGGCCCAGCTGTGGCAACTGCTGAGGGACGGCCGCAGCGCGATCGGCGAGCCTCCCGTCCATCGTCCCGAGCTGCCGGCTCGGCCGGGCGGCTACCTCGACGACGTCAGCGGCTTCGACGCCGGCTTCTTCGGGATCAGCCCGCGCGAGGCGTCGGCGATGGACCCCCAGCAGCGGCTGATGCTCGAACTCGCCTGGGAGGCGCTGGAAGACGCCAGGCTCCTGCCGGCCGGGCTCGCCGAGAGCAGGACCGGGGTCTTCGTCGGCGTGTTCGCCGACGACTACGCGGCGCTCACCCACCAGCGTGGCAGCGAAGCCATCACCCAGCACACCCTGACCGGGCTCAACCGCGGCATCATCGCCAATCGCATCTCGTACACGCTGGGCCTGCACGGACCCAGCGCGGCCGTGGACACCGGCCAGTCGTCGTCCCTGGTCGCCGTTCACCTGGCGGCCGAGAGCCTGCGGCGGGGCGAGTCCTCCGTGGCCATCGCCGGTGGTGTCAACCTCAACCTGGTGGCCGACAGCACCGTCGGCGCGGAGAAGTTCGGCGGCCTGTCACCAGACGGCCTCAGCTTCACTTTCGACGCACGGGCCAACGGCTACGTACGCGGCGAAGGCGGCGCCTTCGTCGTCCTCAAGCCCCTGTCCCAGGCCGTCGCCGACGGCGACCCCGTCTACTGCGTGCTGCACGGCAGCGCGATGAACAACGACGGCATGACCGAGGGCCTCACCGTCCCCGGCCGCACCGGCCAGCAGGACGTCCTGCGGCAGGCCTATCGGCGCGCCGAGGTGTCCGGCGATCAGGTGCAGTACGTCGAACTCCACGGCACGGGCACCAAGTTGGGCGACCCGATCGAAGCGTCAGCATTGGGCGCCGTGCTCGGCGAGGGCCGCACCGGCGGCGCCGAACTCCGGGTCGGATCCGTGAAGACCAACGTCGGCCACCTGGAAGGCGCCGCCGGCATCGTCGGCCTGCTCAAGGCCGCGCTGTGCATCCGCCACCGCGAACTGGTGGCGAGCCTGAACTTCGAGACCCCCAACCCCGAGATTCCCTTCGACGAGCTGAAGATCGCCGTCCAGCGGAACCGCGAGCCGTGGCCGCGGCCAGACCTGCCGCTCTACGCGGGCGTCAGCTCGTTCGGCATGGGCGGCACCAACTGCCATGTCGTGCTGTCGGACTGGCAGCCCGAGGCGCTCGAGACCACCGTGGCGGAGGAGTTCCCTGCTTCGGGCCTGGTGCCGTGGGTGGTGTCGGGCAAGTCTGCTGCGGCTGTTGCGGGGCAGGCGGGTCGGCTGGCTGCGTGGGTGGAGGAGCGGCCGGGGTTGGGTGTGGCGGCGGTGGGTCGTTCGCTGGCGGTGTCGCGTGCCCGGTTCGAGCACCGTGCGGTGGTGGTGGGTGAGGGGCACGAGGGGCTTCTTGCCGGTGTGCGGGCATTGGCGTCGGGGGACGTGGCGGCTGGTGTGGTGTCCGGCCGTGTGGGGTCTGAGGGTGGTGGGCTGGCGTTCTTGTTTTCGGGGCAGGGGAGTCAGCGGTTGGGGATGGGGCGGGAGTTGTATGGGAGTGAGCCGGTGTTTGCGGCTGCTTTCGATGAGGTGTGTGCGGCTCTTGATGTGTATTTGGGTTGTTCGCTGGCTTCGGTGATTTCGGGTGGGGCGGGTCCGGAGTTGTTGGGTCGGACGGGGTTTACGCAGCCTGCGTTGTTTGCGGTTGAGGTGGCGTTGTTCCGGTTGGTGTCGCATTACGGTGTTGTTCCGGATTATGTGGTGGGGCATTCGGTGGGTGAGATTGCGGCGGCGCATGTGGCGGGTGTGTTGTCGTTGGGGGATGCGGCGCGGTTGGTGTGTGCGCGGGCGCGGTTGATGGAGGCGTTGCCCGCGGGTGGTGCGATGGCGGCTGTCGGTGCTGATGAGGGCCGGGTTGTGGGGTGGCTTGAGGGTCGTGCGGGTGTGGGTGTCGCGGGGGTGAACAGTCCGTCGGGGACGGTGGTGTCGGGTGATGAGGCCGCGGTTGTTGAGGTGGTGGAGGTGGCGCGGGCGGCGGGGGTGAAGGCGACGCGTCTGGCGGTGAGTCATGCGTTTCATTCGGCTCGGTTGGACGGGATGCTGGCTGAGCTGACGGATGTGGCACGTGAGTTGACTTTTCAGGTGCCGCGTATTCCGGTGGTGTCGAATGTGACCGGTGGGCTGGTGGAGGAGTTCACCGCGGAGTATTGGGCGGAGCAGGCGCGTTCGGCGGTGCGGTTCGCTGATGGGGTGGCGACGCTGCGGGGTTTGGGGGTGTCGGCGTTTGTGGAGCTGGGTCCGGATGCGACGTTGTCGGGCCTGGTGCGTGAATGCCTCGCCGGCGAGGCTGGTTCTGGGGGGCCGGCTGGGTCGGTTGTGGTGGTGCCGGTGTTGCGGCGTAAGCAGCCCGAGCGGCGGGCGTTCTTGTCGGCTCTCGCGGGTGTGTATGTCCATGGGGTGGAGGTGGACTGGGCGGGGTTCTCTCCGCGTGGTACGGCCGTGGTGGATCTGCCCACGTATGCCTTCCAGCGTGAGCGCTTCTGGCTGGACGGGGCCCCGGCGGACCCGGTGCGGCCCGCGGCCATACCCGCCGTACCCGCCCTCGCGCAGGAGCCCGCCTCGGCCGCGCCGCGCGGTGACGAACTGGAGTTGGTCCGTGCGCATGCGGCCGCCGTGCTCGGTCACGGTTCGCCGCGCGACGTGGACATCTACACGGCGTTCAAGGAGCTCGGCTTCGACTCGCTCTCGGCCGTCGAACTCCGTAACGCGCTGAGCACCGCCACCGGTCTCTCGCTGCCTGCCGGTCTGCTCTTCAACTACCCGACCATCGCGGCCCTCGCGGACCACCTGCGTGACGAGCTCGGGGGCGTGGACCAGGCCATCGAGGATTACGAGGCGGTCGCACTGGACGAGCCGATCGCCATCGTCGGCATGGCGTGCCGGCTGCCGGGCGGCGTGGCCTCGCCCGAGGACCTGTGGCGTGTCGTCAGCGACGGCGTCGACGCGATCGACGGCTACCCGGCCAACCGCGGCTGGGACCTCGACGCACTCTTCGACCCCGACCCGGAGCGAGCCGGAACCTCATCCGTCGACAAGGGCGGTTTCCTGTACGAGGCGGACCGTTTCGACGCCTCCTTCTTCGGCATCAGCCCCCGCGAAGCGGCCGCGATGGACCCCCAGCAGCGGCTGCTCCTCGAGACCGCCTGGGAGGCCTTCGAGCGGGCCGGTGTCGACCCCGCCGCGCTGCGCGGCACGCGTGCCGGTGTGTACGTGGGTGCCACCGCACAGGAGTACGGGCCGCGCCTGCACGAGCCGTCGGGCGGACACGACGGTTATCTCCTCACGGGCAGCACCGCCAGCGTGGCCTCGGGTCGTCTCGCCTACACCTTCGGTCTCGAAGGTCCCGCGGTGACGATCGACACGGCGTGCTCGTCGTCCCTGGTGGCGCTGCACCTGGCGGCCCAAGCGCTGCGCCAAGGGGAGTGCTCCATGGCGCTCGCCGGCGGTGTCACGGTCATGTCCACACCTGGAATGTTCGTGGAGTTCAGCCGTCAGCGGGGTCTGTCGCTAGACGGCCGGTGCAAGGCGTTTGCGGCGTCGGCGGATGGCACGGGCTGGGCCGAGGGTGTGGGTCTGCTGGTGCTTGAGCGGTTGTCGGATGCGGAGCGCAACGGTCACAAGGTGCTTGCGGTGGTGCGGGGTTCGGCGGTCAACCAGGACGGTGCCAGCAATGGTCTGAC
>NZ_JBFAIR010000035.1:20745-121408 GCF_040654815.1 Streptomyces sp. NPDC050619 | reverse complement strand
CTCAGACCAGGTTCACCGCGCGAGCGGAGGTCGCCCCGATCTCCGCCTCGACCTCGGTCAGCACCCCGGCGGGCACCGTGTCGTCGACGGTCAGGACCGCCAGCGCCTCGCCACCGGCGATCGCCCGCGACACCTGCATGCCGGCGATGTTGATGCCGGCCTCGCCGAAGATACGGCCCACCGTGCCCACGACGCCGGGACGGTCCTCGTACTTGAGGACGATCATGTGGTCGGCGAGCGCGAGGTCGACGTCGTACTCCCCGACCGCGACGATCTTCTGAAGGTTCTTCGGGCCCGCCAGCGTGCCGGAGACCGAGACCTCCTCGCCGCTGCTGAGCGTGCCGCGCACGGTGACGACGTTGCGGTGCTCGGCCGACTCCGAGCTGGTGGTCAGCCGCACCTCGACGCCGCGCTCCTGGGCGAACAGCGGGGCGTTGACGTACGACACCGTCTCGTCGACGACGTCCTCGAAGACACCCTTGAGGGCGCTGAGCTCCAGCACCTTCACATCGTGCTGGGTGATCTCGCCGTACACCTCGACATCGAGGCGGACCGCGACCTCGCCCGCGAGGGCGGTGAAGATACGGCCGAGGCGCTCGGCGAGCGGCAGGCCCGGCTTGACGTCCTCGGCGATGACCCCGCCCTGGACGTTCACCGCGTCCGGGACCAGCTCGCCGGCGAGGGCCAGGCGCACCGACTTGGCGACGGCGATACCGGCCTTCTCCTGCGCCTCGTCGGTGGACGCGCCGAGGTGCGGGGTGGACACGACCTGGTCGAACTCGAACAGCGGGGAGTCCGTGCAGGGCTCCTTCGTGTACACGTCGAGGCCGGCACCGGCGACCCGGCCCTCCTTGAGCGCCGAGTACAGCGCCTCCTCGTCGACGATCCCACCGCGCGCGGCGTTGACGATGCGCACGCTCGGCTTGACCTTGCGCAGCGCCTCGTCGCCGATCAGCCCGACCGTCTCGGGGGTCTTGGGCAGGTGGACGGTGATGAAGTCGGAGGCTTCGAGCAGCTCGTCCAGCGACAGCACCTTCACGCCCATCTGCGCGGCGCGCGCGGGCTGCACGTAGGGGTCGTAGGCGACGACTTTCATGCCGAACGCGGACATGCGCTGCGCGACCAGGGCACCGATCCGGCCCAGGCCCACCACACCGAGGGTCTTCTCGGCGAGCTCCACGCCGGTGTACTTGCTCCGCTTCCACTCGCCGTTCTTCAGAGCGGCGTTGGCCTGCGGAATGTTGCGCGCGGTGGCGAGCAGGAGACCGCAGGCCAGCTCGGCGGCGGTCACGATGTTCGAGGTGGGCGCGTTGACGACCATGACGCCGGCCTTGGTGGCCGCGGCGACGTCGACGTTGTCCAGGCCGACGCCGGCGCGCGCGACGACCTTCAGTTTGCGTGCCGCGGCGATGGCCTCGGCGTCGACCTTGGTGGCGGAACGGATCAGGATCGCGTCCACGTCGGCGATGGCGGGGAGCAGTTCGGCCCGGTCCCCTCCGTTGCAGTGCCGGATCTCGAAGTCCGGCCCGAGCGCGTCGACGGTGGCCGGCGACAGCTCTTCAGCGATGAGTACGACTGGTTTCGAGCTCACGTGAGTCCTCACAAGTCCAAGCGGACGGCCGTCCCGACGGCCGCAGGCGGTGGAGGGGGTGGTGGCCGCGTGGAAGACGCACGACGCTGTGGGCCTGACGCGTATGTAGTACGGCAGTGTAGTGGCGCGACGAGGGTCGTCCGACGCCCCCGCGGAAGGATCACCCGGACGAGCAACCCCCTCTTCAGCCCCTCCGGCCGTCGAGGAACGGGGTCCGGGTCAAGCCCCGCGGCGGCGCCCCCGGCTCAAGGCCGCCGCCGCGGTCACACTCACGCGTCGTCGTCGTTCACCCACGACATCAGCTTGCGCAGGTCCTTGCCGGTGGTCTCCAGCAGCGACTCGGCGTCCTGCTTCTTGTACTCGTTGTACTTCTTCAGACCGCCGTGGTACTCGGCCATCCACTCACGAGCGAACGTACCGTCCTGGATCTCGGCCAGAACCTTCTTCATCTCGGCCTTCGTGGCGTCCGTGATGATCCGCGGACCGGTGACGTAGTCGCCCCACTCCGCGGTCTCGGACACCGACCAGCGCATCTTGTCCAGGCCGCCCTCGTACATGAGGTCGACGATCAGCTTCAGCTCGTGCAGGCACTCGAAGTACGCGATCTCCGGCTGGTAGCCGGCCTCGGTCAGCGTCTCGAAACCGGCCTTGACCAGCGCCGCCGTACCACCACAGAGGACGACCTGCTCACCGAACAGGTCGGTCTCGGTCTCCTCGGTGAAGGTCGTCTTGATGACGCCGGCGCGGGTGCCGCCGATGCCCTTGGCGTACGACAGGGCCAGCGCGAACGCGTTGCCGGTGGCGTCCTGCTCGACGGCGGCGATACACGGAACGCCGCGGCCCTCCTCGTACTGCCGGCGCACCAGGTGGCCCGGGCCCTTCGGCGCGACCATGCACACGTCGATGCCGGCCGGGGGCTTGATCAAGTCGAAGCGGATGTTCAGGCCGTGGCCGAAGAACAGCGCGTCGCCGTCCTTGAGGTTGTCCTTGATGGACTCCTCGTACACCTGGGCCTGGATCGGGTCCGGGACCAGGATCATGATGACGTCGCCCTCGGCGGCGGCCTCGGCGGGCGTCACGACGCGCAGGCCCTGCTCCTCGGCCTTCGCCTTGGACTTGGAGCCCTCGTGCAGACCGACCCGGACGTCGACACCCGAGTCGCGCAGCGACAGCGCGTGGGCGTGGCCCTGGCTGCCGTACCCGATGACCGCGACCTTGCGGCCCTGGATGATGGACAGGTCGGCATCGGCGTCGTAGAACAACTCGGCCACTTTGGGTTCTCTCCTTGTGTGCAGGTGTTGCGTCCCACCGTATGACGGACGGTGGGAGGGCAGTGTGGGGGTCTCGGTATACGGGCGGTCGGTGGTCGCCGACCGCCCGCTCCGTTTCTTAAGCCGACCGGTCCAGGGCGCGCAGCGACCGGTCCGTGATCGAGCGGGCACCCCGCCCGATCGCGATCGTGCCGGACTGGACCAGTTCCTTGATGCCGTACGGTTCCAGCATCTTCAGCATGGCCTCCAGCTTGTCGCTGGAGCCCGTGGCCTCGATGGTGACGGCCTCCGGGGAGACGTCGACGGTCTTGGCGCGGAACAGCTGGACGATCTCGACGATCTGGGAACGCGTCTCGTTGTCGGCGCGCACCTTCACCAGAACGAGCTCCCGCTGAACGGCCGAACCCGACTCCAGCTCGACGATCTTCAGCACGTTCACCAGCTTGTTGAGCTGCTTGGTGACCTGCTCGAGCGGCAGTGCCTCGATCACGTTCACCACGATGGTGATGCGGGAGATGTCGGGGTGCTCGGTGACACCGACGGCGAGCGAGTCGATGTTGAAACCGCGCCGGGAGAACAGGGCGGTGATCCGGGCGAGGACACCCGGCTTGTTCTCCACCAGGACGGAGAGCGTGTGCTTGGACATGTCTGCTTCCTTTACCTACGGCTCTCAGTCGTCTTCGTTGTCGCCGAAGTCGGGGCGGACGTCCCGGGCGGCCATGATCGTGTCGTTCGAGGTGCCGGCGGCGACCATCGGCCACACCATCGCGTCCTCGTGGACGATGAAGTCGACCACGACCGGGCGGTCGTTGATCGAGTTCGCCTCCTCGATGACCTTGTCGAGGTCGTCCGGGGACTCGCAGCGGATCGCGTAACAGCCCATGGCCTCCGACAGCTTCACGAAGTCGGGGACGCGGGTGCCGGCGCTCGGCTGCTTGCCGTCGGCCTCGGGGCCGGAGTGCAGCACGGTGTTGGAGTAGCGCTGGTTGTAGAAGAGGGTCTGCCACTGGCGGACCATCCCCAGGGCGCCGTTGTTGATGATGGCGACCTTGATCGGGATGTTGTTCAGGGCGCAGGTGGTGAGCTCCTGATTGGTCATCTGGAAGCAGCCGTCACCGTCGACCGCCCAGACGGTACGGTCCGGCTGACCGGCCTTGGCGCCCATCGCGGCCGGGACCGCGTAGCCCATCGTTCCGGCGCCGCCCGAGTTCAGCCAGGTGGCTGGCTTGTCGTACTCGATGTAGTGCGCGGCCCACATCTGGTGCTGGCCGACGCCCGCGGTGAAGATCGTGCCTTCGGGCGCGAGCTGCCCGATGCGCTCGATCACCATCTGCGGCGACAGCGAGCCGTCCTCCGGCTGGTCGTAACCCAGCGGGTACGTCTCGCGCCAGCGGTTGAGGTCCTTCCACCAGGCGCTGTAGTCGCCGGTGTTGCCCTCGCTGTGCTCCTTCTGCACCGCCTGGACCAGATCGGCGAGCACCTCACGGGCGTCCCCGACGATCGGCACGTCCGCGGCACGGTTCTTGCCGATCTCCGCCGGGTCGATGTCCGCGTGGACGATCTTCGCGTACGGGGCGAAGCTGTCCAGCTTGCCGGTGACGCGGTCGTCGAAGCGGGCTCCGAGGGCGACGATCAGGTCGGCCTTCTGCAGCGCGGTGACGGCGGTGACCGCACCGTGCATGCCCGGCATTCCCACGTGCAGCGGGTGGCTGTCGGGGAATGCGCCGAGCGCCATCAGGGTGGTGGTGACGGGCGCTCCGGTGAGTTCGGCGAGGACCTTCAGCTCGGCGGTGGCGTGTGCCTTGAGGACGCCGCCGCCGACGTACAGGACGGGCCGCTTCGCGGCGGTGATCAGCTTGGCCGCCTCGCGGATCTGCTTGGCGTGCGGCTTGGTCACCGGGCGGTAGCCGGGCAGGTCCATGACGGGCGGCCAGCTGAAGGTCGTCTGTGCCTGAAGGATGTCCTTGGGGATGTCGACCAGGACCGGGCCGGGGCGGCCGGTGGAGGCGATGTAGAACGCCTGCGCGATGGCGCGCGGGATGTCCTCGGCCTTGGTGACGAGGAAGCTGTGCTTGGTGATCGGCATGGTGATGCCGACGATGTCCGCCTCCTGGAAGGCGTCCGTGCCGATCGCCTTGGAGGCCACCTGCCCGGTGATCGCCACGAGCGGCACCGAGTCCATGTGGGCGTCCGCGATCGGTGTCACCAGGTTGGTCGCGCCGGGGCCGGACGTCGCCATGCAGACGCCGACCTTGCCGGTGGCCTGCGCGTAACCGGTGGCCGCGTGGCCGGCTCCCTGCTCGTGCCGGACCAGGACGTGGCGCACCTTGGTGGAGTCCATCAGCGGGTCGTAGGCCGGAAGGATCGTACCGCCGGGGATACCGAATACCGTCTCGGCGCCGACCTCCTCGAGAGAACGGATGAGGGACTGCGCGCCCGTGACGTTCTCGGGGGCGGACTGGTGTCCTCCGGATCGGGGCCGCGGCTGCGGGTGATGGGCCCCGGTGGCCTGCTCGGTCATCGGCATTCTCTTCTCGATGCTGAGGGTTTTTGCGAAGTTTGTGCGATATACGCTTGTTGTACGGCATGTGCCTGTGCAACAAAAAACCCCTCGTGCCGTGAGGCAAGCGAGGGGAGCGCGCCGGGAGCGGTCGCTGGGAGTTCCGGGTCCGTCCGGAGGTCACCAGCGTCAGCCGACGCGCTTTCCAAGTACGAGAATTCGGGTGCGCATGGAACTGACCCTCTCCCCGGGACGCACTTACTGTCAAGTGGGTGGGACGGGGGTCTCATTATGTGAGCGCAGGGCCGTCCCGCCTCCGAGGACGGCGGGCACACCACCGGTGTACACCCCCGCGCCGCCGCCCGCGAACGCGGGCTCCGCCGGTCCGTGGGGCACCGGATAGTGGCCGGAATTCAGCGCTCTGCGCAGCCGGTACTCGTCCAGCGGGCCGGAGAACGCCATGCCCTGGCCCTGTGTGCAGCCCATCGCGCGCAGCGCCACGACCTGCTCCGGCAGATCCACACCCTCGGCCACGGACCGCATCCCGAGATCGCCGGCGATGCGCAGCAGCCCACTGGTGATCTTGTGCAGCCGCGCGGACTCGACCACGCCCTCGACGAGACCGCGGTCGAGTTTCAGCACGTCGACGGGGAGCCTGCGCAGTGCCGTGAGGGCCGCGTATCCGCTCCCGAAGCCGTCCAGGGCGATCTGGACGCCGAGCCTGCGCAGTGCGCTCAGGCGACGCTCCAGCTCGTCCAGGGCTACCCGGGGGTCGGTGTCCGACAGCTCGATCACCAGCGCCCCGGACGGCAGGCCGTGCCGGGTCAGCAGGGTCTCGATCGAGCCGAGCGGCATCGAGCGGTCCAGCAGCCGGCGGGCGCTCATCCGGACCGCCACCGGCACGGACAGCCCGGTCGCGGCACGCTCGGCGGCCTGCTCAAGGGCCTCCTCGAGGATCCAGCGGCCCAGTTCCTGTGTCTTGTCGCTGTCCTCGGCCACCCGCAGGAACTCCGCCGGGGTGAACAGCACCCCTTGGGAGGAGCGCCAGCGCGCCTGGGCGGCGACCGAGGTGATCCGGCCGTCCTCCAGGCACACCACCGGCTGGTGCAGCAGGGTGAACTCGCCGTCGTGCAGAGCGGCCCGCAGGCGCGTGGCCAGCTCCGCCTTGCGGACGACGTCCTGCTGCATCTGGGGGGCGTACAGCTCGACGCGGCCCTTGCCGCCCGCCTTGGCGCGGTACATGGCGAGGTCGGCGTTGCGCAGCAGTTCGCCCGCGCCGAGGCCCGGCTCGGCGAAGGCGACGCCGATGGACGCGTTGACCCGGACATCGTTGCCGTCGATGAGGTACGGCTGCGAGAGCGTGGTCCTCAGGCGGTCGGCGAGTTCCAGTATGTGGCGTTCGCGGGCGGAGCGGTCGCGGGTGCCGTCCCCGACGATCAGGGCCGCGAACTCGTCGCCGCCGAGGCGGGATGCCGTGTCCCCGTGCCGGACGGCGTCCTGGAGTCTGCGGGCGGCCTGGACGAGCAGTTCGTCGCCCGCCTGGTGCCCGATCGTGTCGTTGACGGCCTTGAAGCCGTCGAGGTCGATGAAGAGAACGGCGGTGCCGCGCAGGGCGGGGCCGCGGTCGGTCGCGCGGCGGCCGGACAGTGCCTGCTGGACGCGCTTGGTGAACAGGGCCCGGTTGGGCAGGTCGGTCAGCGGGTCGTGCTCGGCGTTGTGCTGGAGCTGCGCCTGGAGGCGCACTCTTTCGGTCACGTCCCGGCTGTTGAAGATGAGGCCGCCGTGGTGGCGGTTGACGGTGGACTCCACGTTCAGCCAGCCTCCCTCGCCGGACCGGAAACGGCACTCGATGCGCGTGGTGGGTTCCTCGATGGGGCTGGCGGCGAGGAAGCGGCGCACCTCGTGCACCACGCAGCCCAGATCCTCCGGGTGGATGAGACCGGCCAGTTCCGTGCCGACGAGTTCCTCCGCGGGGCGTCCGTAGACCCCGGCGGCGGCCGGGGAGACATAGCGGAGGATGCCGTTGGGTGCGGCGATCATGATGACGTCGCTGGAGCCCTGCACCAGGGAGCGGAAGTGGTTCTCCTTCTGCGCCAGCTCCTGGGTGAGGGTGATGTTGTCGAGGAGCATGATGCCCTGGCGCACCACGAGGGCGAGCACGACGGTGCCGCCGGTGAGGAGCACCACGCGGTCCACGCTGCGGCCGTTGAGGACGTTGTAGAGGATCCCCAGGGTGCAGACGGCGGCGGCGAGATAGGGCGTAAGGGCGGCCAGGGAGCCGGCGATGGGCCGGGCGGCCGGGTACCGGCTGTGATCGCCTCCCGGGGCGGGCGGGTGGTGGTGCGGGCCGGTGCGCTGCCCGGGCAGGTGCTCGCGCACCACGCGCGTGTGCCCGGCCGGATGCTGCCGGCCGGCCTCCGCCGCGGACCGCGGGGCGGCCCAGGGGGCGTAGGCCAGCAGCAGCGAGCCGGCGAACCAGCCCGCGTCGAGCAACTGGCCCGAGCGGTAGGTGTGGTGCAGCAGCGGTGAGGTGAACAGCGCGTCGCACATCACGGTCAGGGCGAGCGCGCCGATCGCGGTGTTGACCGCCGTACGGTTCACCGCCGAGCGCCTGAAGTGCAGCGCGAGCACCATGCTGACCAGGGCGATGTCGAGCAGCGGGTACGCGAGCGACAGCGCGGTGTGCGCCACGCCCGGCCCCTCGGACTTGGCCGCCTGGGCGAGGGCGAGGCTCCAGGACAGCGTGAGCAGCGAGCCGCCGATCAGCCAGGCGTCCAGGCCGAGGCAGACCCAGCCCGCCTTCGTCACCGGCCGCTTGGCGAGCACGAGCAGTCCCACGATCGCGGGCGGGGCGAAGCACAGGAAGAACAGGTCGGCGTAGCTGGGGGTGGGCACGGGCCGCCCGAGGACGACCTCGTACCACCCCCAGACCAGGTTGCCCAGGGACGCCATCGCCGAGGAGAGGCCGAAGAGCAGCCAGGCCGGCCGGAAGCGGACGCCGCGGCCGCGGGCGTAGAGGAAACAGGACACGGCGGCGGCGCCCGCCGCGGCGCTCAGCCCGAAGTCACCCATGATCAGAGCGAGTTCGTGCGAGCCCCAGCCGAGCGCGGAGCCGACGGCGTAGCCCGCGCAGAGCAGGGCCAGGACAAGTTGGTGGACCAGGCTCGATCCGCTGCCCAGGGCCGGTGGGCGGGTCGGCGTCGCCCCCGGCGCGGGCTGTACCCGCGGCGCTGTGTCGAGTGTGGTCGTGGAAGACAAGGACGAACTCACCGGGCCCTCCCGGTCCGCGCCGCTCCGGGGTCCCGCGGATCCCGGAGCGCTGGGTGCGCATGCCTCCTGCGGCTGCTGTGCCGGCGGTGGTGATGGCTGTGGTGGTGCTGGCTCTGCCGGCTGCCGGGCCGGCCGTGCTGACCGGTGTGGCCGCCGTGGTGACCGCGTCTGCGTGCGGCCGTGTGCCAGGGTCGCCGCCGGCGGCTGTGCCGCGTCGGATCGTTCGTCCATAGGCCGTGCATCGCCCGTCGCCCCCCTCACAGTCTGAAATGTCCATCCCCGGCGCCGAAGTGCGTGGCGCAGCCCCTGTCGGGACGATACACCAGTCTCGTCACTCAGGGACATAGTTCCTCTACGCTCCGTGACGACCAGCGGTGATGCGGGCACGGACCGCGTCCGGAGGATTGCGGAGGGTACCGGAAGCGGATTGCGCGACTGTTGCGCCCGCCGCGCGGATCGCGCGCGTGGGGCTCAACCCGCGGGCGTCACGCGCCGGTTGCGCCCGTAGTAAGGATCACGTTGCGCAGCGGCTCCCGGTTCACAAATCGATGCAACTGGTCCACCAGCAGCCGCTTGGCGCGCGGCAGGAACGCCGACGTGGGCCCTCCGACATGGGGGCTGACGAGCACCCCGGGCGCATGCCACAGCGGGTGCCCCGGGGGCAGCGGCTCGGGGTCGGTGACGTCGAGGGCGGCCAAGATGCGGCCGCTGTCCAGTTCGGCGAGCAGCGCCTTGGTGTCGACGACGGCTCCGCGGGCGACGTTGACCAGGAGCGCGCCGTCCTTCATACGGGCGAGGAAGTCGGCGTTCGCCAGGTGACGGGTCGTCTCGGTGAGCGGTGTGACGAGGACGACGACGTCCGCCTCCGGCAGCAGGGAGGGCAGTTCGGTGAGTGGGTGCACCGGTCCGCGCGCCGTGGTGCGCTCGGAGCGCGCGACGCGCGCCACCCGCGCGACCTCGAAGGGAACGAGCCGGTCCTCGATCGCGGATCCGATCGACCCGTACCCCACGATGAGAACGTTCTTGTCGGCCAGCGCGGGCCGGAATCCGCTGAGCCACTCCCCCCGGTCCTGGCCGCGGACGAAGTCGGGGACGCCGCGCAGCGAGGCGAGGATCAGCGTGAGCGCGAGTTCGGCGGTGCTCGTCTCGTGCACGCCTCGCGCGTTGCACAACAGCACGCCCTCAGGCAGGTACTTGAGGCCCGACTGCACGTGGTCGATGCCCGCCGACAGCGTCTGCACGACCTGGACGGAGCCGAGGTGGGGCAGCGGACGCTGTCCGACCTCGACGGGCTTCATGTAGGGGACGACGTAGAACGCGCAGTGGGCCGGATCCGCGGGGAAGTCCTCGCCGCCGTTCCAGTAGCGGTAGTTCGGGCCCTCGGGAAGCCCTTCGATGTCGGCCGGCGGGATGGGGAGCCACACGTCAGGAGTCATGCTCGCAGTCATGGTCAGGAGGCTATGTCAGGCACTGTCGGCGGCAGAGGTTAGGTTGGGGGGCCAGGAGAGGGAGGGTCACGAGCAGGTGGAGCGCAGGACGATCGGCGCGGCGGCGCTCGCGGTGGGAGCCGTCGGACTCGGCTGCATGCCGATGAGCTGGGCGTACAGCGGAACACGGCAGCGCGGCGAGGAGTCGCTCAGGGCCGTGCACCGGGCGCTGGACCTGGGCTCGACGCTCCTGGACACGGCCGACATGTACGGCCCGTTCACCAACGAGCTGCTGGTGGGGCGGGCGTTGAAGGAACGGCGCCAGGACGCCTTCGTGTCGACCAAGGTGGGCCTGCTGGTGGGCGAGCAGCACATCGTGGCCAACGGCCGCCCCGGCTATGTGAAGCGCGCCTGCGACGCGTCCTTGCGACGCCTGCAGACGGAGGTGATCGACCTCTACCAGCTCCACCGGGCGGACCCCGAGGTTCCGGTCGAGGAGACCTGGGGCGCGATGGCGGATCTCGTCCGGGCCGGAAAGGTACGGGCGTTGGGGCTGTGCGCGGTGGGTGCGCGGGGCGGTCGCCGGTCCGGCGGCCGGCTGCACGACGCGACGATCCGGCAGCTTCAGCGGGTGCAGCAGGTCTTCCCGGTGAGCGCGGTGCAGGCGGAGTTGTCGGTGTGGTCGCCGGAGGCGACGGAGGCGCTGCTGCCGTGGTGCGAGGCCCGCGGCATCGGATTCCTGGCCGCGATGCCGCTCGGCAACGGCTTCCTGACCGGCACGCTCACCCCGGGCGAGGGTTTCGAGCCAGACGACGTACGCGCCCGCCATCCCCGCTTCACCGCGGAGATGATGGCCGCGAACCAGCCGATCGTGGCCGGGCTGCGCCGCGTGGCCCGCCGCCACGGCGAGGACGTCACCCCGGCCCAGGTGGCGCTGGCCTGGGTGCTGGCCCAGGCCGGGCACGTGGTCCCGGTGCCGGGAGCCAAGCGGGAGCGCTGGGTGACGGAGAACGCACGGGCGGCGACCCTGCGGCTCACGCCCCAGGATCTCGCGGAGGTGGCGCAGCTGCCGGGGGCGCAGGGGTCGTGGGAGTGAAGATCACCGGGTCGTGGGAGTGAAAACGGGCGAGTTGTCGCAGAGTCGACGGTTCGGGGTTCGGTGATCGGGAACCTGTGAGGCGCGAGCGGTGTATGACAGGGAGAACCGCCGCGTCGAAGGGACCATGATCGTGCAACGTCGAGCTGTGTCGGCCGTGTTGGCCGCGGCCGCGCTCCTGTGGACGGCCGGCTGCTCCTCCGACGGCGGAGGATCGTCGGGCGGCGAGAAGAGCGTCTCCCCCGGTGGAAGCGGTGCGAGGGCGCAGTCGTCGCCCTCGCAGCAGGCCGCCGATGCGACCCCGCCCGCCAAGGGCTCGGTGAAGGTGCTCCGTACCGTAGCCGAGGATCTGAACACGCCCTGGGGCCTCGCCCCGCTCCCGGACGGCGGCCTGCTCGTCTCCTCCCGGGACGAGGGCACGATCACGCGGGTCGACGAGCAGTCGGGCAAGAAGACCGAGCTGGGCGAGGTGCCGGGGGTGTCACCGGCCGGCGAGGGCGGCCTGCTGGGCATCGCCCTCTCCCCGGACTACGCCTCGGACCACATGGTCTACGCCTACTTCACCTCGGCCTCGGACAACCGCGTCGTCCGCATGCTGTACGACGAGAAGAAGCCGTCCGGCGAACAGCTGGGCGCGCCCGACACGATCTTCAAGGGCATCCCCAAGGGCTACGTCCACAACGGCGGCCGGATCGCCTTCGGCCCGGACAAGATGCTGTACGCGGGCACCGGCGAGAGCGGTGAGGGGGGCCTGTCCCAGGACATCAAGTCCCTGGGCGGCAAGATCCTGCGGCTGACCCCGGAGGGCGAACCGGCTCCGGGCAACCCGTTCCCCGACTCCCCGGTGTACTCGTACGGCCACCGCAATGTGCAGGGCCTCGCCTGGGATGCCGAACAGCGCCTGTTCGCCGCGGAGTTCGGCCAGGACACCTGGGACGAGCTGAACGCGATCAAGCCGGGCGACAACTACGGCTGGCCGGACGCCGAGGGCAAGTCGAGCGATTCCACGTTCCACAACCCGGTGGCCCAGTGGGGCACGGACGAGGCCTCGCCGAGCGGCATCGCCTACGCCGAGGGTTCCGTCTGGATGGCCGGCCTGAAGGGCGAGCGCCTGTGGCGCATCCCGCTCAACGGCACGGAGGCCTCGGCCGACCCGCAGGCCTTCCTCCAGGGCGAGCACGGCCGGCTGCGCACGGTGGTGTCGGCCGGCGGCGACAAACTGTGGCTGGTGACCAGCAATACGGACGGCCGGGGTGCCCCCAAGGACGGGGACGACCGGATTCTGGAGGTGCAGGTCAGCTAGCCCTGGCCCGCGCTCCGCCAGCTCTGGCTCTCACTCCGCCGGGGAGGCGTCCTCGTCCGGCTCCTCAGGTGCCGCCGACCGTACGACGACCCTTCCGGACTCGAGATCTATCGGCCCTCGCCCGGGATCACCGTCGCCGACGTCCTCCCGGGTGAGCTCCAGCCGGTTCTGTTCGTCACGGGTGTGCTTGCGGCCGGGTGCGAACAGTTCTTCGAACATGTTGAACACGGCGCCTCCCTGCCGATCCCTGACAGCGTACGCCTCACCCCGCCGACGAACCCTGGGCAGAGTCGGCCGTGAACAGTCCCATCCGATGCGCCACCGCCGCCGCCTCTCCCCTCCCCGAGACGCCCAGCTTGCCCAGGATGTTCGACACGTGGACGCTCGCGGTCTTCGGGGAGATGAAGAGTTCCTCGGCTATCTGGCGGTTGGTGCGGCCGGCGGAGACCAGACGCAGGACGTCGCGTTCCCGGCCGGTGAGGCCGAGGGCCCGGGCCGGGTCGTCCGGCCTGCCGGTCGGGGCGCCGGTCAGGGTGAGGCGGGCGCGCTGGGCGAGCCGGGTGACGGATTCGGCGAGGGGGCGCGCGCCGAGGTGTTCGGCGACGGCGTGGGCGAGCCGGAGCAATTCCGTGGCCCGGGCGCGCTCGGGCTCGCCGCCGCCCGCCAGCAGGGCCTCGGCCAGCCGGTACCGCACGCGGGCGAGGTCGTAGGGCTGCTCCAGGGATTCGAAGGCGGTGACCGCCTCCGACCACAGCTCGGGGGTGTCCTGGCCCTCCGCGCGGCGGACCTCTGCGCGGACCCACTTCTCGACGGCGAGCCAGACGGGCGCGCCCGTGGTGAGCTTCTTCGCGGCCCCGAGAACGCGGTCGAGGGCGGCGGCCCGGCCCTGCTCGGCGGTGGGCAGGCCGCGTGCGTCGGACTCGGCGAGGGCGGCGGCCAGCAGGACCGACCAGCTGTAGCGCTGGGTGCCGGGCGGGAAGCCGGCGTCGAGGACGCGTTCCAGTTCGGCACGGGCGTCGAGCAGGCGGCCCTCCGCGGCGGCCATGCCGATGGCCAGACGGGTCATCGGCAGCGCCGCTTGCGGCATCGGGTCGTGGGTGCCGTAGTACGTCCGGGCGGTGGCCAGGTGGGCGGCCGCCCCGGCGACCTCACCCCGGGCGAGGGCGAGATTGGCCAAGCGCCGCGCGCCGGCGGCCTGGGGCCTGGCGCTGTGTCCGACCCGCAGCGCGTTCGCCGCGGCCTCGGCGGCGGCATCCCAACGGCCCAGTGAGTACAGCGAGTCGGAGAGGTTGCCCCACACCCATGCCTCGGAGTCCAGCTGGCCGAATCTGCGGGTGAAGGTGATCCCTTCCTCCAGAATCCGGACCGCTTCCCGGCTGCGGCCGACTGCCTCCAGTTCCGAGGGCAGGTTCACATGGGCGCGGCCCGCCACAGAGGTCACGCCCTCCGCGAGCGCCCGTTCCTTGACCTCGTACATCTCCGCCAGCCCGGCTTCGACGTCGCCCGCGTCGACCATCAGGCCGCCGAGGGTGAGACGTGCGTTGAGTTCGATCTCGCGGGCGCCGACCATGCGCGCGTACGCCACCGCGCGTTCGGCCGCCGAGAAGGCGTCGGGGCCGGGTTCGTGCAGCATCACCCAGTTGGCCACGGTGGACAGCACCTCGGCGTGCACCTCGGACGGCGGCAGGCCGCGTACCAGGTCCTGGGCGGTGCCCAGTTCCCGCCAGCCGTCGCTGCGGGCCTGGGCCTGGACCAGCCGGGAGCGCTGGACCCAGAACCACGCGGCGCGCAGCGGGTCCGCCTCCTCGTCCACCAGCAGGTGCAGCGCCCGCTTGGTGATCTTCAGGGCGCGCTCGCGCTCCCCGCACAGCCGGCCCGCGACGGCCGCCTCGGCCATCAGGTCGAGGTAGCGCAGCGGGGCGGTGGCCGGATCGCAGCCGCAGGCAGGGTAGGCCTCGGCGCAGTCGACGGGGCGCAGCCGGGCGCGGACGTCCTCGGGGGCGGAGTCCCACAGCTCCATCGCCCGCTCCAGGAGCCGCAGTTGTTCGGAGTAGGCGTGCCGGCGGCGGGCGGTGACGGAGGCGTCCAGGACGGCGGGCAGCGCCTTGGCGGCGTCATGGGCGTGGTACCAGTAGCTGGCCAGGCGCATGACGCGCTCGCCGGCGGGGACGAGCGTGGGGTCGGCCTCCAGGGCTTCGGCGTAGCGGCGGTTGAGGCGGGAGCGTTCGCCGGGCAGCAGGTCGTCGCCGACGGCCTCGCGGACCAGGGAGTGACGGAAGCGGTAGCCGTCGCCGCCGGGCGCGGCGAGCAGGATGTTGGCGCCGACGGCGGCCCGCAGTGCCTCGATGAGGTCGTCCTCGGCGAGTTGGGCGACGGCGGCCAGGAGCCGGTATTCGACGGTGGAGCCGCCCTCGGCGACGATCCGGGCGACCCGCTGGGCGCTCTCGGGCAGGCTCTCGACGCGGACCAGGAGGAGGTCGCGCAGGGAGTCGGTGAGGCCGGTGGCGCAGCCCTCGTGGGCGGAGACGGCGAGTTCCTCGACGAAGAAGGCGTTGCCGTCGGAGCGCTCGAAGATGTCGTCGACCTGGGCCGGTTCGGGTTCCTGGGCGAGGATTCCGGCGATCTGGCGGCCGACCTCGGCGCGGTTGAAGCGGCCGAGTTCGATGCGGCGGACGGTGCGCAGTCGGTCCAGTTCGGCGAGCAGGGGGCGCAGCGGGTGGCGGCGGTGGATGTCGTCGGAGCGGTAGGTGGCCAGGACGACGAGGCGGCCGGTGCGCAGGGTGCGGAAGAGGTAGGAGAGGAGGTGGCGGGTGGAGGCGTCGGCCCAGTGCAGGTCCTCCAGGGCGACGACTACGGTGCGGTCGGCGGCGACGCGCTCCAGCAGTCGTGCGGTGAGTTCGAAGAGGCGGGCCATGCCCTCCTCGTCGTGCCGGCCCGCGCCCGCCTCGCCCATCTCGGGCAGCAGCCGGGCGAGTTCCTCCTCCTGACCGGCGGCCGCGGCCGCGAGTTCCCCGGGCAGTTCGCGGCGCAGGGCGCGCAGGGCGGTGGAGAAGGGGGCGAAGGGCAGCCCGTCGGCGCCGATCTCGACACAGCCGCCCAGCGCGACGACTGCGCCGCGGCGGCAGGCGGCGGTGGCGAACTCCTCGACGAGCCGGGTCTTGCCGACGCCGGCCTCACCGCCGAGCAGTAACGCCTGCGGCTCTCCCCCAGTGCCGAAAGCCTGGGAGGTACCCCCAGCAGCAGCGCGGGCGAGCGCGTCGTTCAGCGTGTCCAGTTCGTCGGTGCGGCCGACGAACACGGGACTGACGGACCTGGTCTCCACGGGCCCGAGCATCGCACGCGGGTCCGACAGTGCGGCACTTGTTTTCGCGGGGAGGGCCGTCCGCGCGGGGGAGGGCAAGACCGTACGGCTGCCCTCCCCCGCTCCCCCGGCGCTCACGCGGCGCGCAGGAACCGGTGCCGGCGGGGCCGGCCGGTATCCGCCTCCCCCGCGGCGGCGTGGCGGGCGGCTTCGCGGCGGGCGGCACGGCGGCCGCGGACGGCCTCGCGGACCAGCCGCTCGTGCTCGGCCTGGCGGATCAGGTCGGCGGAACGGAACTGGGAGAACTTGTACTCGTACATGGTGTGTCCCTGGTGAGAGGTCGGTTTCGGGCTTCGCTCGTTGCGATGCCTCAACCTTCGTCTCCCAGGGGGGTCCGCCACATCGGGAGAGTTCCGCATCTTCGGCGGCGGGCGGGGCCTTAGATGTGCGGGAGGGGCCTCAAGGAGATCCGTAAGGTGCTTACGGATGCCCTAAGGCCCCTCGGGACGTGCGGTGGTTCAGCTGGTGGACGGCAGGTCCAGCAGGATGCCGGTGTACTTGAGGACGGCCAGGAGCAGTCCGATGACGCCGAGCGCGACACCGCCCCAGGCGACCGACTTGATCCACACGGCCTGCGGCTTGCCGGGCGCTCCGAACGCGGGCCGGGCGAGGACGACGACGCCGACGACCAGCGCGAGCAGGGCGAACAGGCCGCTCCACAGCGCGGTGGTCTGCCAGGCATCTCCGTAGACCTCCTTGACCTGCTTGGCGACGCTCGCGCTCGATGACGTCTGAAGCTGGCCGACGAGGGTCTCGCGGGCGGCGGCGACGGTGCCGATCCAGCCGCCGGTGAGCGAGACGAGGCCCAGACCGGCGGAGACGACGGCGCCCGCGCCCTGGCCGACGCCGGAGGGGCTCGCGTCCTCGTCCGCGGAGTCCGCGGAAACGTGGTCCTCGATGACGTCGTCGTCGGCCTCGGTGTCGTCGGCCGCCGTGTCGTCGGCCGTGACGTCGGTGTCGGTCGCCGTCGCCTCGTCGGTCTTGGTGAGGTCGGGGGTGCCCGTCTTCTCCTCGTCGGTCGTGGCCTCGGCGCCCGTGGCGGCACCGGTCTCGTCAACTGTCTTGGTTCCCATGTCCGGCACCGTACGGATCCTGTCTGAGAGGTTTCTTAATGATCGCTGTGAGCGGCACGCGCGCGTGCGTCCCGCCACTCGGGCGCGAGAATCGACCACACCTCGAGGTCGTGCCGCACACCACCATAGGGGTGGCTCTCCCGGCGCACTCCCTCCAGGGTCATCCCCAGCCGCCGGGCCACGTTCAGGCTGGGCGTGTTCCCCGCGGCGGCGATCCATTCGATCCGGTGGATGCCGCGCTGCTCGACCGCGAAGTCGATGAGCACCCGCATGGCCCGGGTGATCAGACCGCGTCCGGTGCCGGCGGGTTCCAGCCAGCAGCCGACCTCGCAGTTGCCGTTCTCCGCGTCGAAGTTCAGGAAGAGCACCCCGCCGACGAGCTTCCCGTCCAGCCACAGGCCGTGCAGGGAGGCGGTGTCGGCGGCGCGCAGGTCGGCGTACCGCTGGAGCATCTCCCGGGCGGACGCCACGTCCGTGGCCTTCTTGCCGAAGGGGATGAACCGGGTGATGAACTCGCGCCCCCGGTCCAGGTGGGCCAGGAACTCCTCGGCGTGCCACGGCTCCAGGGGGCGCAGTCGAGCTCCGTCGTCACCCAGAGATATCGCGTACATCCCGCTGCCGCTCCTTCGCCAGGACGTCCGCCATCTCGGCGTCCGTCGCGGCGGCCAGCCTCTCATGGGCGGCCCGGCACTCGGGCGGCTCGATGCTGATGCGTGGCATCCGGCGGTCCAGCCAGCGCGGCAGCCACCAGTTGGCGCCGCCCAGCAGGTGCATGAGGGCCGGCACAAGGAGCGTACGGAGCACGAAGGCGTCGAGGGCGACGGCGGCGGCGAGCGCGATGCCGAACATGGCGATCACCCGGTCGCCGCTGAGCACGAAGGCGAGGAAGACGGAGATCATGATGACCGCGGCGGAGTTGATCACCCGGCTGGTCTCGGCGAGGCCGACGCGCACGGCCCGCCGGTTGTCGCCGGTCTCCAGCCACTCCTCGTACATCCGGCTGACCAGGAAGACCTGGTAGTCCATGGAGAGCCCGAACAGGACCGACACCATGATCACGGGGAGGAAGGGCTCGATGGGCCCGGCTCGGCCCAGACCCAGCAGCTCGCTCCCCCAGCCCCACTGGAAGATCGCGACGACGACCCCGAAGGCGGCGGCGACGGCCGCGACGTTCATCGCGGCGGCCTTCAGGGGGATGCCGATGGACCGGAAGGCGAGCAGGAGCAGCAAGCAGCCCAGGCCGATGACGACGCCGACGAACACGGGCAGCTTGCCGACGATGACGTCGGCGAAGTCGTCGTAACCCGCTGTCACGCCGCCGACCTGCACGTCGAGCGAGGTGCCGGTCTCGGCGCGCGGCAGCACCTCGGTGCGCAGCCGGTCGACGAGGTCGCTGGTCTTCTGGGACTGCGGGGACGACTCCGGGACGATCGTGAGGTACGCCGTGTCCCCGCCGGCGTCGTACGTCACCGGTGTCGCCGACGCGACCCCCTCGGTCGTGCGGATGGTGGCGGCGAGGTTGTCGAGGACGAGCTTGTCCTCGGCTCCGTGGACCTCGGTGACGAGGGTGAGCGGACCGTTCACACCGGGCCCGAAGCCGTCGGCGAGGAGGTCGTACGCCTGCCTCGTGGTCGACGAACCGGGGTCGTTGCCCTGGTCGGAGGTGCCCAGGCGCAGCCCCAGGGTGGGCAGGGCGAGGACCGTGATGACGGCCAGGGCGAGGGCGCCGAGCACCTTGGGATGGCGCTCCACGAACGCCGACCAGCGCGCGGCGAACCCGGTCGGCAGCTCGGGCTGCGGCCCGTGCTCCACGAGGCGGCGCCGCTCGCGCCGGCTCAGGGCGCGCATGCCGATGAGGGACAGCAGGGCGGGCAGCAGGATCACGGAGGCCGCGACCGTCAGCACGACGGTCAGCGAAGCGGCGATCGCGACGCCGTTGAGGAAGCTGAGCCTCAGGATCAGCATCCCCAGCAGGGCGATGCAAACGGTGGCACCCGCGAAGACGACCGCGCGTCCGGTGGTGGAGACGGCGTTCGTGACCGCCTCCGTCACGGACAGCCCGCGTTTGAGGCCGCGTCGGTGCCGGGTGACGATGAACAGGGCGTAGTCGATGCCGACGCCGAGCCCGATCAGCATGCCGAGCATGGGCGCGAAGTCGGCGACGGTCATGGCGTGCCCGAGCAGCACGATCCCGGCGTAGGCGGTGCCGACGCTGACCAGCGCGGTGGCGATGGGCAGCAGCGAGGCGGCGAGCGAGCCGAAGGCGAGGAACAGCACGAGCGCCGCGACGACCACGCCGACGACCTCGGCGATATGCCCGCCGGACGACTCGGTGAGCCCGATGGCGCTGCCGCCCAGCTCGACCCGCAGCCCGTCGGTCTGGGCGTCCTTGGCGGCCTCGACCACGCCCCGCGCCTCGGACGCGTCGATGGTCTCGGCCGGGTCGTCGAAGGTGACCGTGGCGTAGGCCGTACGTCCGTCCGCGCTGATCCGGGCCGCGCCCTGCTCGCCGTACGGGCCGGACACGGCGGCCACCCCGGGCAGGTCCTCGATCCTGTCCAGGGTGCGGATCATGGTCTGTTCGACGTCGGGGGCGCGGACGGTGCCGGTGGTGGTGTGCCAGACGACGGTGTCGCTGTCGCCGCCGAGGTCGGGGAAGCCGTCCCGCAGCAGCTGGGTGGCGTGGCCCGACTCGGTGCCGGGGACCTCGTAGTTGTTCGAGTAGGCGGAGCCGGTGACGGTGGCGGCCGCGGTCACTCCGCCGAAGGCGACGAGCCACAGGGCGACAACGACGAGCCGTCGTCGGACACACCAGCGCGCAAGGGCTGCCACGAACAAGCTCCCGGGAATGACGATTTATGGATCTTTGGCCGGGAACAGTCGTCCATGAAGCGTCATGATGTGAACGGCCCGCAAAGAACGCATGAGTAACGTGAAGCCACTCTTGCAGGCGGAAAAGATCGTTTGCCGCGTTCGTGGGTTTATTCACAGGAGTGCGAGGCAGATCACAGGACAGTAACGGGCACTCTGTCACCTCAGTCGAACTGGTCGCCCACCGCCATCACCATGGCCCCCGCGATCAGCAGCCACAGGGCCCGCCGGGTGCGCCCACGGGACCCGAGGACCGCCGCCAGCGCACAGACGGTGGCGCCGGCCGCATAGGCGGCCGGGACGACTGCCGGCGCGGAACCGGTGAAGCGGAGCGTCGACGCCGCGAGGCCCACCAGGGTCAGCAGCGCTCCCGTCGCGACCGCCGTCCAGCGAGCCCGCCGCGCGTCCCGCACCCGGTCCGCGAAGTCCTCCTGGATCTCGGCTGTCTCGGAATCCGCTCGTCCGCTCATGGCGGGCGAGCGTAGCGCGTTCCGCTGAGAAATCCGGGTGCGAGCGCATAACCCGGCTGCTAGCGTCCCGGCGTCCGGCGTTCCCGGCACATCGCCGCCGACCGAAGCAGGTGCATTGAATGAGGGTCCGACCGAGCTCCTACGCATCTCTTTCCTCTACGCAGGACTCAAGGAGCCCGTTCACCGATGTCCGACATCACATCAAGGACCCCGCACGACGACCTCGCTAGCCGCCTGACCCACCCCCGCTACCCGCGCAGCAACCGCTACGACGCCCGCTGGACCATCGAGAACCAGATGGGCCCGCACGCGCTGTGGCTGCTGGAGTGGCTGGCCCCCGCCCTCGGCCTGGACGCGCTGCCCGCCGGCGCCCGGGTCCTGGACCTCGGCTGCGGACGCGCGATGACCTCGGTCTTCCTGGCCAAGGAGTACGACCTCCAGGTCACCGCGGCCGACCTGTGGATCAAGCCCGACGAGAACGCCCCGCGCATCGCGGAGGCCGGCGTCGCCGACCGCGTGCTGCCCGTGTTCGCCGAGGCGCACGACCTCCCGTTCGGCGAGGGCACGTTCGACGCCATCGTCTCCATCGACGCGTACCAGTACTTCGGCACCAACGATCTCTATCTGCCCACGCTGACCCGGCTGCTGAAGCCGGGCGGGCGGATCGGGGTCGTCGTACCGGCGCTGCGGGACGAGCCGGAGGGCACTCAGCCGCCCGCGCATCTCGAGCCGTGGTGGGAGCCCGACTTCTGGTGCTTCCACTCCCCCGGCTGGTGGCGGCGCCACTGGACGCGCGGCGGGGCCGTGGAAGTCGAGGCGGCCGACTGGCTGCCGGATGGCTGGCGGGACTGGCTGCTGTGGTGCGATGTGGTCGCCGAGGAGAGTCCGGAGGAGTTCCACCGGCGCATGGCCCGTGAGGTCGGCGAGATGGTGCGCGTCGACGAGGGCCGCGCGCTGGGCTTCGTACGACTCGTCGGCCGCCGTCTGTGAGCTGACATGGTTCGGGGGGATGCACCGACCTACCGGTGCATCCCCCCGAATCGACTGCTCAGCCCTCGCTGACGCCCAGCTTCTGAAGGATCAGCTCCTTGACGCGGGCCGCGTCCGCCTGGCCGCGTGTGGCCTTCATGACGGCGCCGACCAGGGCGCCGGCCGCGGCCACCTTGCCGCCGCGGATCTTGTCCGCGATGCCGGGGTTGCCGGCGATGGCCTCCTCGACGGCGGTGGTGAGGGCGCCCTCGTCGGAGACGACCTTCAGACCGCGCTTGTCGACGACCTCGTCCGGGGTGCCTTCGCCCGCGAGGACGCCTTCGATGACCTGACGGGCCAGCTTGTCGTTCAGGTCGCCGGAGGACACCAGCTTGCTGACGCGGGCGACCTGCTCCGGCGTGATGGCCAGTTCGTCGAGCGTCCGGCCCGACTCGTTGGCGCTGCGGGCGAGTTCGCCCATCCACCACTTGCGGGCGGAGCCGGCGTCGGCACCGGCGTCGATCGTGGCGACGATCGCCTCCAGCGCGCCGGCGTTGAGGATCGCCTGCATCTCGGTGCCGCTGACGCCCCACTCCTCGCGCAGGCGGTTGCGGCGGACCAGCGGCAGCTCCGGCAGCGCGGAGCGGATCTCCTCGACCCACTCGCGCGTCGGGGCGACCGGCACCAGGTCGGGCTCCGGGAAGTACCGGTAGTCCTCGGCCTCCTCCTTCACGCGGCCCGAGGTCGTCGACCCCGTGTCCTCGTGGAAGTGCCTGGTCTCCTGGATGATCGTGCCGCCGCTGTTCAGCACGGCCGCGTGCCGCTGGATCTCGAAACGGGCCGCGCGCTCCACGGAGCGCAGCGAGTTCACGTTCTTCGTCTCGGACCGCGTGCCGAACTTCTCCCGGCCGTGCGGGCGCAGCGACAGGTTCACGTCGCAGCGCATCTGGCCCATCTCCATCCGGGCCTCGGAGACGCCGAGTGCCTTGATGACCTCGCGCAGCTCACGGACGTACGCCTTGGCCACCTCGGGAGCGCGCTCGCCCGCGCCTTCGATCGGCTTGGTGACGATCTCGATGAGCGGGATGCCGGCGCGGTTGTAGTCGAGGAGCGAGTGCGAGGCGCCGTGGATACGGCCCGTCGCGCCACCGACGTGCATCGACTTGCCGGTGTCCTCCTCCATGTGGGCGCGCTCGATCTCCACGCGGAAGGTCTCGCCGTCCTCCAGCTGCACGTCGAGGTAGCCGTTGAAGGCGATCGGCTCGTCGTACTGGGAGGTCTGGAAGTTCTTCGGCATGTCCGGATAGAAGTAGTTCTTCCGGGCGAAGCGGCACCACTCGGCGATCTCGCAGTTCAGCGCGAGGCCGATCCTGATGGCGGACTCGACGCCGGTCGCGTTGACGACCGGGAGCGAGCCGGGCATGCCGAGGCAGGTCGGGCAGGTCTGCGAGTTGGGCTCGGCGCCCAGTTCGGTGGAACACCCGCAGAACATCTTGGTCTTGGTGCCGAGTTCGACATGGACCTCGAGGCCCATGACGGGGTCGTACGACGCCAGCGCGTCCTCGTACGACACCAGGTCGATCGTGGTGGTCACGGTGAAACTTCCCTCTCAGCCCAGCAGGACGTCGTCGTCGCCCAGCCGCTTCAGCTCGCGGTAGAGGATGGCGAGTCCGGTGACGATGGCGACGGCGGACACGGTGGCGTCGATCAGGACCAGCGTGTCCTTGTCGGCGCGGGCCTTCTTGAGCCGCTTGGCGACACCGATCGCGCCGAACGCGGTCCCGGCGATGGACAGGTACGTACCGGACTTGGACTTCTTGAAGCCCTTGGCCTTGGTCAGTGCGCTCACAGCGACGGAGCCTCCTCGATCAGCGGGTGCCCCCACTTTTCCACGAAGGCGGCCTCGACGGCGGCGCCCACCTTGTACAGCCTGTCGTCCTTCAGCGCGGGCGCGATGATCTGGAGCCCGACCGGCAGGTTGTCCTCCGGCGCGAGGCCGCAGGGCAGCGACATGGCCGAGTTGCCCGCCAGGTTGGTCGGGATGGTGCACAGGTCCGCGAGGTACATCGCCATCGGGTCGTCGGCACGCTCGCCGATCGGGAAGGCGGTGGTGGGCGTGGTCGGGGAGACGATCACGTCCACCTGCTCGAACGACTTCTCGAAGTCGCGCGTGATGAGCGTGCGGACCTTCTGGGCGCTGCCGTAGTACGCGTCGTAGTAACCGCTCGACAGGGCGTACGTGCCGAGCATGATGCGGCGCTTGACCTCAGGGCCGAAGCCCGCCTCACGGGTGAGGGAGGTGACCTCCTCCGCGGAGTGCGTGCCGTCGTCGCCGGTCCGCAGGCCGTAGCGCAGTCCGTCGAAGCGGGCGAGGTTGGAGGAGCACTCGGAGGGGGCGATCAGGTAGTACGCCGACAGCGCGAGGTCGAAGGACGGGCAGTCCAGCTCGACGATCTCCGCGCCCAGCTCCTTGAGGAGGGCGACCGACTCGTCGAAGCGCTGGATGACGCCGGCCTGGTAGCCCTCGCCGCGGAACTGCTTGACCACGCCGACGCGCATGCCGGCGACGCTGCCGTTGCGGGCGGCTTCGACGACCGGCGGGACCGGGGCGTCGATGGAGGTGGAGTCGAGCGGGTCGTGCCCGGCGATGACCTCGTGCAGCAGCGCCGCGTCCAGGACCGTACGGGCGCAGGGTCCGCCCTGGTCGAGGGAGGAGGAGAACGCGACCATGCCGTAGCGGGAGACCGCGCCGTACGTCGGCTTCACGCCGACCGTGCCGGTGACGGCGGCCGGCTGGCGGATGGAGCCGCCGGTGTCGGTGCCGATGGCGAGCGGGGCCTGGAAGGAGGCGAGCGCGGCGGAGGAACCGCCGCCGGAGCCGCCGGGGATCTTGGTGAGGTCCCAGGGGTTGCCGGTCGGGCCGTAGGCGCTGTTCTCCGTCGACGACCCCATGGCGAACTCGTCCATGTTGGTCTTGCCGAGGATGACGACGTCGGCGGCCTTCAGCTTCTTGGTGACGGTCGCGTCGTACGGCGGGATCCAGCCCTCGAGGATCTTCGAGCCGACGGTCGTCGGGATGCCCTCGGTGGTGAAGATGTCCTTGAGCGCGAGGGGAACGCCGGCCAGCGGACCGAGCTTCGCCCCCTTGGCCCGCTTCGCGTCGACGGCGCGGGCCTGGGCCAGGGCGCCCTCGCGGTCGACGTGCAGGAAGGCGTGCACCTTCTCGTCGACGGCCTCGATCCGGGCCAGGTGGGCCTCGGTGACCTCGACCGCGGTGAGCTCGCCGGAGGCGATCTTCGCGGCGGTCTCGGCGGCCGTGAGCTTGATGATGTTGACGTTGTCCGTCATGCGGTTAGTCCTCCCCCAGGATCTGCGGCACCTTGAAACGCTGCTGCTCCTGGGCCGGGGCGCCGGAGAGCGCCTGCTCGGGGGTGAGCGACGGACGGACCTCGTCCGCCCGCATGACGTTCGTCAGCGGGAGCGGGTGCGAGGTCGGCGGTACGTCTTGGTCGGCGACCTCACTGACGCGGGCGACCGCGCCGATGATGTCGTCCAGCTGTCCCGCGAAGTGGTCGAGTTCTTCGGGCTTCAGCTCCAGACGCGCCAGCCGAGCGAGGTGGGCGACCTCCTCGCGCGTGATGCCAGGCATGCAGCGATCCTCTGGGGTGAGTGCGTGTGGTTTGGGGCCAATCCTATGGGGCGGGGGCCCCAGCCCGTTAAACGGTTTCCCAGCGACCGTCCCAGCACCTCGTAGGCCGTACGGCGGCGAGGGGTCACTCGGCGGCCGGCAGCGCCGCCCGCGGCCGCTGCCAGCCCCGGGATCCCCGCGCCCGCAGCCACGCCGTCGTCTCCTCCGGCGGCATCGCGGCCGCGACCAGCCAGCCCTGTACGGCGTCGCAGCCGAGGTCGCGCAGTCGCTCCCAGGTCTCGTCGTCCTCGACGCCCTCGGCGACGACTATGAGCCCGAGGGAGTGCGCCAGGTCCACGGTGCAGCGCACGATCTCCGCGTCCTCGTTGTCGACGGCCAGCCGGGCCACGAACGAGCGGTCGATCTTCAGCTCGCTCACGGGCAGCCGACGCAGGTGCACCAGCGAGGAGTAGCCCGTGCCGAAGTCGTCCAGGGACATCTTCACGCCGTGCCCGGTCAGTCCGGCGAGGGTGTCGGCGGCGCGCTGCGGGTCCTCCAGCAGCACGTGTTCCGTTATCTCCAGCTGGAGTGCGCCCGCGGGGACGCCGTGGCGGGCCAGCCGGGCGGCCACCGATCCCGCGAAACCGGGTGTGTGGACATCGCGCGGGGAGACGTTGACCGCGACGGGCACGAACAGTCCCTGGGCGCGCCATTTGGCGACCTGGCCGAGGGCCGTGTCCAGGACGTACTCCGTGAGATGGGGCATCAGCCCCGACGACTCGGCGATGGCGATGAACTCGTCCGGCGGGACCTTGCCCCGCTCGGGGTGCACCCAGCGGACCAGGGCCTCCAGGCCGGCCACCTGTCCGTCGAAGCGGACCTTGGGCTGGTAGTGCAGCTGGACCTCGTGCGCGTCCAGGGCCCGGCGCAGATCGCCGAGCAGTCCGAGCCGGTCCGGTGTGTTCGAGTCCCGCTTGGACTCGTAGACCTCGACGCCCGTACGGTCCCGCTTCGCCTGGTACATCGCCACGTCCGCCCGGCGCAGCAGCCCCTCGGCGTCGAGGGCGTGGTCGGGGAAGACGGCGACTCCGGCGCTGGCCTCCAGCACGAGGGTGAGGCCATCGAGGTCGAGCGGGGAGCTGAGCGCGGCGACGAGGCTGCGGGCGACCCGGGTCGCGGAGGTCGTGGAGTCGGCGACCGGCAGTAAGACGGCGAACTCGTCCCCGCCGAGCCGGGCGGCTTCCGCACCGCGCGGCAGCGCCAGTCGGAGCCGGTCGGCTATCTGGAGGAGCAGCCGGTCACCGGCCAGATGCCCCAGCGTGTCATTGACCGACCGGAAACGGTCGAGGTCGATCAGCATCAGGGCGGCGCGGGCGTCGATGCGCTCGGCGTCGTCCAGGGCGGTCCAGATGCGCTCCAGCAGCCACTGGCGGTTGGGCAGCCCGGTCAGCGGATCGCGCAACTGCTCCTCCGCCCGGGCCCGGGCTATCCACAGGGTGGAGTCGAGGGCGATGAGGGGGATGGCGAACAGCGGCAGCAGGATCGGCTTGGCGATGGCGACCACGCAGACCAGGGGGGCGATGCCGAGCAGCGCGACCGCGACCAGGCCCTGTCTGACCAGGGCGGTGCGGGCGACGGTGGGCAGGCCGCCGGTGCGGGGGGCGTGCAGATACCAGCCCAGGGTGCGGGTGACCGCGAGATAGGCGATGGCGACCAGCACCACCTCGGGGCCGGTGTACACCGACCAGGTGGCGGGGTCCCAGGGGGTCTCGACGGACGGCACCCGGCCGAACGCGCCCAGCAGCAGGGCCCCGGCGCCGATGCCGAGGATGTCGACCGCACCGCCCAGGACGCCCTGCCGCCAGCGGTTGCGGCGGGCCACGCCGACCAGCAGGACGACGGTGAGGCTGACCATTCCGGCGGCCAGCCAGCCGTACAGCAGCAGGACGGCGAGGGTGAGGGCGGCGCCGGAGCCGGTGCCGCCCCACCAGCGGGCGCGGCCGAGCGCGACCAGGTGGCCGACGATGATGCCGGTCAGCAGGGCCAGGGACCAGCCCACGGTGCCGGACGGGAAAAGCGCGTGGCCACCGGTGAAGGCCCGGTAGAAGCCGGCGCCCAGCACGAATCCGGCGGCCGCGACGACCGCCGCGGGCAACGCGGGCCAGGACAGGTGCCGTTCCGACTCGGCCCCGGGCAGGCCGGGGGCGTGATCGGTCGTGCGGTGCGGTGCGCCGCGGCCGTCGGCAGCCGTGTAGTGTCCGGCGGCGTACGGTCCCGTGGCGCGCCCCCCCCGCGCCCGGACGCGCCGAAGGCCGCACGGCCCGCCGGTTCTCCCACCATGCGCCGACCATCCGGCGCAGGGGCAGCCGTGAGTCCGGAGCGGCGCTCTCGGTCGGTTCCATTCCCGTCCCTCTCACAGCCGGCGGTGCCCACGCCACGCGGCCCGTCGCCCGACAACCGTCAACGGCACCGCGTTGGAAAAAACCCTTCCCCTTTTGTTCCCCAAGGGCCCTGCGGGAACAAAAGGGATGCCCCGACCGCAGCTGGGCACGGCAGGCGCACATCTCAACAGTAGGCCGCGGAAGGCTTCCACGGGCACCGGTCGTCGACGGTTGCCCGAATGCACCCCGGCCACCCATATGCATCTGGTATGCGCCGATCGGGTGGCCTTCAACCGCTACTCGCGCTACTCCTGCGCCGGAAGCGCGACTTCGGTCGCCGCCTCGGGGCCCTGTTCCAGCAGGACGTTGAAGCCGTCCTCGTTCAGCACGGGCACCTTGACCTGCATCGCCTTGTCATACTTCGATCCAGGGTTGTCACCCACAACGACGAATGACGTCTTCTTCGAAACCGAACCGGTCACTTTCGCACCACGGGTCTGTAGCGCCTCCTTGGCGCCGTCCCGCGTGAAGTGTTCGAGGGTGCCGGTGACGACGACGGTGAGTCCTTCGAGCGGACGCGGGCCCTCGTCCTCACCGGAGCCCTCCTCCTCCATCCGGACGCCGGCGGCCTTCCACTTGCGGAGGATCTCCTGATGCCACTCTTCGGCAAACCACTCTTTGAGTGATTTCGCGATGATCGGGCCGACGCCGTCGGTGTTGGCCAGCTCCTCCTCCGAGGCCTGCTCGATGCGGTCGACCGAGCGGAACTCGCGGGCCAGCGCCTCGGCGGCGACCGGACCGACGTGACGGATCGACAGACCCGTGAGGACGCGGGCCAGCGGGCGCTGTTTGGCGGCCGCGATGTTCTCCAGCATGGCGAGCGCGTTCTTCTTCGGCTCGCCCTGCTGGTTGGCGAAGACGGTGGCGACCTTCTCCTCGCCGGTCTTCGGGTCGCGCTTGGGCAGGCCGCTGTCCTGGTCGAGGACGTACGCCTTGATGGGCAGCAGCCGATCGATGGTGAGGTCGAACAGGTCGCCCTCGTCGAGCAGCGGCGGTTCGGCGGGCTCCAGCGGCTTGGTGAGAGCCGCGGCGGCGACGTAGCCGAAGTGCTCGATGTCCAGCGACTTGCGGCCCGCGAGATAGAACAGGCGCTCGCGCAACTGGGCCGGGCAGGTGCGGGCGTTCGGGCAGCGCAGGTCGATGTCGCCTTCCTTCATCGGCCTGAGCGGTGTGTCGCACTCGGGGCACTTCGACGGCATGACGAACGGCTTCTCGTTGCCGTCCCGCAGGTCGGCGACCGGGCCGAGGATCTCCGGGATGACGTCACCGGCCTTGCGCAGCACCACGGTGTCGCCGATGAGGACGCCCTTGGCCTTGACCACGTCCTGGTTGTGCAGGGTGGCGAACTCGACCTCCGAGCCGGCCACCGTGACCGGCTCGACCTGGGCGTACGGCGTGACCCGGCCGGTACGGCCCACGCCCACGCGGATGTTGATGAGCTTGGTGTTGACCTCCTCCGGCGCGTACTTGTACGCGATCGCCCAGCGCGGTGCGCGCGAGGTGGAGCCCAGGCGTCCCTGGAGCGGGATCTCGTCGAGCTTGACGACCGCGCCGTCGATCTCGAGCTCCACGGAGTGGCGGTTCTCCCCGAAGTACGCGATGAACTCCCGTACGCCGTCGAGACCGTCGACCACCTTGGAGTACCGGGAAGTGGGCAGGCCCCAGGTCTTCAGCAGGTCGTAGGCCTCGGAGAGGCGGGTCATGCCGTCGAAGCCCTCCAGGGCTCCGATGCCGTGGACGACCATGTGCAGCGGGCGGGTGGCGGTGACGCGCGGGTCCTTCTGGCGCAGTGAACCGGCCGCGGCGTTGCGCGGGTTGGCGAAGGGCTTGTCGCCGGCCTCGACCAGGCGGGCGTTGAGCTCCTGGAACTTCTCCATCGGGAAGTAGACCTCGCCGCGGATCTCCACGAAGTCCGGGATGCGGTCGCCGCCCTTGAGACGGTCCGGGATCTCCGCGATCGTGCGGACGTTGGGCGTGATGTCCTCGCCGGTGCGGCCGTCACCACGAGTCGCCGCGCGGGTGAGGCGGCCGTGTTCGTAGGTGAGGTTGACGGCGAGGCCGTCGACCTTGAGCTCGCACAGGAAGTGGTAGTCCTGCTGGCCCAGTTCCTTGGCGATGCGGTCCGTCCAGGCCGCGAGGTCCTCGTCGTTGAACGTGTTGTCGAGCGAGAGCATGCGCGAGCGGTGCTGGACCGCCGTGAAATCCGTCTCGTACGCCCCCGCGACCTTCTGCGTCGGCGAGTCGGGCGTGCGCAGCTCGGGGTGCTCCTCCTCCAGCGCCTCCAGGGAGCGCAGGAGCTTGTCGAACTCCGCGTCGCTGACGACCGGAGCGTCCTTCACGTAGTACCGGAAGCGGTGCTCCTCGATCTGCTCAGCGAGCTGCGCGTGCTTCTCCCGTGCCTCAGCGGGCACCGTCGTCTCCGCTTGCTTTTCGCCGGCCACCGTGTTGTCCTCCCGTTACTCTGGGTTGTCCGCGAGGGATCTCGCCGCCCGGACGCAGTGGGCGAGTGCCTCTCGCGCGTACCCGGGGGAAGCCCCCGCGAGTCCGCACGACGGAGTGACCGTGACCGCCTCCGTGAGAAGCCCCGGATGCAGCCCCAGCCTGCGCCACAGCGTCCTGACACCCATGACGCTACCGGCAGGGTCTGACAATGGGCCGTCCGTGCCCGGCACGACACCGGCGAAGAGCCGGGTCCCCCCTTCCACGGCCTCGCCGATCGCGTCGTCGTCACGCTCGGTGAGAAGCGCGAAGTCGAAGGAGATCGCGGCCGCGCCCGCCCGGCGCAGCAGGGCGAACGGTACGTCCGGTGCGCACGAGTGGACCACGACCGGGCCGCCGCCGTGCACCCCGGCGACGTCCCGGAGCGTGGCCTCGACGACCTGCCGGTCGACGGCCCGGTGGGTGCGGTAGCCGCTGGCGGACTTCACCTGCCCGCGCAGGACGGCCATGAGGGAGGGCTCGTCCAGCTGGAGGACGACCTGGGCGCCGGGTACGCGCCGCCGGACGTCCTCGAGGTGCAGGCGCAGCCCCTCGGCGAGCGAGGCGGCGAGGTCGCGGCAGGCGCCGGGGTCACTGAGCGCGACCTCGCCGTTCCTCAGCTCCAGCGCGGCGGCCAGCGTCCAGGGTCCGACGGCCTGCACCTTCAGCTGGCCCTCGTACCCCTGGGTGAACTCCTCCAGCGCGTCGAGATCCTGGCCGAGCCATGACCGGGCCCGCTTGGTGTCCCGCCCCGGCCGGTCCCCGAGCCGCCAGCCGCTGGGCTCCACGCGCGCGTACAGCTCGACGAGCATCCCGGCGGTCCGGCCGATCATGTCCGCGCCGGGCCCCCGGGCGGGCAGCTCGGCCAGGAACGGGAAGTCCTCGAAGGACCCGGTGACGGTCTTGGCGGCCTCGCGGGCGTCGCCGCCGGGCAAGGAGCCGATGCCGGTGGCGGCGGCGAAGCTGAACTGAGTGTTGTTGCTCACCCGGAAAGCCTACGCAGGTCAGCGCCCCGGCCGCACCGACAGGTCGTTGATCTCCGCGTCCCTCGGCAGATCGATGGCCAGCAGGATCGTCGTCGCGACCGACTCCGGGTCGATCCACCGCGAGGGGTCGTACTCCTTGCCCTCCTGCTGGTGGACCTTGGCCTGCATGGGGCTGGCGGTGCGGCCGGGGTAGACGGTGGTGACGCGGACGCCGTTCGCGTGCTCCTCGTGGCGCAGGGCGTCGGCGAGGGCCTTCAGGCCGTGCTTGGAGGCGGCGTACGCCGACCAGTCGGCGTTGGCGTTCAGGCCGGCGCCGGAGTTCACGAAGACCACGTGGCCGCGGGCGGCGCGGAGTTGGGGCAGGAAGTGGCGGGTCAGCTCGGCGGGGGCGACGAGGTTGACGTTGAGCTGGTGGCGCCAGGACTTGGGAGTCAGTTCGCCGACCGGGCCCAGGTCGACCACCCCGGCGATGTGGAGCAGACAGTCCACGCGGTCGGGGAGCGTCTGGTGCGAGAAGGCCCAGGAGAGCTTGTCGGGGTCCGCCAGGTCGCCCACCAGCGTCTTCGCACCGGGAAACTCGGCCGCCAGCTCCTTCGCACGGCCCGCGTCGCGCGCGTGGAGCACGAGGTCGTCCCCGCGCGCGTGCAGGCGGCGGGCCACGGCCGCGCCGATGCCGGAACCCGCTCCGGTGATCACATGAGTAGCCATGGCTGCCATGCTCGCATCACACCCGCCCGCCTCACACCCACGTCATTCGACGCCGCGGCTCTCCTCCAGGTAGGCCAGCGCCCCCACCGGCTCCTCCGCGAAGAACACCAGGTCGGTCAGCGGTCGGGGCAGGAACCCCTCGTCCTCCATGCGGCGGAACTGCTCCTTGAGGCCGTCGTAGAAGCCCGCGGTGTTGAGCAGGACCACCGGCTTGTCCGTGTGGCCGTGCTTCTTCAGCTCCAGGATCTCGGTCGCCTCGTCCAGCGTTCCGGTGCCGCCCACCATGATGACCACCGCGTCGGCCTTCTCCATGAGCAGCTTCTTGCGCTCGGCGAGGTCCTTCGCGATGACCATTTCGTCGGCGCCTGCGCGCGCCTTGGCCGCGAGGAAGTCCACGGAGACCCCGAGCAGCCGGCCGCCCGCCTCCTGCACTCCGTCGGCGACCACCTTCATCAGCCCGACGTCGGAGCCGCCCCAGACCAGTGTGTGCCCGCCTTTGCCGATCAGTTTCGCGAACTCCCGCGCGGGGCGCGTGTATCGCTCGTCGAGGTCGGCGGCGGAGAGGAAGACGCAGATTCGCATGGAGCCACCGTACGCGGGAAGAACCGGGGGCCCGCGAGCGCTTTTCCGGTATGGCCAAAGGACACACGATCACCATCGAGCAGGGCACGCAGCGCGTACGGGTCGTCCAGGGCGACCAGGTACTGGCCGAGAGCGAACGGCCCCTCCTCCTGCGGGAGACGGGCTGTCCGGTGCGGTACTACCTCCCTCCCCAGGACGTACGGCTCGACCTGCTGAGCCCCTCCGACACGCACACGTACTGCCCGTTCAAGGGCACGGCGTCCTACTGGTCGCTGCCGGACGCGGCCGACCTGGTCTGGGCGTATCCCGAGCCGAAGGCGGACGTGGCCGAGATCAAGGACCACTTCTGCTTCTACGAAGTGGACGTCTTGTGACCGGTTAGAAGTGTTGTGCCCGATTAATTCGCTGTCGTCGGGCAGTCTTCACAAGCATGGACAAGAAGACGACTTCGCGCGACGGCACTTCCCTCGCGTACCAGCGCACCGGTCAGGGTCCGGCGGTCATCCTCATCAGCGGGGCCATGTCCACAGGGGCCACCGTGGCGCCGCTGGCCCGGCCCCTGTCCGAGCGCTTCAGCGTGGTCTCGTACGACCGCCGGGGCCGTGGCGAGAGCGGCGACACGGCCCCGTACGCGGTGGCCCGGGAGGTCGAGGACCTCGCGGCGCTGATCGAGGCGGTGGGCGGTGAGGCGGCGTTGTACGGCGTCTCGTCGGGCGGTGCGCTGGCCCTGGAGGCGGCGGCGAGCGGGCTGCCGGTCCGTCGGGTCGCCGTGTACGAGACGCCGTTCGCCGTGCACGAGGAGGGCGTGAAAGAGCGCTCGGAGTACACCGAGCGGCTGACGGAGGCGCTCGCGCAGGGCAGGCGCGGGGACGCGGTCGAGCTGTTCCTGAGGCTCACCGGCCTGGCCGAGAAGATGATCCAGGGCGCCCGCCAGTCCCCCATGTGGGCCGGCATGGAGGCTCTCGCCCCGAGCCTGGCGTACGACGACGCCGTGATGGGCGACGGCCGGGTACCCCGGGACCGGCTGGCCTCGATCACCGTCCCCGTACTGGCCCTCGCGGGCGGCGCGAGCCCGGCGTGGATGCGGGAGGCGGCGCAGGCGGTCGCGGAGGCAGCGCCGGAGGGGATGTACCGGGCGCTGGAGGGTGAGACCCACATGGTGGATCCCACCGTCCTGGCGCCGGTGCTGGCGGAGTTCTTCGCCCCGTAGAGCCCGGTGGCGCGGGGTCAGGCGAGGTCGGGCGGGGTCGGGCGGGGTCGGGCGGGGTCAGGAAACCCCGGCCGTCGCCCGCGTCGTCGACGCGATCGTCGCCGACCCCACCACGCGCGTGCCGTCGTACAGCACGATCGCCTGGCCGGGGGCCACGCCGCGGACCGGCTCCGTGAACGACACCTCCAGGGTGCCGTCGACCAGTTCGGCGGTGACCTCGGTCTCGCCGCCGTGGGCGCGCAGTTGGGCGGTGTAGGTGCCGGGGCCGGTCGGGGCGGCCCCGCACCAGCGCGGCTTGATCGCCGTCAGCTCCGTGACATCCAGCGCGTCCGCCGGGCCGACCGTCACGGTGTTGTCCACGGGCGAGATGTCCAGGACGTAGCGCGGCTTGCCGTCGGGGGCCGGGGTGCCGATCCGCAGGCCCTTGCGCTGGCCGATGGTGAAGCCGTACGCGCCCTCGTGCGTGCCGAGCCTCGCTCCCGACTCGTCGACGATGTCGCCCTCCGCCTTGCCGAGGCGGGAGGCGAGGAAGCCCTGGGTGTCGCCGTCGGCGATGAAGCAGATGTCGTGCGAGTCGGGCTTCTTGGCCACCGCCAGGCCCCTGCGCTCGGCCTCCGCGCGGATCTCGTCCTTCGTCGTCAGCGTGTCGCCGAGCGGGAACATCGCGTGGGCGAGCTGCCGGTCGTCCAGGACGCCGAGGACGTACGACTGGTCCTTGGCCATGTCCGAGGCGCGGTGCAGCTCGCGGCTGCCGTCCTCGCCCAGGGTCACCTTGGCGTAGTGGCCGGTGCAGACCGCGTCGAAGCCGAGGGCGAGCGCCTTGTCGAGCAGGGCGGCGAACTTGATCTTCTCGTTGCAGCGCAGGCAGGGGTTGGGGGTGCGGCCGGCCTCGTACTCGGCGACGAAGTCCTCGACGACGTCCTCGCGGAAACGGTCGGCGAGGTCCCACACGTAGAACGGGATGCCGATGACGTCCGCGGCGCGGCGGGCGTCACGCGAGTCCTCGATCGTGCAACAGCCACGCGCGCCCGTGCGGAACGATTGCGGGTTCGCCGAGAGGGCGAGGTGGACGCCGGTCACGTCATGGCCCGCCTCGGCCGCGCGGGCGGCGGCGACGGCGGAGTCGACGCCGCCCGACATGGCGGCGAGGACGCGAAGAGGTCGGGTGGGCTGCGTGGTGTCAGTCATAACCCTTCAAGAGTAAGGGGACGCGGGAACCAGGGCCCACGAGTATCCGTTCACGATCACATGGGGGCGACACGAGCAGGCAATGACGAGGACAGCGGCCAGGTGGACAGAGCCCGCAAGGACACCGACCGGCGCATCGGGCGGCGGGCCCTGATCATCGGGGGCACGGCGGCCGCGGTGGGCTCGGCCGTGCTGGCCCGTGACGAGCTGGGCCGCCTGTGGTGGCGCACGCCGGGCGTGGAGAAGCCGCGCGAGGAGGGCGAGGTCGACTACGCCGGCGCGCGATGGGTGGCCGCGTCCGACGCGAACTGGCGGCGCGCGGACCGGCCCGACGACTACGGCATAGACATGGTGGTCATCCATGTCACCCAGGGCAGCTTCGCCAGCGCGGTGAAGGTGTTCCAGGACCCGGGGCACGGCGCGGCCGCGCACTACATCGTCCGCAAGGACGGATACATCACACAGATGATCCGCGAGCTGGACGTGGCGTACCACGCGGGCAACCGCGACTACAACGAGCGCAGTGTCGGCATCGAACACGCGGGCTTCGTCGACCGCCCGCAGGACTTCACGGACGAGATGTACGAGGCCTCGGCGCGGCTGACGGCCCGGATATGCGCGCGCTACGACATCCCCGTCGACCGCGAGCACATCATCGGCCACGTGGAGGTGCCGGGGACGGACCACACCGACCCGGGGCCGCACTGGGACTGGGACCGGTACATGAAGCTCGTACGGAGGGCCCGCACGGCGGCGGCGTGAGCCCTCGGGGTTACGACAGTCCCGCCGCGCGCGCCCGTTCCACCGCCGGGCCGATCGCCTTCGCCACCGCCTCGACGTCGGCCTCCGTGGAGGTGTGGCCGAGGGAGAAGCGGAGGGTGCCGCGGGCCAGGTCGGGGTCGGTGCCGGTGGCCAGCAGGACGTGGCTGGGCTGGGCCACGCCCGCGGTGCAGGCGGAGCCGGTGGAGCACTCGATGCCCTGGGCGTCCAGGAGGAGGAGCAGGGAGTCGCCCTCGCAGCCCGGGAAGGTGAAGTGGGCGTTGGCCGGGAGGCGGCCCTCCGATGCCGGGTCGCCGCCGAGAATCGCGTCCGGGACCGCCGCATGGACCGCCTCGATCAGGCCGTCGCGCAGGGCGCCGATCTCCCGCGTGAACCACTCGCGCTGCTGGGCGGCCAGGCGGCCGGCGACCGCGAAGGAGGCGACCGCGGGGACGTCGAGGGTGCCGGAGCGGACGTGGCGCTCCTGTCCGCCGCCGTGCAGGACGGGTACGGGGGTGTATTCGCGGCCCAGGAGCAGGGCGCCGATGCCGTAGGGGCCGCCGATCTTGTGGCCCGAGACCGTCATCGCGGCGAGGCCGGAGGCGGCGAAGTCGACGGGGACCTGACCGAAGGCCTGGACGGCGTCGGCGTGCAGGGGGACGTCGAACTCGGCGGCCGTTTTGGCGAGTTCGTGGATCGGCAGGACCGTGCCGATCTCGTTGTTCGCCCACATGACGGTGGCCAGGGCCACGTCGTCGGGGTTGCGGGCGATGGCTTCGCGGAGCGCCTCGGGGTGGACGCGGCCGTACGCGTCGACCGGGAGGTACTCGACGGTTGCGCCCTCGTGTTCGCCGAGCCAGTGGACCGCGTCGAGGACGGCGTGGTGTTCGACGGGGCTGGCGAGGACGCGGGTGCGGACGGGGTCGGCGTCGCGGCGGGACCAGTACAGGCCCTTGACCGCGAGGTTGTCGGCCTCGGTGCCGCCGGCGGTGAAGACGACCTCGCTGGGGCGGGCGCCGAGCGCTTCCGCGAGGGTTTCGCGGGCCTCCTCGACGGTGCGCCTCGCGCGGCGGCCGGACGCGTGGAGGGAGGAGGCGTTGCCGGTGACGCTCAGGTGCGCGGTGAGTGCCTCGACTGCCTCGGGGAGCATCGGGGTGGTCGCGGCGTGGTCGAGGTATGCCATGGTGACGCCGATTCTACGGGCCCACCGCGGCGCGGAACGACTGCCCACCGCCGTGGCCGACGGCTCGTCCCCGGCCGCCTGCCACTGCTATGGCTCTGGGAAGTCGCGCTACTGGAAGCCGCACTTCTAGAAGCTCCACGACACCGTGTTGTCCATCTGCATGAAGGCGACCAGGACCACCAGGTCGGCGACTCCCAGGCCCAGGCCCAGATAGGCACGGCCGCGGCGAGTCGTGCCCCGCCACAGGGCCACGCCCGCCAGCGCGATGGCGATCGGGCCGAGAAAGAGGTTGAGGACCAGGAGGCCGAGCAGGCCCAGGATGAAGGACGCGACAGCCATGCCGTCGGCGTCGCGGGTGGCGGTTCGGCGGGTGGCCGGTGCGGTGAGTTGCATGGTGATCAGCTCCCGGAGATCAGCGGGTCGATGTCTGGCGGCGGCGGCCGTGGCGCTCGCGGAGCGCGAAGATGCCGAGCCAGAGGGCGATGACGGCGGCGGCTACCGCGGTGAAGGTGAGCGGCGCGTGGGCCACGGTGCCCAGGACGACACCCAGCAGCAGAAGCGCGGCGACGAGGAACAGCATGGGAAGACTCCTCTCATTGCAGTAACACTTGTTCACTGACTGCCTAGTCTAGCGCGCACAACGGCTTTCAAATTCCGGAGAACAGTTGTTAACTGCATGGCATGAGTCACACCCTCGGCATCCGGCAGGTCCAGAAACAGAAGACCCGGCAGTCGCTCCTGGACGCGGCGCTGGGGCTGCTGGAGGAGCAGAGTCTGAGCAGCCTGGGTCTGCGCGAGGTCACGCGCGCCGTCGGCGTCGCCCCGACCGCCTTCTACCGGCACTTCCGCTCCACGGCGGATCTCGGTGTGGCCCTGGTCGAGGAGGCGCTGAGCAGCCTGCACCCGATGATCCGGACGACGGTGTCCACGGCCGACGACAGCGGGGTGCGCATCATCCGCGCCGTCGAGTTGATCGCCGGCCACGTGGACGCGTACCCCGCACATGTCCGTTTTATCGCCCGTGAGCGCCATGGCGGGGTCCAGCCGGTACGGGACGCCATACGGGACCAACTGGCCCGGTTCGGCGAGGAGGTGAAGGCCGAGCTGGCCAAGGACCCCGTGTCCGCCGGCTGGAGCGACGACGACCTGCTCATGCTCGCCAACCTCTACGTCGACCAGATGCTGATCACCGCCTCGCTGTTCCTGGAGGCGCTGGAGGCCCCGCAGGAGGAGCGGCAGCGAGTCGCCCAGGTGGCCGAGCGTCAGATGCGGCTGATCAGCATCGGCCGTCATCACTGGCTGGACCGGACACCGCCGCCGGGCGCCGGTACAGCTCCGTGACCGAAGCGGCCGTCGCCGCCAGTTCCTCGCGGACTTCCGGCGGGGAGAGGACCTCCACCGAGTCGGCGAAGAGCAGCAGTTGGCGAGCCTCGCGGACGAAGCCGTACGTCAGACGGGCCGTGGCCCACTCGCTCTCGCCGTCGTCCTCGGGGAGGGCGGTCAGCCAGGCGGCGTTGAGGCGCTGGAACATGTCGAGGCGCTCGCGCCGGACCCGGACGGTGACCTCGACTCCACCGGGGGATTCCTCGACCTGACGGCGCACCACCTCCCAGGCGTCGGCGAGTTCGACCCCCGGCCGACGGCGCACGGGGTCGTCGAGGACGGTCGCCGACCGAACCCGGTCCGCGCGGAAGAGCTGGGGCTTCGCGCGCCGGTCGGCGACCAGGTACCAGACACCCGCCTTGGCGACGAGGCCGTACGGATCGACGGTGTAGGTCCGCGCCGCCTTCTCACCGCTGTGCCGGTAGCGCAGTCGGACGCGCCGGTCCGCGAAGACCGCGTCCTGGAGCACGTCCAGATCGACCGCCTTCCGCGGTCCGCCCTTCCAGCGCGTGGCGTCGACGAGGATGCGGCGGGAGGTCACCTCGGCGACCGGCCGGTGCGGGGCCGGCAGCGCCGCCATCACCTTGCGCAGGGCCGAGCCGAAGGCCGCGTCCAGGCCGAGCGCGGCGTGCGCGCCCTGTGCGGCCAGGATGAACAGCGCGCGGGACTCGTCGGCGGTCAGGCCCGTGACGTCCGTACGGAATCCCGCGAGCAGTTCGATGCCGCCGTGCCGGCCGCGCTCGGCGTAGACGGGGACGCCGGAGGCCGACAGGGCCTCGACGTCCCGGTAGATGGTGCGCACGGACACCTCCAGGCGGGCGGCGAGTTCGTGCGCGGGGACGCGGCCGCGGGTCTGCAGGAGCAGCAGGATCGACAGCAGGCGGTCGGACTTCACGGCAGCAGAATCCCGCGGTGGGCGAGTGCTCCGCAAATGCTGACGGCAGCTGTCAGGTTATCCGGCGATCCTCACCGCACCGACGCGGGAACCGACCCGCGCAGATCGACACGCAAAACCGACACCACGAGAGGCCGTCATGAACCCCGACCCCCGCCCCCTGTTCGCCCGCGCCACCGACCAGGCCGCCGCACTGATCAAGACCGTCCGCCTGGAGCAGCTGGCCGGCCCGACCCCCTGCACCGAGTTCGACGTCCGCACGCTGCTGAGCCACATGGCCGGCGGCACCCACCGGGTGGCCGTCGTCGCGGAGGGCGGGGACGCGCTCGCCGTGCGGCCCTTCGTGGACGGCGTACCGGACGACGGCTGGCCGGCCGCCTACGCCGAGGCCGCCGAACGCGCCCTGAAGGCCTGGGCGGACGACGACCTCCTGGACGCCGTGATGCGTATGCCGTTCGGGGAGAAGCCGGGCCGGATCGCCCTGTCGGGATACGTACTGGAGACGGTGGCGCACACCTGGGACCTCCGCGAGGCCCTGGGACAGCCGGCCGAACTCGATCCGGATCTGGCCGAGTTCGCGCTCACCGTCGGCCACCGCCTGCTCCCCGACGCGCGACGCGACGACTCCGTGCCCTTCGGCTCGGCGCTGCCGGTCCCCGAAGGAGCCGACGCCTACGGGCAGTTGGCGGCCTGGCTGGGACGGGCGCCGCTCAGCCGAGCCTGACCCGGGCCAGCTGGCGCGACTGGGCCACCAGCCGGTCCGCGCTGTCCCACACCTCGGCGTCCTCCTCCAGGAAGCCGCCGGCGAGATTGCGGGTGGTGATCGACACGCGCAGCGGGCCCGGCGCCGGGCGGGAGCGGATGTGGGCCGTCAGCTCGACCGTCGGCACCCAGCCGGACAGGCCGAGTTCGAAGGCGGTCGGCGGCAGCGCGTCGACCGCGAGGAGCAGCGAGAAGGGGTCGGCATCCCGGCCGTCGGCGAGCCCGAACCAGGCCCGCATCTCCCCCTTGCCGGACGGCGAGCCGAGCGCCCAGCCGAGGGTGGACGGGTCGAGCTTCAGCATCAGGCGCTCGGTGATCGCCGAGCCGCCGGGCACCGGCGAAGGTCCGTCCTCCGCCCCGAAGCACTGCTCCAGGGGCGGAATCGCGGGCGGCTCGGCCGTCGTACGGACGTCGTCGGGGAGGGCGTCCAGGTCGCCGTAGGAGGCGAGGACGCGGATGCGTTCGACCTCGCGGCCCTGGTCGTCGTACTGGAAGAGCGAGGCCTGGCCGGTCGACAGGGTGCGGCCGGTCCGTACGACGTCCGTGCGCACGACCGCCGGGCCGGGCCGGGAGGCGGTCAGGTAGTGCGCCGAGATGCTGAAGGGGTCGGAGTGCGGCAGGGCGTGCGCCAGGGCGCGGCCCAGGACGGCCAGCAGGTAGCCGCCGTTGACGGCGCCGAGAATCGTCCATCCGGCGGAGAGGTCGATGTCGTAGACCCCGGGGGCCCCGGATTCGCGCGGGGTGACCGCGGTGTCCCGGTCGAACTCGCTGTCGCCGATGACGGCGCGCGCGATAGCTGCTTCTGACATGGCTGAACGGTACAACAAGAAACTACTAAGCGGTAGCTTTGGCCTGGGTGAGGACCGGACAATATCTCGGTAAGTGTCCGTACTCATCCGTAAACCCGAGGGCGCCGCCGTCCCTCTGTAGAGGCATGAGCCTCACTGGGACTTCGTTCCTCTACACCCTCGTCGGGCTGTCCGTCGTCGCCATCGTGCTCCCGTTCGTCCTGTGGTCGCGGATCGGGGGGCCGAGGGCCGTGCGGGCCGCGGGCCGGGTGCTGATGCTGCTGTTCACGCAGGGGACGGCCGTGGCCCTGGTCTTCGTCCTGGTCAACAACGCCAACAACCTCTACGACAACTGGGCCGACCTGCTCGGCACGGGCGACCATGTGCAGCAGGCCGCGAATCTTGGGGCCGACGGCACCGGCGGGATAGCCCTGAAACGGCTGCCCAGAGTCCGGCAGCGGTTCACTCCGGCCAGCGGCGGCGTACGCGTCACCCAGCTCAAGGGCCGGGTATCGGGCGTGAACGCCGAGGTCTACGTCTGGCTGCCGCCGCAGTACCACGAACCCGCCTACCGCCACCGCAAGTTCCCGGTGGTGGAGCTGCTGCCGGGCTACCCCGGCTCGGCGAAGGCCTGGTTCGGGTCCCTGCACGCGGCCAAGCAGCTGCTGCCGCTGATGCGCGACGGCAAGGTGGCGCCGTTCATCCTGGTCGCGCCGCGCACCAATCTGCTGGCCGGAGTGGACACCGGCTGCGCCAACATCCCGGGCACGGTGAACGCCGACAGCTGGCTCAGCATCGACGTGCCGAAGATGGTCATGGACAACTTCCGCGCCCAGACCGCTCCGGCGGGCTGGGCGGTGGCCGGGTACTCGGCGGGCGCGCACTGCGCGACGAAGCTCGCCGTCGCCCACCCCGAACGCTATCGGGCGGCGGTCAGCCTGTCCGGCTACAACGACCCGATCGGCGAACGCGACTCGCTGGCAGCGCAGAACCCCATGCTGCGGAACGCGAACAACCCGTACCTGCTGCTGCGCGCGGCCCGCACCCCGCCCCGCATCGCCCTCTACTTCTCCGGGCAGCCGCACGACGGCTTCGAGGCGGCCGTGGCGATCGAACAGAGCGCGAAGGCACCGACGACCGTGCACGTGGTGTACATCCCGAAGAGCGCGGGCGGCCACACCATGGCGCTGTGGCGGCCGCAGGTGGTGCCGGCCTTCCTCTGGCTGACCCAGCAACTGGGCCTCGGCACCGCCCCGCATCCACCGTCGACCGCCGGTTCCACGCACGCGACGCTCGCCAGTGGAACCGCGGCGCGAGCCGCCGCGGAACGACGGCGGTGACGACCGCGAGGACGGCGATGCCCCAGCCCGGCACCGCCTTGCGAGGCAGGCGGGGCCGGGGCTGGGGCTGGGGCTGCGGGCTGGGCTACTTGTCCCCGGGGTCCTTGGAGGGGGCCTCGGCTTCCGCGGCGTCCGTCGACTCCGCGACCTCCGCAGTCTCCGTGGCTTCCGCCGTTTCCGTAGCTACCGAGGTTTCCGTGGCTTCCGCCGTCTCCGACGTTTCCGTGGCCTCCGCCGTTTCCGTAGCTACCGAGGTTTCCGTGGCTTCCGCCGTCTCCGTAGCTACCGAGGTTTCCGTGGCTTCCGCCGTCTCCGACGTTTCCGTGGCCTCCGCCGTCTCCGTAGCTACCGCCGCCTCCGAAGCTTCCGACGTCTCCGAAGCTTCCGACGTCTCCTTGGCTTCCGCCGTCTCCGCGACCTCAGCCGCCACCGCCGCCGACGTCTCCGCCGACTCCGCCAGCACCTCGTCGGCCACCAGCTCGGCCGCCTCCTTGGCGACGGTCAGCAGCACCGTGTCCTGCGGGGCCTGGTCCGCGAAGTTCTCCGGGTGGTGGCAGGCGACCTGCTGACCGGGCTTCAGCTCAATCAGCGGCGGCTCGGTCGTCTTGCAGATCTCCGTCGCCTTCCAGCACCGGGTGTGGAAGCGGCAGCCGCTCGGCGGGGAGATCGGCGAGGGCACGTCGCCCTTGAGCAGGATGCGCTCGCTCTTGGCCGCCCGGCGGCGCGGGTCCGGAATCGGGACCGCCGACATCAGCGCCTTGGTGTACGGGTGCATCGGCGCCCTGTACAGCGACTCGCGGTCGGCCAGCTCGACGATCTTGCCGAGATACATCACCGCGATCCGGTCCGAGACGTGCCGGACGACCGAGAGGTCGTGCGCGATGATCACGTAGGTGAGGCCGAGTTCCTGCTGGAGGTCGTCCAGCAGGTTCACCACCTGCGCCTGGATCGACACGTCGAGCGCGGAGACCGGCTCGTCCGCCACCACCAGCTTGGGGTTGAGCGCGAGCGCGCGGGCGATGCCGATGCGCTGGCGCTGACCGCCGGAGAACTCGTGCGGATAGCGGTTGTAGTGCTCGGGGTTGAGGCCGACCACCGACAGCAGCCGCTGCACTTCCTGCTTGATGCCGCCCTCGGGCGAGACGCCCTGGAGCCGGAACGGGGCGCCGACGATCGTGCCGATGGTGTGGCGCGGGTTCAGCGACGAGTACGGGTCCTGGAAGATCATCTGCACATCGCGGCGCATCGGGCGCATGCCGCTGACGCCGAGGTGCGTGATGTCCCGGCCCTCGAACTCGACCTTGCCCGCGGTCGGTTCGAGCAGCCGGGTGATCAGCCGGCCCATGGTCGACTTGCCGCAGCCCGACTCGCCCACGACACCGAGGGTCTCGCCGGACTTGACCTCGAAGTCGAGGCCGTCGACCGCGCGCACCGCGCCGACCTGCCGCTGGAGCAGGCCCTTTCGGATCGGGAAGTGCTTCTGGAGCCCGGTCACCCTCAGCAGGGTCTCGCCGGGGGCGGGGTCCTTGGTGAGGGTGGCGCCGCCGTCGCTCTGTGCAGGGATGACCACTGCTTTGTCCTCTGCGTTCTCGCTCACAGCTTCGGCGCAATCTCTTCGGTCCAGATACGCTCCCGCTGCTCCTGCGTCATGTGGCAGGCGGCCCAGTGCTGGCTGCCGACCTCGGTCAGCTCGGGGCGGACCGTACGCGTGACGTCGCCCTTGGGGATGTCGGCGTACGGGCAGCGCGGGTTGAAGGCGCAGCCGGACGGGATGTTGATCAGGGAGGGCGGGGAGCCCTTGACCGGGATCAGGCGCTCCTGCTGCTCGCGGTCCAGGCGCGGCATCGAGCCCAGCAGGCCCCAGGTGTAGGGGTGGCGGGGTTCGTAGAACACCTTCTCGGCCGGGCCCCGCTCGACGCAACGGCCGCCGTACATCACCAGGATGTCGTCGGCCAGTTCGGCGACGACGCCCAGGTCGTGGGTGATGATGATGACCGCCGAGCCGAACTCCTTCTGGAGGTCGCGGATCAGGTCGAGGATCTGCGCCTGGACGGTCACGTCGAGGGCGGTCGTCGGCTCGTCCGCGATGAGCAGTTCGGGGTTGTTGACCAGCGACATCGCGATCATCGCGCGCTGGCGCATACCGCCGGAGAACTCGTGCGGGTAGCTGTCGACGCGCTTGTCGGGCTGCGGGATGCCGACGCGGTCGAGCATCTCCACGGCACGGCGCTTGGCGGTCTTCTTGTCCACCTTGTGGTGGATGCGGTACGCCTCCACGATCTGCTGGCCGATCGTGTAGTACGGGTGCAGCGCCGACAGCGGGTCCTGGAAGATCATCGCCATGTCGCGGCCACGCAGCTTGCGCACGTAGTCCGGGTCGGCGGACAGCAGTTCGGTGCCGTCCAGCCAGATCTCGCCGGAGATCTGGGCCTTGCGCTTGCCGTACTGGCCGGCGGTGTGCAGGCCCATGATGCCGAGCGAGGTCACCGACTTGCCGGAGCCCGACTCGCCCACGATGCCGAGGGTCTTGCCCTTCTCCAGCTGGAAGCTGAGCCCGTCGACGGACTTGACCAGGCCGTCGTCGGTGGGGAAGTGCACCTTCAGGTCGCGCACTTCGAGGAAGGAGTTCGGAGCGGGCGAGGTGCCGGTGGGCTCCCCCACCGCCGCTGAGCTCTTGCTGAGTTCGGTCATGAGAGCCTCACTCGGGGGTCGATCACGGCGTACAGGACGTCCACCACGAGGTTGGCGATGAGCACCGCGACCGAAGTGATCAGGGTGACGCCCAGAATGATGGGCAGGTCCTGGTTCTTGATCGCGTTGAGCACGGCCTGGCCGAGGCCCGGCAGGCTGAACGTCGTCTCGGTCAGGATCGCGCCGCCGATGAGGGCGCCGAGGTCCATGCCGAGCATGGTCAGGATAGGTGTCATCGTCGAGCGCATGGCGTGCTTGCCGATGACGGTCTGTTCGCGCAGGCCCTTGGCGCGGGCGGTGCGGATGTAGTCCTCGCCGAGGATCTCCAGCATGGTGGCGCGGGTGATCCGGGCGTACATCGCCGCGTACAGGAAGGCGAGGGTGATCCACGGGAGGATCATGCCGCCGAGCCAGCCGGTGAAGCTGTCCTCCAGGGGCACGTACTGCGCGTCGATCCAGCCCAGTCCGTAGGAGAAGATCGCCAGGCTGAGCAGACCGGTGAAGTAGATGGGCAGGGAGACGCCGCCCAGGGCGACGACCATCGCGCCGCGGTCCCACAGGCTGCCCCGCTTGAGCGCGGAGAGCACGCCCGCCGCGACACCGAAGACCAGCCACAGCACGGCGGCGCCGAGCGCGAGAGCCAGCGTCACCGGGAAGCGGTCGGTCAGCACGGGCCAGATGGCCTGTTCGCTGCGGAACGAGTAGCCGAAGCACGGCGCGGCGCAGTTGGTGACATCGCCGCCGCCCACGTAGGTGCGGCCCGCGAAGATGCCCTTGAAGAACTCCCAGACCTGGGCGTAGATCGGGTCTGCCAGGCCCAGCTTCTCCCGCACGCCCTCGACGGCGGCCGGGTCGGCCTGCTTGCCCACGAAGCTCAGGGCCACGTCGACACCCGCCCACTTGGGGACGAGGAAGAAGATGCCGAAGACCACCATGATGATGACCACGAGCATCACTACGGCGGCGAACAACCGCCTGATGAGGTAAGCGAGCACAGCTCTCGGCCCGCTGCGGACCGCGGGCCACCGGAGATCTTCCGGTGGCCCGCGGTCGCGCCGCGCCGGCCTTCACCTGCCTTTCGTGCCGTACGGCGGGTGTGCCGGGTTTACTTCGGGGACTTCAGACCGAGGTTGACGAAGTCGTACATGCCGCTGTAGCCGTCGGTCGTGTAGACGTTCGCCAGGTTGGTACCGCGCCAGTTGACGAACTTCTCGAAGACGAAGGGCAGGTAGTACGCGCCCTCCATGACCTTGTGGTTGATCTCCGTGGAGATCTTTTCCTTGCCCGCGTCGTCCAGCGTGGTGACGTAGTCCTCGAACAGGCCGTCGATCGCCTTGTCCTTGATCAGCGCGAAGTTGTTGTTGGCGCTCTCGAGGATGTACTTGCTGTCCCACAGCGGCAGACCGAAGCCCTGGACGGACGGGAAGTCCGGACCCCAGCCCATGATGATGATGCCGTAGCCCTTCTTCACCACGTTCGAGGGGCTGCCGATGATGCCCGAGGACTGCGAACCGTCGTACTGGTCGATGTCGACGGTGATGCCGACCTTCTTCAGCGACGCCTGGAGGGACTGGGCGGTGGCCACCTCGGCCGGCTTGTTGTTGCGGACCGCGATGGTGGTCTTGAAGCCGTTCGGCTGACCGCAGGCCTTCAGCGCTTCCTTGGCCTTGGCGACGTTGCCGTTCTTGTTGGCACCCGCGAGCTCGTACGGGTCGTACTTCTGGCCCTCGGCGCCCGGGATGGACGGCGGGAGCATGTTGGTGCCGATGTCACCACCGGCGACCGGGCCGCCGCGCGCGGTCTGGAGCGAGACGTGGTCGGCGCCGTAGATGACGGCCTTGCGGCACTCGATGTTGTCGAACGGCTTCACGCTCTGCGGGAAGACCGCGTACCGGACGTAGCCGGAGACCGGGTTGTCCAGGTTGGCCTTGTGCTGCTTCAGGGCGGTGGTGCGGCCCTGCGGCGACATGCCGGTCTGGTTGATGTCCAGGTCGATGTCACCGTTGATCAGGCGCGCGTCCAGGTCGTTGGCGTTCGAGAAGAACTTGACCGTGATCTTGTCCGGGTACGCCTTGCGGATCGGGTCCGAGGCCTGCTTCCACTCGGTGTTGCGAACGAGGGTCAGGTCCTTGCCCGGGTTGTACGACTCGAACTTGTACGGGCCGGAGGAGAACGGGTGCAGACCGTACTTGGACTTGGTGTCCTTGTCCTGGCGGACCGGGGAGGCCGAGGTCAGCGCCAGCATCTCCTCGAAGTCCGAGTTGGCCTGCGGCAGCTTGAAGACGATGGTCTTGTCGTCCGGCGTCTCGATGGCCTTCAGGCCCAGCTTGTCCTTGGAGGTGTCCTTGTACGGACCCTTGTACTCGCCCTTGGGGTCGAGGACGTCCTTCAGGTAGACCGGGCCGCCGGACAGCACGTCCTGCGCCCAGACGCGCTCGATGCCGTACTTGACGTCCTTGGAGGTGACCGGCTTGCCGTCCTCCCACGTCGCACCGTCACGCAGGGTGTACGTGTAGGTCTTGCCGTCGTCGGTGACCTTGCCGAGGCCGGTGGCGAGGTCCGGGGTCACCTCGGCGCCGGGCGCGCCCGGCTCCGTCTTGTTCGTGACGAGCTGGCGGCTGTAGTAGCGCGAGAAGTTCCACATGAAGCCGTAGTAGCCGCGCGTGGTGTCCCACGAGTCGGCGTCCTGGGCGCCACCGAACTTCAGCGTGCCACCCTTCTTGGCCAGCGAGGCCTGGGCGACCTTGTTGTTCGCGGCGTCGAAGCCGGCGGCGCCGTTCTTCGAACCCTCGTTGTCGCTGTCACCGCCGCCGCACGCCGCCGTGGTCAGCAGCGCGGCGACCGCGGCGACAGCGGCCCATGCCTGCTTTCGCCGCCCTGAGGTGCGTTGGGTAGTCACGATCTCGGATCCTCCGGATTTGATGAGAGACCCCGTGTAGATGGCACGGGCTTTTTGTACGGCAGTTCAGCGGGCGCCCTTCGGGTCCAGCGCGTCACGCACGCCGTCGCCGAAGAGGTTGAAGGCAAGGACGGTGATGAAGATCGCTACACCGGGGACCACCATGAACATCGGGTCCGAGTCGTAGTAGTCGATCGCCGTCGAAAGCATCTGCCCCCAGGAGGACGTGGGCGGCTTGACGCCCACGCCCAGGAAGCTGAGCGCCGCCTCGGTGAGGATGTTGGTGGGGATCATCATCGTCGTGTACACGATGATCGGCGCGACCAGGTTGGGCAGCAGCTCCTTGAACAGGATGTACAGCCGCCCGGCGCCCAGCGATCGGGCCGCCTCGACGTACTCCCGCTCGCGCAGCGAGAGCGTCTGGCCGCGCACCACGCGTCCGATGTAGGGCCAGCCGAAGAAGCCGATGACCAGGATCATCACGAACACGCGCACGCCGGTGCCGGTCAGCCCCAGCAGTTCGTTCGGCATGACGGAGACGAGGGCGATGATGAACAGCAGCTGCGGGAAGGCCAGCAGACCGTCCATCACCCGGCTGATGGCGGAGTCGACCCAGCCGCCGAAGAAGCCGGCCAGGATGCCCAGGACGGTTCCGAGGACGACGGCGACGATCGCGGACAGGAAGCCGACCAGCAGGGAGATCCGGGCGCCGTAGAGGATGCGGGCGAAGATGTCCCGGCCGTTGACCGGCTCGACGCCCAGCAGGTGATCGCCGCTGATGCCGCCCAGGGACCCGGTGGGCGTGCCGAACAGCGGGTCGATCAGGTTCTCGTGGTACGCGTCCGGGTCCTGTCCGACCAGATTGGTGATCACGGGAGCGAGCAGCGCGATCACGATCAGGAGAAGCACGACGACGCCACCGGTCAGGGCGAGTTTGTCCCGTTTCAGGCGCTCCCAGGCGATCCGGCCCAGGGAACGACCCTGTACGGCCTTGGCATCGGCGCTGCCTACCGCCGCTTCTTCGGCCGCACTCGGGGCCGCTTCCGCGGTCGGCTCGTGCAATGGTGCCGTCATCTGGCAGGGACCCCTCTCAACCGGCGGTAGCCGGCCCGCACTTGCCGCGGTAGCGGCGTCATCAGTCCGTCGAACACAGGGGAGAACACCCCTGGAGCCGGAGTCTTCAACGCTTTGGCGATCTGTTGCCAGACTTGGCGGGGAAAGGATGCATAAACGTGATGCAGGTAAGGGGATTCCGTTATCCGAACAGCGGGTAACGGGGGGCGGACACGGGTCAGTTGGGGTTAAAAGGGACAAGAGCGGGCTATCCGCCCCGATCTACGCGCGAAGAAGAACCGGAGAAGCAGGGGGCCGCCGTCGGCGGCTCAGCATCCGGTCCTCCCGGAACGTGAGAGTCCGGTCAGAATCCGCCGTGCGCCGGCGGGTACCCGTAGCCGGCCGCGGGGGCCTGCGCCGGAGCCGGGGCGGCGTGCGCCTCGCGGTCGTAGAACGGGCGGGCCCTGGCCCGCATCCACAGCGCGACGGGGTCGTACTCGTCGGACATCGCCACGGTCGACACCGGAAGCCCGTCCGGGACCATGCCGATGGACTGCTGCATCATCGCCCGCACCGAGTCGACGGCCGGCGGGCTGGTGTCGTACACGTCGAGGCCGATGGCCAGATACGGCGCCCCGAGCGCGGGCTGCACCCAGGCGCGGCGCAGCGCGCGAACGGCCGGGGTACGGTGGGCGTTCTGCGCGAGCAGGGCGTAGAACTGCGGGATCTCGATACCGGGCTCGGACAGCCTGAGCGGCCCGGCGGGCTGGCGCTCCAGGCCGGTGGCGATGCGGCGCAGATCGAGCCAGGGGACGCCGACGCCGCCGCCGGGGGCGTGCGGGTTCAGCCAGAGGCCGTAGTGGTCGGGGTAGAGCGTGCGGGCGACGTCGACTCCGTCGACCACCTCGTACGAGCGGTTCCAGCCGCTGGCGGAGAGTTCCTGGGCGGAGGTGACGCACGGGGCGTAGCCGTAGCCGTCCACTTCCATGTTTCCGTACTGCGCGTCCGGGGAGCCTGCCTGGCCATGCCACAGGAGCATCCAGACCTGGCCGGAGGAGGGGGTCGCGAGGGCGCGCAGAAGTGCCTCGTAGGCGTCGTAGCGCCCAGGCGTCACTTGGCGCAGCATGTGCTCGACCTGTCCGGCCGCGATGCCGCTGGCGCTCACCTGTACCGCCCCTTCTGGAAGTTTCCCCGGATATGAAACCAGCTTAGGCGCTCCGCTGGGTTGGGCCGGTTTGAGCTCGGGGCTTGCTGTGCGTCCTTGGCCGCGGGCCGTCGTGGGCTGGTCGCGCCGTTCCCCGCGCCCCTGGGGACGCTGCCCCTGGCGGAGTTCTCTAGTAATCCCTCGTGTAGAAGGGCCGGACCCCTTCGCGCATCCAGTCGCCCACCGGGTCCTGGGCTACGTCGAGCAGGACCAGGTTGACCGGCCACTGGATGGGGGTGCTGGTGAGGGCTCGGGTGAGGGCTGCCATGGGGAGGGCGCGGATGTCGCCCTCCCACTGGGAGAGTTCGACGCCTATGAACATGACCGGGTCGGCCGTTTCGATGGCGGCGAGGCAGCGGCGGGCCGTGAGGACGACGCCTGTCTCGGCGAACTCGGCCGAGGCCGCGGCCAGGAAGTCCATCGGGTCCTCCTGCCAGTCGGGCTCGTAGAGCTTGACCCGGCCGCCGCTGGTGAGTCCGTCCAGCGGGGTCCGGCCGACCCGGCACAACTCGGCGACGGCCGCGGGCGGCAGCGGGATGCCGACCACGCCCTCCGGGTTCACGGCGATGCCCACCTGGGGCGGCAGGCCGCGGGCGAACTCCAGGGCGGGTGCGATCGTGTACGCCATGTGCGCGCCGGCGACCTGGCGGAACTGTTCCTCGGAGCTGAACACCGGCACATAGGCCTGGCCCTCGAGCTCCAGCGTGGGCAGGTCGAGAGGGCCGCTGTGCGGGCCGCCGCCGTTGGGCAGGGGCACCCAGACGAAGCTGCGGCCGAGCACCTCGATGATCCGCCCGCCGGCCGAGGGGACGCCGAGGGAGGCGGAGAGCACCTCCTCCAGCTCGTTGCCGGGCCATCCGCCGTGCGGGTGGGGGTGCGCCTGCGCCGGGAACCCCGAGAAGTCCGCGGGGAGATCCGCCGGGAAGTCCATCTGTTGCCTACCGCCTGCCGAGAACCGCTTGCTGTGGCTGAAAAGGCTATCGGGTGCCTGGGCCTACGGGTCAGCCCGTGAAACCGATCCGGCGCAACACGTTCGCCGCGTCCCGGTCGATCAGCACCGCCGAGCCGCAGCCCTGGGGCAGCTCGCCCTCCTCCACGGAGCGGATCAGCCGGGCGGCCGCGCCCCGGTGCCGCAGGAACGCGTACCGCGAGACGCCGCGCCCGCGCTCGCGCTGGCCGGCCAGCGCCGTGTCCGGGGCGACGTCGAGCAGCAGCAGATGCAGCGTGCCGCCCCGGCGGCGGGCCTCGCGGGCCAGCCAGCCGCGCACCCAGGCCTGCGTACCGCAGTCGTGCACGACGACCCCCTCGCCGGAGCGCAGGGCGCGGCGCAGCCCGGCGTAGTGGGCGAGGCGGACCAGCGGGCGGTAGACGCCGTACGGCAGGAAGCGGGCCAGCCGGGTGTCCCAACGGTCGCGGGCGTCCTGCGAGTCGATGCGCAGGCCCTTGACGGTGCGCCGCATCAGCGTGGACTTGCCGCTGCCGGGCAGACCGGTGATCACGACGAGGTCCTTGGGGCCGAAGAGCAGTGCGTGCGGGCTGTGGCCGTCGCGCTCGCGAAGGTCGCGGACGACGGGTGCGGTGAGCGGGCCGCAGGCCTCCCTGGCCGGGGCCGTCGGCTGTCCGGGCAGCGCCGCCAGTGCCGAGGTGGTCGCGTACGCCGTGGTCCTGTTCACCGTGATCGTCCTCCCCTGGGGATGGGTCACGAGATCCCCTCCCCGTCGAGTGTAAAGAGAAGGTAATGCGCGGTGCCTCGCGTTTTCGTATGCGTCCTGCCACAAGCCGGTTACAAGATGCGGCCTGCCGCGTCCGACCGATGCGTGCGATGATGTGCCCGCCAACTGCATACCGGCCGTTTGAATCCGCGCGGGAGAGTCCCCAGCAGTGCTTCGCTGGGGCGCCGAAGGAGCAAGTCCCTCCCTTGAATCTCTCAGGCACCGTTACCGCGCGGGCGAGGCACATCTGAAAAGCGGGCCCCTGCGACAGTGGCCCCACCCAAGGTGCAAGTCAGGACCACCGCTTGGCGGGGTCGTGACGAACCTCTCAGGTTCCGATGACAGATGGGGAGGAACGACCTCGCCGTCATGCCTTGGGAGACGACCGTCCGATGAGCAGTACAGCACCCCCCGACAAGCGTCGTACCGCACTCGATGCTCTGCATCGCGCGCTCGGCGCGACGATGACCGACTTCGCCGGCTGGGACATGCCCCTGCGCTACGGCTCAGAGCGCGACGAGCACAACGCCGTGCGGACCAAGGCCGGGCTCTTCGACCTCTCGCACATGGGCGAGATCACCGTGACCGGGCCGGAAGCGGCCGTCCTTTTGAACTTCGCGCTCGTGGGCAACATCGCCTCCGTCGGCGTCGGCCGCGCCCGCTACACCATGATCTGCCGCGAAGACGGCGGCATCCTCGACGACCTGATCGTCTACCGGCTGGCCGACACCGGGGCCGGGTCTTCTCACTACATGGTCGTCGCCAACGCCTCCAACGCCCAGGTGGTGCTGGACGCGCTCGTGGAGCGTTCGTCCGGCTTCGACGCCGAGGTGCGTGACGACCGGGACGCGTACGCGCTGATCGCCGTGCAGGGTCCGGAGTCCCCTGGCGTGCTGAAGTCCCTCACCGACGCCGACCTCGACGGCCTGAAGTACTACGCCGGCCTGCCCGGCACGGTCGCCGGCGTCCCGGCCCTGATCGCGCGCACCGGCTACACCGGTGAGGACGGCTTCGAGCTGTTCGTGAAGCCGGAGCACGCCGTCGAGCTCTGGCAGGCCCTGACCGAGGCCGGCAAGGGCGTCGGCCTGGTGCCCTGCGGGCTGTCCTGCCGGGACACGCTGCGCCTGGAGGCGGGCATGCCGCTGTACGGGCACGAGCTCTCGACCTCGCTGACCCCCTTCGACGCCGGCCTCGGCCGGGTCGTGAAGTTCGAGAAGGAGGGCGACTTCGTGGGGCGCGAGGCGCTCGCCGAGGCCGCCGCCCGCGCCGAGACGAACCCCCCGCGCGTCCTCGTCGGCCTGATCGCCGAGGGCCGCCGGGTCCCGCGCGCCGGGTACGCGGTCGTCGCCGGCGGCGAGGTGATCGGCGAGGTCACCTCCGGGGCCCCCTCCCCCACGCTGGGCAGGCCGATCGCGATGGCGTACGTCGACGCGGCGCACGCGGCCCCGGGCACGCCCGGTGTCGGCGTGGACATCCGGGGCAGTCACGAGCCGTACGAGGTCGTGGCGCTGCCGTTCTACAAGCGCCAGAAGTAGCGACTTGAGCGCTCCCTACGCGTGACCCCGCGCACCTTTCCGCTGCTCACGCACGTTCCAGCAGTCCCCCATTCATCAGCACTCCCTCGCGTACAGGAGAATTCAGGCCATGAGCAACCCCCAGCAGCTGCGCTACAGCAAGGAGCACGAGTGGCGGTCGGCCGCCGAGGACGGCGTGTCGACGGTCGGCATCACGGAGCACGCGGCCAACGCGCTCGGCGATGTCGTGTTCGTCCAGCTCCCGGAGGTCGGTGCCACGGTGGCCGCGGGCGAGACCTGCGGCGAGCTGGAGTCGACCAAGTCGGTCAGCGACCTGTACGCCCCGGTGTCCGGTGAGGTCACCGAGGTCAACGAGGACGTGGTGAACGACCCGTCGCTGGTGAACTCCGCGCCCTTCGAGGGCGGCTGGCTGTTCAAGGTCCGCGTCACGGACGAGCCGGCCGACCTGCTCTCCGCCAACGAGTACACCGCCTTTTCCGCCGGCTGAGGAGTCGTACACCTGATGTCCGTTCTGAACACGCCCCTGCACGAGCTCGACCCGGAGATCGCCGCCGCGGTCGACGCCGAGGTGAGCCGCCAGCAGTCCACCCTCGAGATGATCGCCTCCGAGAACTTCGCGCCTCTCGCGGTCATGGAGGCGCAGGGCTCGGTCCTCACCAACAAGTACGCCGAGGGCTACCCCGGCCGCCGCTACTACGGCGGCTGCGAGCACGTCGACGTCGCCGAGCAGATCGCGATCGACCGGGTCAAGGAGCTGTTCGGCGCCGAGTACGCCAATGTGCAGCCGCACTCGGGCGCCTCCGCCAACCAGGCCGCGCTGTTCGCGCTGGCCCAGCCCGGCGACACCATCCTCGGCCTGGACCTGGCGCACGGCGGCCACCTCACCCACGGGATGCGGCTGAACTTCTCGGGCAAGCAGTTCGCCGTGGTGCCCTACCACGTCGATGACAACGGCCTGGTGGACATGGCCGAGGTCGAGCGGCTCGCCAAGGAGCACCGGCCGAAGGTGATCATCGCGGGCTGGTCGGCGTACCCGAGGGAGCTGGACTTCGCGGAGTTCCGCCGGATCGCCGACGAGGTCGAGGCCTACCTGTGGGTGGACATGGCGCACTTCGCCGGTCTGGTCGCGGCGGGCCTGCACGCCAACCCGGTTCAGTACGCGGACGTCGTCACCTCCACCACCCACAAGACGCTGGGCGGCCCGCGCGGCGGCATCATCCTGGCCAGGAAGGCCTTCGCGAAGAAGCTCAACTCGTCCGTGTTCCCGGGCTTCCAGGGCGGTCCCCTGGAGCATGTGATCGCGGCGAAGGCGGTCTCCTTCAAGGTCGCGGCGAGCGAGGACTTCAAGGAGCGCCAGCGCCGTACGGTCGAGGGCGCGCGGATCCTCGCCGAGCGACTGACCGCGCCGGACGCCCGCGAGGCCGGGGTCAACGTCCTGTCCGGCGGCACGGACGTGCACCTGATCCTCGTCGACCTGCGCGAGTCCGCGCTGGACGGGCAGCAGGCCGAGGACCGTCTCCACGAGGTCGGCATCACGGTCAACCGCAACGCCGTCCCGAACGACCCGCGCCCGCCGATGGTGACGTCCGGCCTGCGGATCGGTACGCCGGCCCTGGCGACCCGCGGCTTCACAGCGGAGGACTTCACCGAGGTCGCGGATGTCATCGCCGAGGCGCTGAAGCCGTCCTACGACATGGAGTCGCTGAAGACCCGGGTCAAGGCGCTGGCCGACAAGCACCCGCTGTACCCCGGTCTGAACAAGTAGTTCCTTTTTGGGGGGCGTCGCGCACACTCGTACGTGGGCACGGCGCCCCGCCCCGTTCTGAGGAGTCACCGTGGCCATCTCGGTCTTCGACCTGTTCTCGATCGGCATCGGCCCGTCCAGCTCCCACACGGTCGGCCCGATGCGCGCGGCCCGCATGTTCGCCCGCCGGCTGCGCGGCGAAGCCCTGCTGGACTCGGTCGCGTCCATACGGACCGAGCTGTACGGCTCCCTCGGCGCGACCGGCCACGGCCACGGCACGCCCAAGGCGGTGCTGCTCGGCCTGGAGGGCGACTCGCCGCGCACGGTGGACGTGGAGGCGGCGGACGAACGGGTGGCCACGATCAAGGAGTCGGGCCGGCTGCGCCTGCTCGGCGAGCGCGAGCACGAGATCGCGTTCGACTTCGACGCGGACCTGGTCCTGCACCGCCGTAAGACCCTGCCGTACCACGCGAACGGCATGACCCTGTGGGCGTACGACGCGCAGGGGGCCGAACTGCTGGCGAAGACCTACTACTCGGTCGGCGGCGGCTTCGTCGTCGACGAGGACGCGGTGGGCGCGGACCGCATCAAACTGGACGACGCGGTCCTGAAGTACCCCTTCCGCACGGGCGACGAACTGCTGCGACTGACGCGGGAGACGGGCCTGTCGATCTCCGCGCTGATGCTGGAGAACGAGCGGGCCTGGCGCACCGAGGACGAGATCCGCGCGGGGCTGCTGGAGATCTGGCGGGTGATGCGGGCGTGCGTGTCGCGCGGCATGTCCCGCGAGGGCATCCTGCCGGGCGGCCTGAAGGTCCGCCGCAGGGCGGCCATGTCGGCGCGTCAGCTCCGGGCGGAGGGCGACCCGTTGGCGCACGCGATGGAGTGGATCACGCTCTACGCGATGGCGGTGAACGAGGAGAACGCGGCGGGCGGCCGCGTGGTGACGGCCCCGACGAACGGGGCGGCGGGCATCATCCCGGCGGTGCTGCACTACTACATCAACTTCGTGCCGGGGGCGGATGAGGAGGGGGTGGTGCGGTTCCTGTTGGCGGCCGGAGCGATCGGCATGCTCTTCAAGGAGAACGCGTCCATCTCCGGCGCCGAGGTCGGCTGCCAGGGCGAGGTCGGCTCCGCCTGCTCGATGGCGGCGGGTGCGCTGGCTGAGGTGCTCGGCGGATCCCCGGAACAGGTCGAGAACGCCGCCGAGATCGGCATGGAGCACAACCTCGGCCTGACCTGCGACCCGGTCGGCGGCCTCGTCCAGATCCCGTGCATCGAGCGCAACGGCATGGCCGCGGTGAAGGCGGTCACCGCCGCGCGGATGGCGATGCGCGGCGACGGCTCGCACAAGGTGTCCCTGGACAAGGTCATCAAGACGATGAAGGAGACCGGGGCGGACATGAGCGTGAAGTACAAGGAGACGGCTCGGGGCGGGCTGGCGGTCAACATCATCGAGTGCTGAACCAAGCATTCGGCTACTCCCGGAAATCAACCCCTCACGTTGGGCTACTCTCTGTGCGGTGACTGGCTTGCAAGCCGCGCTGTGGGGGCTGCTGGGAAGCGGCGTCGCCGAAGCGCTGAACCTCTCCGCGTCCATGCGTCCGACCGGACCGCGCCGCCGCTGGCGCTGGCCCTGGAGCAATCGTGCGGACCGCCCCGTGATACTCGTGGCCATCACACTGCGGTTGTTCGCGGGTTTCGGTCTCACCGCGGCGCTGGGATCCTCCGGTCAACTGCCCAACGCGACCGCGGCACTCGCCGCCGGGCTGGCCACCCCGCTCATCGTGGCCAAGTTCTTCCAGTCCGTACCCGTCGCCGATCCCGGCCCCCGGCAGCCCGTCGAGCCTTCCGTGCCGACCGCCCGGCAAGCGGCCGAGGCTTCCGAAGGAACCTTCACGGAGAGCGGGGGGTCCCATGTCGCGCGCTGACAGCCGCCTCGGTCGCCTGGTCCTCGCACTCGCCGCACTGCCACCCGATCCGGCCCCGCCCCGGGCACACCCGGAGCGCTTCGTCACTCGGTTCGTGGCAGCGCTGGCCGCCGAGCCGCCGCCCGCGCGGCCGGGGCGCCCGGCGGACCCGCCTCGTCGCCGCGCGGCGGAGAGAGCCGGATGGATGATGCCCGCGCTCCTGACGGCCTGCGCCGTCGTGGTGACCTGCCTGGCGGCAACCGCCACAACGAGCCTGTTCCCCACGCCGTGGCAGCATGCCGCGCCGGAACCGGGGGCCTCACGGGCTCGGGAACACGCGGCCCCGTCGGCTCCGGAGCGATGGCGCCCGATCGCCAACGGAAGGCTCGGCCCCGAGGGACACGCCCAGGCGGTGGCGTTCTCTCCGACGGACGGCCGGACGCTGGTGAGCGTCACTGGCGAGGCGATGGAGACATGGGACCTCGGGGACCCCGAGCACCCGGAACGGATCGTCCTGGAATCATCGGGCAGGGACCGCGTCTCGGCCCTCGGTATCAGCCCGGACGGCCGGACGCTCGTCACGGCGGGTGCGGAGGGAGTGATCGGGCAGAGGATCGACACCGGCAGACTCCGGTGGCTCGTACGGAGTGATGCCGCCGAAGATGTGAAGGCCCTCATGGTCGGCCGACAGAGCCTGAGACTGGCCGTTTCCGGCTCGACCAGCTCCACGGAGGTGCGGGCCGCCTCTCTCGATGACGAGGGCCCGGCCTCCCTCAAGACCGAAAGCCGTCTCGATCTCGCCGCCCAGTCCGCGCAGTTCTCGTCCGACGGACAAACTCTGGCCATCGCCTCGCCCGACGGCGAGGTGCACCTGTGGGACGTCTCGGATCCGGGCCACCCGCGGAGCAAGGGCAAACCGTTCGACGCCGGTGGCCGGCCGACCACGGCCCTCGCCTTCAGCCCGGACGGCCGGCTGCTGGCAGCGGTGGAGCGAGAGCGGACGGTTCGGCTGTGGGACGTGACCGACACGGCGAAGCCGAGATACCTCGGACGCCCCGTCACTGACCGGAACGCACGCATCACCGCCGTGGCTTTCAGCTCCGACACCCGGCTGCTGGCCACCGTGGGCGCCGGCCAAAGGGCGACGCTGTGGTGGCGTTAGCGGCCGTCGCCGCCGAGCGGAACCGCTCCGACGCCGTGGTGACCGGCCCAGGTTGACGTTTCCACGTCACGCGTGGATCACCCGTGCCATGGTGGGAGACCCATCAGCAACCAACTCCTGTTCCCCCACAGGCACTTCAGGGAGCTCTCATGCTGCGCGGCATAGACGTAAGCGCGTACCAGTCCTCCTCCTACGACACGGACGGCCTCTCCTTCGTCTTCATCAAGTCGACGGAGGGCCGTTCGTACGTCAACCCGGAACTCGCCGCCCAGACGAAGACGGCCCGCGAGGCCGGTCTCGTCGTCGGCTACTACCACTTCCTGTGGCCGGGCAACCTCACGGCCCAGGCCGAGTACTTCGTCGGCAAGACCCCCGAGAAGGCGGGCGACATCCTCGCCGTCGACTGGGAGACGACGGGCGAGGGCACGCATGCGAGCAACGCGGAGAAGGACAGCTTCATCCGGAAGGTGAAGGCGTTACGGCCGGACAACAGGGTCGTCCTGTACTGCAACCGCGACTTCTGGTTGAACGTCGACACGACCTCCTACGCGGGAGACGGCCTCTGGATCGCCGACTACGTCACGGCCGGCGAGCCCCGTATCAAGGCGAAGTGGCGCTTCCACCAGTACACCAGCGACCCGCACGACAAGAACGTCGCGGACTTCGCCGGCAAGGCCGCGCTGCGCGAGTGGGCCGAGGACGCCTGAGATCGCTACTCCGCCCGCCGCCGCACCCCCGCCAGCAACCGCCGCATCCCCACCGTGTGAAAGCCCGTGCGGATGGCGAGGGCACGGTAGAGGGTGCCGCTCGCGCCGGGGAAGGCTGCCCGGGTTTCGGCGTGTACGCGGGTGTGGCCCTCGGGGGTGTCCTCCAGGCGGAGGGTCAGAGTGTAGGTCGAGAAGCGGTGGGAGCCCTCCAGGGTCAGTGAACGGTTCGGCGTCGCGGCGGTCACCCGGAAGCCGGGGAACACCGAGCCCTTGGTGAGGGGGCGGGGGCCGGAGGCGGTGCGGTCGGGGCAGCCGACCAGGCGTGCGTAGACGGTGGCGTGGGGGCTGGAGAAGGATGCCTCCACGACTTCGTTCAGGGCTCGCCAGACCGCCTCCGTCCCCGCCACCGTCTCCGTCGTGTGTTCATCGACATACGGCAGTTCAGCGATCCCCATCGAGGCTCCCCCTTGGATCTGGCACGCCCGCTGTTGAACAGCAACCGTAGGCACGGGGGAAGCTTCGCGTCACGGCTGGGAGCTCAGACGCGTACGACGATCCTGCCCGTGTGCCGGTTCGACTCCATCAGTCGGTGGGCGTCCTGGATGCGGTCGAGGCCGTCGAAGACCTCGGCGACGACGGAGCGGAAGCCGCCGAGCGGCACGGTTCGGGGCACCCCACAGGCTGGTCGGCCGCGCTCGCCGACTTAGCATGCCCCCTAGGACCCGCCCGACCCGAACGGATCCTCCAACTCCTTGCACAGGATCTCCGCGGCGGCCTCCGCGTCCCCCTCCGCGACGGCCCGGACGAGGGCCGCGTGCGCCTCGTCGGCGGTGTTGGGGTCGTGCGCGCGCAAGCCGGTCAGGGCCAGCAGGTCGACGAGGCCCTCGCGCAGGACCGGGGTGAACTCGGTGAACAGGTCGGCCAGTACGGGGTTGTGGGCGGCGGCGACCACGGCCGCGTGGAAGGTGACGTCGGCGGCGATGAAAGCCGCGTCGCCCCCGGCCGCCGCGGCCCGCCGTCCCTCCAGCGCGAGTTGCATCGCCGTGACGTCCTCGGGGGTGCGGCGGTGCGCGGCCAGCCGGGCCGCGTGGACCTCGACCGCCATCCGGACCTCGTACACATCGGCCACCGCGGCCCGGCGCAGCCGGGTGGGCCAGTCCTCGGCGGGCTCCGTGGCGATGACGAAGACGCCGGCGCCCTGCCGGGGCCGCACGAGCCCCGCGCCGGCGAGCGCGCGCAGCGCCTCGCGGACGGTGGAGCGGCCGACGCCGAGTTCCCTGGCGAGGGTGGTCTCGCCGGGCAGCCGGGTGCCGACGGGCCAGGTGCCACCGGTGATCTGCGCACGCAGGCGTTCGGCGGCCTGTTCGACCAGAGGGCTTGGGCGGACGGAACCGAGCGGCACGACCTTCACCAACTTGTCTGAGGAGCTGGGCTGTTCCACTTGTCTGAGGACCTGAGCAGTGGATAGCGTACCGGCATGACGCTGTGCGGTCTCCTTCTTCTCGGCTGCCGCGGCGGGGCCTGACGCGACCGGCACCCCGCCGCGGGACGCCGTGCTGCCGGTCGACCTCGCAACCGAGCCGAAGGCAGCGACCGCCGATGAACACCTTGAACGCCCGCTGGAACCCCCAGCAGCCGAGCCCCATGCCGTACCACCGCTACCGCCCCTTCGACGAGCGGGTGGACGTGCCCGCCACCGACCGGAGTTGGCCCTCCGCCCGTATCGAGCGCGCCCCTCTGTGGGTCCCCGTCGACCTGCGTGACGGCAATCAGGCGCTCGCCGAGCCGATGGACACCGCGCGCAAGCGCCGCTTCTACGACCAGCTGGTCGCGACCGGTTTCAAGGAGATCGAGGTCGGCTACCCGTCCGCGAGCCGCATGGACTTCGACTTCGTACGGCACCTGGTGACGGCCGGCGCCGTACCGGACGATGTCACGCCGGTGGTGTTCACCCCGGCCCGGCGGGACCTGATCGATCGGACCTTCGAGGCGATCGCGGGGCTGCCGAGGGCGGTGGTGCACCTGTACATCGCGACCTCGCCGGTCTGGCGGGACGTCGTCCTCGGCCGGGACCGGGGGGAGGTGTGGCGGACGGTGCGCGCGGCGGCCGAGCACATGGCGCGGCGGGCCGAGGGCACGGGCACGTCCGTGCGGTTCCAGTTCTCGCCGGAGACCTTCAACCTCACCGAACCGGACTTCGTCCTCGAACTGTGCGACGGGCTGACCGAGTTGTGGGACGCGAGCCCCGACCGTCCCGTCACGCACAACCTGCCCGCGACGGTCGAGATCGCGACACCGAACGTCTACGCCGACCAGATCGAGTACCTGCACCGCCACCTGGCCCGCCGCGACTCGGTGATCCTCTCCGTCCACCCCCACAACGACCGCGGCACGGGCGTCGCCTGCGCCGAACTCGCCGTCCTGGCCGGCGCCCAGCGCGTCGAGGGCTGCCTGTTCGGCAACGGTGAGCGCACCGGCAATGTCGACCTGGTGACCCTCGCGCTCAATCTGTACGCCCAAGGCGTCGACCCCATGCTCGACTTCGGCGACATCGACGCGGTGAGGGAGACGGTGGAGCACTGCAACCGCCTGCCGGTGCACCCCCGCCACCCCTACGCCGGCGAGCTCGTCCACACGGCCTTCTCCGGCACCCACCAGGACGCGATCAGCAAGGGGCTGGCTCATCACGCCCGCCGGGCGGCGGAGTCGGGGGTGCCGGAGGGACAGGCGCCGTGGTCGGTGCCGTACCTGCCGATCGACCCGGCCGACGTGGGGCGTTCGTACGAGGCGATCATCCGCGTCAACTCCCAGTCGGGGAAGGGCGGAGCGGCGTATCTGCTGCGCACGCGGCACGGCGTCGACCTGCCGCCGCGCATGCGGCCGGACTTCTCCCGGGTGGTCCAGCGGGCCACGGACGACAGCGGCCGGGAGATGACGGCGAAGGAGCTGTACGAGTTGTTCCGGTCGACGTACGTGATAGATGACGGCGAGGTGACCCTGGACGCCTGGTCCGTCCACGAGGACACCTCCGGCCGTCACCGCTTCGTCTGCACACTGCGCACCGGCGACCGCACCGGCGACTTCGAGGGCACGGGAACCGGCCCGGTCTCCGCGTTCGTCGACGCCCTGACCGGGGCCGGACACGCCGTGGAGATCCTCGACTTCGCCGAGCACACGGACGCCGGCGGTGAGACCACGGCGTACACCGAGTGCCGCGTCGCCGGCACCGCACGCTGGGGCGCCGGCCAGGACACGTCGGCCGTCTCGGCCTCCGTGCAGGCGGTGCTGTCCGCGCTGAACGGGGCGATGCGGTGACTCAGGCACCACGGGCGCAGGTCCTGCGCGCCGAGGACGTGCACGTCGTACGGGACGGCCGGCCGATCCTCCAGGAGGTCTCCCTGACCGTGCGGGCCGGCGAGCACTGGGCGCTCCTCGGCGCCAACGGCGCGGGCAAGTCCACTCTGCTCAGCCTGCTCGGCGCCCTCGTCCACCCCACCCGGGGCACGGTGGAGGTCCTGGGCCGCCGACTGGGCCGGGTCGACCTGCGGGAGCTGCGCTCGTACGTCGGTCACGTCGATCCCCGCCATCCGCTCACCGCACCGCTGCGGGCCCGGGAGGTCGTCCTGACCGGACTCACCAACTCCGTCGCCCCGCTCCCCCGGTGGCGGCCGACGCCCGAACAGGAGGAAAGGGCCGACCGGCTCATCGACACCCTCGCCCTCGCGGACCACCGCGACGCGCGCTGGCCCACGCTCTCGCAGGGCCAGCGCGGCCGGACCCTGATCGCCCGCGCCCTCATGCCCGAGCCTCGGCTGCTCCTGCTGGACGAACCGGCGACCGGCCTCGACCTGCCGGGCCGGGAACAGCTGATCGAGGCACTGGACGAGCTGCGCCGCGAACACCCCGCCCTGGCGACGGTGCTGGTCACCCACCATCTGGAGGAGCTCCCGTCCGGCACCACCCACGCCGTACTCCTGCGCGACGGACGCGTTCTCGCCCAGGGCCCGACGGACCGGGTCCTCACCAGTGACCAGGTCGGCAAGTGCTTCGACGTGCCGCTGGTCCTGGAGCGGCATGACGGCCGCTGGAACGTACGCATCGCTCGCCGGGCATGAGCAAGGGCATGAGCAAGGGGGGCGACCCATGGGCGCCCCCCTCGTCATTCACGTCACTCACGTCACTTGTTCAGGTAAGCCCAGAACTCATCGAACGACAGCACCTTGTCCCCGTCCAGGTCGCGGGACTTGATGATGACCTCGGCGACCGACTCGGTGACGTTCCAGTCGCCCTCCTGGGCGAGGGCGGTCTTGAACTCGGCCGCGGTGATGAAGCCGTCGCCGTCCGTATCGATCCGCTCGAAATGCTTGCGTGCCTCGTCGATGTCCGCCACCGATCCGCCCCTTCGTCGTGCATGACTGCCAGATGTCGCAGGTCAGATTATCCGGCCATCCCCGCACGCAGCGCGGCGACCACCCAGGCGAACTCCTCGCGGTGCGCGCGCGGGGTTCCCTGGCCCTTCACGGCGGTCAGCAACTCGCGGTAACGGGCGAGCCGGTCGTTGGAAGTCGACTCCATGCGTTCGAGTACGGCGGCCCGGTCGGCGTCGCCCAGCAGTTCTCGAAGCATCTCCTCGGCCTCGGGCGTCCCGGGGGCGATCCCCCGTTCGCGGGCCTGCGCTCCCAACTGGACCAGGCGCATGGGGAACCACATGGACCGTCCGGCAACGGTGTCGTTCCCGCGGTCGGCCGCGTTGAACTCGGCCACTTTCCGCATCTGCGCCCGGAACTCCGGGTCCTGGATCAGCTCCGCCAGCTCGACCCAGGCGTCCACCTGCTCGGGCGTCGGCTCCTGCGGCAGGTCCACGGCGATGGAACGCATCCGCTCCCGGATCGCCGGATCGACGGTGTCGAGTCCGTGGAACATCTCGTCCACGAACTCCTCCATGATCCGCTTCCGTTCGGCCGCCGACAGCCGTGCCAGTTTGTTCATCAACGTCATCTCCTCTGCGGTCGAACCGCGTCGCGCCACGGTCGACAGCACCGCACGGGTCACCTTCAGCGACCGGATCTGCGCGTCGAGCGCCGCCACGTGCGCGGCCGCGACCCGCGCGACCGTGGTCTCCCCGGCCAGCACCTTGCGTACGTCGTCCAGGCCGAGGCCGAGTTCGCGCAGGGTGCGGATCAGTTCCAGGCGGGCGACGGACGCGGCGTCGTACAGCCGGTAACCGCCGGCCGACCGGGTCACCGGGGGCAGGGCGCCCTCGTCGGACCAGTAGCGGATGGTGCGCACGGTCAGTCCGGTCGCGCGGGCCAGCTCCCCGATGGTGAAAAGTCCGGTGCCGTCTTCGATCATGTCTGCGAGTGTGGGCCTTCCAGTGGGTGGAGACTCAAGGAGCACGGGAGCCCGGTCGTGGCGGAGACCTTGCGGGACATTCTCGACGCGGTGGCGCGGGGCGTCTTCCCGCCGGCGGACGGCCGTACGACGGTCGTGCCCCAGGCGTCCCACCGGGACGCGGGCGTCCTCGCCTTCACGGCGCACTCGGTCGTCTTCACGGACGAGGATCCGCGGTGGGTGTACGACACGCTGGACGCCGTGCCGTGCGACGCCCTCGCGGCGACGATGAACGCGCGGTTCCTGGCGGCCTTCATGGAGCGGACGGGGCGCATGGCCGAGACGATCGACGCGATGCTGCTCGGCTCACCTCTGCCGGGCGAGCCGCCGCTGGCGCTGAAGGAGATCGCGGACGCCGGGCATCCGCGGATCGAGTACGCGCGTGGCCGGCGGGACGACGTGCGCGCGTGGACGGCGGACGGCGGGGTGCTGGTGATCGGGCGCGGGATCGCCGGGCGGGCGGAGGTCTCCGTCGAGGTGGACGAAGGGGTACGGCACCGGGGACTGGGCCGGGCGCTGGTGACGGCGGCCCGGCATCTCGTCACGGAGCCGCTGTGGGCCCAGGTGGCGCCGGGGAACGCCCGCAGCATGCGGGCGTTCCAGGCGGGCGGCTACCGTCCCGTGGGCGCGGAGGCGCTGCTGCTCAGTGCCAGGGCGCGTAGTACGGGTTGCTCTCGCAGTCGCTCATGATCTCGGTCTTGGTCTTCTTGTCCACCGGGCAGACCCCGATGATGTACTGCCGGGCGATGCCGCCGGGGAAGGCGACCTCGACCTGGTCGGCCCACTTGTGGGTGTCGCCGATGGTCTTGTTGACGTCCACGCCGCCGGGGGCGTCGATGTAGTAGTTGTAGCCGGACTTCCACCACGTCTTGTACAGGTCGTGGTCGTAGGACGTGGACACGTACGGGGAGGGCTGGTTGACCAGGACGTACTTCTCGATGTCGTACTGGCCGTCGATGACGTTCTTCGGCTGGAAGCCCTCCTCGAAGACGATGTCCGGGCCGCGGCCGTCACTGCGGTAGAGCGTGCCGCAGGTGGTGCGCCAGACCGGCTCGGGGGTGATGCGCTCGACGTCGACGCGGCGGTCGGCGGCGGCCTTGACCGGGTCGTCGAACAGCGGACAGGCGGGGGCGGCGGCCTTCGTGGGGGCCGTCGTCAGGGCCGTCTCCGGCACGGTGGCGGCGGTCGTCGCGAGGACGGCCGCGAGGGACAGGACGGCGGCAGCGGCACGCCGCCGCAGGCGAGTTGTGATCATGGGAGCACCATCTCGGCTGTGCGGCGGCGGATCGCGGACCGTCACTCGTACGACGGCGTGTCAACTCACCTTGCTGTCAACGGAAGATGTCGCTGTCACCGGAAGATGCCCGTGTGACCCAGCGAGTACCGGCCCGGTTGCGGGTAGACCGCGAGGCCGTGCGGGCCGCTGCCGACGGGGATGCGGGCGAGCTGGATGCCGGTGCGGGTGTCGATGGCGTACACCTCGGAGTCGTAACGCCCCGACAGCCACAGGACCTTGCCGTCGGCCGAGACCCCGCCCATGTCGGGGCTGCCGCCGTCGGGCAGGCGCCACTTCTTGGTGAGCTTGTTCTGGGTGAAGTCGAAGACGGAGACGGTGCCTTCGCCCCGGTTGGAGACGTACATCTCGCGCGAGTCGCGGCCGACGTAGAGGCCGTGGGTGCCCTTGCCGGTGGGCAGCAGCTCGGGCTTGTCGAACGTGTCGCCGTCGAGGACCCACATGCCGTCGGCCTTCATGTCCGCGATGTAGAACCGCTTCCCGTCGGGCGAGACCTTCACGTCCTGCGGCATCGCGCCGTCGAACGGCAGCTTCTGCTGCCCGACGACCTTCATCTTCTCGGTGTCGACCTTGAGGAGTTCGCCGCTGAACTCGCAGGAGACGATGAAGTACTTGCCGTCGAGGGAGAAGTCGGCGTGGTTGACGCCGTAGCAGGTGACCGGTTCGGTCTTGAGCCGCTTCATGGTGTGCGGGTCGCGGAAGACGAGTTCGCGGTCGAGGGAGGCCATGACGACGGCGTACTTGCCGTTGGGCGTGAAGTAGAGGTTGTACGGGTCGTGCACCTCGACCTCCTTGCCCGCCTTGCCGGTCTTCGGGTCGATGGGGGTGAGGGTGTGGCCGCGGTTGTTGTTGACCCAGAGCGTCTTCAGGTCCCAGGAGGGCACGACGTGCTGGGGCTGGCGGCCGACCCGGATCGTCTCGATGACCTCGTACGTCTTCGGGTCGATCACGGAAACGGTGTCGGACTCGGTGTTGGGGACGTAGACCCGGGACGGGAAGTCCTTGACCACCGGGGAGAGCTTGTTCGGGCGGTCGGCCGCGTACACGTCCTCCGGGTCGAGGACGGGCGGCATGCCGGGCAGCCCCCGCACGGGCTTCTTCTTCGGCGGGGCGGGGAGCGCGGCCTCGGTGGCGAGGGACTCGGTGGCGCGGTCCTCGGTCTCGGTGCCGCAGGCGGCGAGCGCGAGCAGGGCCGCGCCGAGGATCAGGGTGCGCTTGAGGAGGGTGCGGTGCGTCATCGGCTGAGCAACTCCGTGGTGGTGACCGCGCGGAGGCCGCGGCGGTTCAGTTCTTCCAGTACGACGGGGAGCGCGGCGACCGTGTCCGGGTATCCGAAGTGCAGGCTCACCACGGATCCGTTGCGGATCTCGCCGAGGACCTTGCGGGTGACGGCGGGGGCGCCGGGCGAGGTGAAGTCGAGGGAGTCGACGTCGTAGGAGAGGACGTGCGGGTAGCCCGCGTCGTGGGCGAGGCGTTGCACGAGGGGGGAGGCGCGGGGGCCGCGGGAGGGGCGGAACCAGGTGCCGATCGAGCCGGTGAGGCGGGTCAGGCGCTCGGCGCAGCCGGCGATCTCCTCGCGCGCCTCGGCCTCGGGCAGCGCGTTGATGTCGAGGTGGTGGAGGGTGTGGTTGCCGAGGTCGTGGCCGCCGTCGAGGACGCGGCCGGCCAGCTCGGGGTGTTCGTCGAGCCAGGTGCCGACGGCCAGGACGGTGACGCGGGCGCCGTGTTGTTCGGCTTCGTCGAGAAGGGCCCGGGCGATGGCGGGGTCGCCCTGGCCGTGGAAGGTGAGCGCCACGCGGGGGTCGGTGCGCGGGCCGTGGGTGAGCTGGGCGGGGTGGCCGGGGAAGCGGCGGGGGGTGGAGGGCTGGGTGGTGGGGGCCGGGTGGGCGGCGGCTCCGGTGCGTGCGCAGTCGGTGGTGAGTGCGCCTGCGGCGACGAGGGCGGCGCCTGTGCGGAGTGCCGTCCGGCGGTCGGTGGGGGTCACCTGCCCCATTTAAGGAGAGTTGGGGTGGAAAGGTGATGATTCGTCCGAACGGCGGCCGGTTGCCGTCGCGCCGCACCGCCCGTCTCGACAGGACAGCGATCAGCGATCAGCGACCCTCATCTCGAACCATGTCGTCTTGCCTCGCGGCAGCAGATCCACGCCCCAGCGGTCGGACAACTTGTCGACCAGGAACAGCCCTCGGCCGCTGATGTCCATCTCCTGGACCGGCATGAGACAGGGCAGGCCCCGGGAGGGATCGCGGACCTCGACGCGGATCCAGCCCCGGCGGCGGCGCATGCGCAGGCCGAAGACACGGGCGCCGGTGTGCCGTACGGCGTTGCCGACCAGTTCGGAGACCAGGAGGACGGCGTCTTCCGTCATCTTCGGGGTGAGGCCCCACTGGCGCAGGACGATCACCTGGGCCAGTCGGCGTGCCGTGGCCGCGGACTCGGGGCGGGACGGCAGCGGAACCTCCGCCTCCGTGGGGTTGCCGAACAGTTCGAGTGCCTTGAGCGCGTGTTCGTCCTCGACCGCCGGAGACCAGCGAGCCGCGGTCGCACGGCCGTCTCCCCGCGGCTGCTCGATACCCTCCAGCCCCGCCATGCCCCCATCATGGCCGCCCAGAGCACCCTCCGGGGCCGTTCCAGGGGAATACGCTCTGCGGAAGCCGCCATTCCGGTGGATTCGATCGGCATATGCCAGTGGCACTTCAAAGGTCTGGACATCCGCTCCGACCTGCGGCGAAGGCCGACTTGGAGGCAATCGACGGCCCCCCTCGACTCGGCAGATTTAAGGGTGCATTAAGGCTCCCGTAAACCGCCCCATCGAGGGACCCGGACCAGACATCGCGTCAATTGCAAGCGATTCAGCGGAATGGATCAGAGGAATTTCGCCTTGCCGGGGCCCTCCTCCACGAAGCTCCGCATCCCGCGCTCGCGGTCCTCCGTGGCGAACAGGCCCGCGAACCAGTTCCGTTCCACCGCCAGGCCCGTCTCGAGGTCCGTCTCCAGGCCCGTGTCGATCGCCTCCTTGGCGGCGCGGAGCGCGATGGCCGGGCCCTGCGCCAGCCTCGCCGCCCATGCGTGCGCCTCGGCGTACACCTCGTCGGCCGGGACGACGCGGTCCACCAGACCCAGCGTCAGCGCCTCGTCCGCCTTGACCATCCGGCCCGTGAAGACCAGGTCCTTCGTCTTGGACGGGCCGATCAGCCGGGAGAGCCGCTGTGTGCCGCCCGCTCCCGGGATCAGGCCGAGCAGGATCTCCGGCTGGCCGAGCTTGGCGTTGTCGGCGGCGATACGGAAGTCCGCGCAGAGGGCGAGTTCGCAGCCGCCGCCCAGCGCGTAGCCCGTGACGGCCGCCACGACCGGCTTGGGGATGCGGGCGACCGCCGTGAACGAGTCCTGGAGGGCGCGGGCGCGCAGGACCATCGCCGTGTGGTCCATGGCCTGCATCTCCTTGATGTCCGCGCCGGCCGCGAACACCTTCTCCCCGCCCCACAGGATCACCGCGCGCACATCCTCGCGACGCCCGGCCTCCTCGGCGAGTTCCTTCAGCCGGTCCTGTGTGGCGACGTCCAGCGCGTTCATGGGCGGGCGGTCGAGGCGGATCGTGCCGACGCCCTCGGCGACTTCGAGATTCACGGTCATGCCAGCAGGTTAACGGGGACTAACGACAACGGCCCGGTGCCGTCCATCACAGCACCGGGCACCTACCTCAGCGAACGCTCACGCCTTCCACTTCTCCCACGACATGTTCCAGCCGTTGAGCCCGTTGTCCGGGGCGACCGTCGCGTCGTTGGAGTTCTTCACCACCACCACGTCGCCGGTCATCGAGTGGTTGAAGAACCACGCGGCCGGAACTCCGCTGTCGTAGCCGCCCTTGACGTCGCGCAGGCCGATGCAGCCGTGGCTGGCGTTGTAGTTGCCGAAGGCGCCGCCGCCCCAGTAGTTGCCGTGGATGAAGGTGCCGGAGGTGGTCAGGCGCATGGCGTGCGGGACGTCCGGGATGTCGTACTCGCCGCCGTAGCCGACCGTGTCGCCGTTCATCCGGGTCACCGTGAGCCGCTCGGTGATGACCATCTGGCCGTTCCAGGTGTCGTAGCCGGGCTTGCCGGTGGTGACCGGGATGGTCTTGACGACCTTGCCGTCCTGCGTGACCTTCATCTGCTTGGTCTTCACGTCGACGACGGAGACCTGGTTGCGGCCGATGGTGAAGGAGACGGTCTTGTCCTGCTTGCCGTAGACGCCCTCGCGGCCCTCGACGCCGTCGAGGTCGAGGTCGACGGTGACCTTGGTGCCTGACTTCCAGTACTTCTCCGGGCGGAAGTCGAGGCGGTCGTTGCCGAACCAGTGGCCCTCGACGTCGACGGCCGGCTCGGTCTTGATGGTGATGGCCTTCTCGACGTCCTCGGGGCTGGTGATCCCCCGGGTGAAGCGGATCGAGAACGGCATTCCGACGCCGACCTTCGAGCCGTCCTCGGGGGTGAAGGTGCCGATGAACGTGTTCCGCGGCGTCAGGGTGGTGAAGCGGGACTCCTTGGCCGCCTGACGGCCCTCGGAGTCCTTCGCGACCGCGTGCACCGTGTACGTGGTGGCGGAGGCGAGGTGCGTGGACGGCGTCCAGGTGGCGCCGCCGCCGGTGATCTTCCCGGCTATCTCGGTGCCCTCGGCGTCCTTGACCTGGACCTTGGTCAACTGGCCCTTGGCGGCGCTGACCTTGAGGGCGCCGCTGGTGTCGACGGACTTGGCACCGTCCTTCGGGGCTATGGAGACGACGGCCTGCGACTGCTTGGTCTCGACACCGGCCGACTCGCCCTTGCCGTCCTTGCCGTCGTCTGATCCGGATCCGGAGCCTCCCCCGCCGCACGCGGTGACGGCCAGCAGCAGGACGCCGAGTATCAGCGCCAGCAGCCCCCTGCCCCCTCGCCCCCGCGCGTCAACCGAAGCCCCCGATATCGGTCGCACGTTCAAGTTGTCTCCCCTCGCCGGGCCTGGTCAGACCCGCTCCCCAGTGCGCGCCTCGCACGCATCGGCGCATATTAACCGCAGGGTTTTGAGCATCACGTCAGCCGATGGTCACCGTTCTGTACCGACTTCAACGAAAAGTTGGACAAACCCCCATCCCCGTCGGGTCACTTCACCGCACTGCCCGCCTTCCAGGCCTTCCAGGCCATGTTCCACCCCCCGAGGCCGTTGTCGGGAGCGACCTTTTTGTCATTGCTGTGGACGACCTCGACGACGTCCCCGATCAGAGTGCGGTCGAAGAACCAGCCGGCCGGCGTGTCCGAACCGCCGCCCTTCACATCCCTCAACCCCACGCAGCCGTGGCTGACGTTGACCTTGCCGAAGACATGCGGCGCCCAGTAGTTGCCGTGCAGGAAGGTGCCGGAGTCGGTCAGGCGCATGGCGTGCGGGACGTCCGGGATGTCGTACTCGCTCTTGCCGTCGGCCTTCTTGAAGCCGACCGTGGCGCCGTTCATCCGGGTCAGCTCGCGCATCTCGGTGACGACCATCTTGCCGTTGTACGTGGTGGTCTTCGGGGCCCCGGCGGTGATCGGCACGGTGGCCAGCAGAGCGCCGTCCCGCCGCACCTGCATGGTGTGCCTGGCCGCGTCGACGAGGGAGACCTGGCTGCGGCCGACGGTGAAGGAGAAGGTCCTGGACTGGAGTCCGTAGACGCCGGGCGTCCCTTCGAGGTCGCGCAGCCGCAGCGAGACGGTGACCTGGGTGCCGGGCCGCCAGTACCGCTCGGGGCGGAAGTCGAGGCGGGACCTGCCGAACCAGTGCGGGCGGATCTCCACGGCCGGCTTCGCGGTCACCCGGACGGCCCGCTCGACGGCGGCGCGGTGCTCGATCTCCCGGTTGAACTCCAGGGAGACGATCATTCCGGTGCCGACGGTGGCACGGTCCTCCGGGGTGACGTACCCGATGAAGCGCTCGCCGGGGACGTACGTCGTGAAGGTGGTGTGGCGTGCGGAGCGGCGCCCGTGGCCGTCCAGGGCGACCGCGTCGACGGTGTACTTCGCCGCCAGCGCGAGCACGTCCTCGTCGGGCTGCCAGCTCAGGCCGTCGGCGGAGAGGTGCCCGGGCACCGGGGACTCCCGCGCGTCCTGGGACTTGACCACCTTCACCGACTCCAGGCGCCCGCTGTGCACCCGTACCCGCAGCTTTCGCTCCTGCCGTACGCCCTTGCCGCCGTCGTCGGGGGAGATCCGGATGACGTCCTCGGGTGCCGGGGGTTTGCCGAGCCCGCCGATGCCGAGGCCGCCGGTGCCGTCCGATGTGCATCCGGCGGTGGCCATCAGCCCTGCCCATGTCAGTACGGCGGCCAGTGCGACCCCCGCGCGCCGTGCGCGTCCCATTGCATGCCTCACGAAGATCCCAACGACCGGGCACGCTTCGGGGAAACGTGAGTGCGACCCACCCTCTGGGCAGAACAGTGGGGAGAACGACGCGAGGGGGTGCCGTGGCCGGGACGTCACCTGCCCTTTCCCTCGTCGTTCCGCGAGCCGTGGAGGGCTGACAGGTGTCCAGCGCAGCCGAGCAGGAGGCGGTGGCCGAGGGGCGCGCCGTCGAGAAGGAGCGCCCCGCCGCCGCGGTGAACGGCAGGCTGCTGCGCGGGCCCGCCGTACCCGTGTGGCCGGGGGCGTCGATGCCGCTGGGCGCCCGGTTCCGGGTCGGTCCTGACGGGGTCGCGGGCACCAACTTCGCGCTGTGGGCGGGCGGGGCCGAGGCGGTCGAGCTGTGCCTGTTCGACGAGGCCGGGAAGGAGACCCGGGCGCCGCTGACCGAACTGACGCACGAGATCTGGCACGGCTTCCTGCCGGGCGTGATGCCCGGTCAGCGCTACGGCTACCGGGTGCACGGCCGATGGGACCCGTGGACCGGCGGCCGGTGGAACCCGGCGAAGCTGCTCCTCGACCCGTACGCGCGCGCGGTGGACGGCGACTTCAGCCTGCCGCCGGAGGTGTACGGGCATGTGCGCGACTGGCCGCAGCAGCAGGTCGCCGACACCGTGCGGGATGACCGGGACTCGGCGCCGTACGTCCCCAAGGGCGTCGTCGTCCATGACGACACCACCGACGACGAGTGGATGGACGACCGCCGCCCGAAGACGCCGTGGGCGGACTCGGTGATCTACGAGCTGCATGTGCGGGGGTTCACGCGGCTGCACCCGGGGATTCCTCAGGAGCTGCGGGGGACGTACGCGGGCCTCGCGCACCCGGCGGCGATCGAGCACCTGGTGAAACTGGGCGTGACGGCCGTCGAGCTGCTGCCGGTGCACCAGTTCGCGCACGAGGACCATCTGCTGCGGCGGGGCCTGAAGAACTACTGGGGCTACAACTCGATCGGCTACTTCGCGCCCCACGCGGCCTACGCCGCCTCCGGTACGACGGGTCAGCAGGTCGGCGAGTTCAAGCGGATGGTGCGCGCGCTGCACGAGGCCGGGATCGAGGTCATCCTCGACGTGGTCTACAACCACACGGCGGAGGCGGGCGAGCTGGGTCCCACGCTGTCCCTGAAGGGCATCGACAACCGCGGCTACTACCGGTTGCAGTCGGACGCCCGCCGGTACACGGACTACACGGGCTGCGGGAACACCCTGCACGTGGTCCAGCCGCATGTGCTGCGCCTGATCACGGACTCGCTGCGCTACTGGGTGACGGAGATGGGCGTGGACGGCTTCCGCTTCGACCTGGCCGCCGCGCTGGCCCGCTCGATGCACGACGTCGACATGCTGTCCCCGTTCCTGGCCGTCATCGCCCAGGACCCGGTGCTGCGGCGGGTGAAGCTGATCGCCGAGCCGTGGGACGTGGGGTCCGGCGGGTACCAGGTGGGGGCCTTCCCACCCCTGTGGACGGAGTGGAACGACCGCTACCGCAACGCCGTACGGGACTTCTGGCGGGGCGCGCTGCCGGACGTGCGGGACCTGGGCTACCGCCTGTCGGGGTCGAGCGACCTGTACGCCTGGGGCGGGCGCCGCCCCTACGCCTCGGTCAACTTCATCACCGCGCACGACGGTTTCACCCTGCGCGACCTCGTGTCGTACGAGCGCAAGCACAACGAGGCGAACGGCGAGGGCAACCGGGACGGCACGGACGACAACCGGTCCTGGAACTGCGGCGCGGAGGGGGAGACCGACGAGGAGCGCGTACGGGCGCTCAGGCGCCGCCAGTTGCGGAACCTCCTGACGACCCTGCTGCTGTCGACGGGCGTGCCGATGCTGGTCGCCGGCGACGAACTGGGGCGCACCCAGCGCGGCAACAACAACGCGTACTGCCAGGACAACGAGATCAGCTGGGTCGACTGGAGCCTGCTGGCGGAGCCGGGCTGGAAGGCCCTGTCCGACCTGACCGCCCGCCTGATCGACCTGCGCCACCGCCACCCGGTACTGCGCCGCCGGGCCTTCTTCTCCGGCCGGGCCCACTCGGCGGACGGGCTGCGGGACCTGGCCTGGTTCACGGCCCGCGGCACGGAGATGACGGAACGGGACTGGTACGCCCCCGCCGCCACGCTCGGCATGTACCTCTCCGGCCGGGACATCCCGGGCCGCGACGAGCGGGGCGCCCCGATCCTCGACGACAGCTTCCTCGCCGTCCTGCACGCCGGGGACCGCCCGGCGAGCTTCGTGCTGCCGGGGCCGCCGTGGGCGGAGCGGTACGAGGTGGTCGTCGACACGTCGAGGGAGGAGCAAGGTCAGGCGCCGGGGGTCGTGCACCGGGCGGGGGCGGCGATCACGGTGCCCGCGCGGGCCGTGCTGTTGCTGAAGGTGATCGGGTGAGGTTCCCCTGTGAGGGGATCACCCCAGGATCCCCCGGTCGTACGCCGTCGCCACCGCCGCCGCCCGGTCCTTGACGCCCAACTTCGCATACAGGTGGGTGAGGTGGGTCTTGACCGTCGCCTCGCTGATGAACAGTTCGCGGGCGATCTCGCGGTTGGACGTGCCCCTGGCGACCAGGGCCAGCACTTCGCGCTCGCGCGCGGAGAGCGGCTCGTTGCCCGGGGCCCCGGGAGTTCGGACCGCGGAGACCAGGCGGGAGGCGATGGCCGGGGAGAGGACGGTGCGGCCTTGTGCCGAGGCGCGGACGGCGGTGAAGAGTTCGTCGCGGGGGGCGTCCTTGAGGAGGTAGCCCGTCGCGCCGGCCTCGATCGCCGGGAGGGTGTCGGAGTCCGTGTCGTACGTGGTCAGGACGAGGATCTTGGCGCGGGCGCCCCGGCGGGTCAGTTCGCGGATGGCGTCGACTCCGCCCCCGCCCGGCATGCGCAGGTCCATCAGGATCACGTCCGGGTCGAGGGCCGCGGCCCGCTCGACCGCCTCGACGCCGTTCGCCGCCTCGCCCAGCACCGTGAAGCCGGGCACGGACTCGAACATGCCGCGCAGACCGTCCCGTACGACGGGATGGTCGTCGACGATCAGCAGGGTGACGGGTGCGTCAGCTGTCATGGCGGACCAACGGTACGCGAGCCGACAGGGCCGTGCCCTGACCCGGCTCCGACTCCACGGTGAGGGTGCCCGCGATGCGTTCGGCGCGGGCGCGCATGCCGTCGAGGCCGAAGCCGCCGGCTCGCGTGCGCTCCGGGACGGCGAGCGAGTCGAAGCCCTGTCCGTCGTCGCGGATGTCGAGGATGACCTCGTCGCCCAGGAAGGAGAGGGTGACGCCGAGGCGGGTGGCGGCGGCGTGCCGGGAGGTGTTGGAGAGAGCCTCCTGGACGATGCGCAGCAGTGTCGCCGCGACCTCCTCGTGGAGCTGCTGCGCTGTCCCGGTGACCGTGAACTCGGCGCGTACTCCGGTCCGTTCGCCCCAGTCGGCGACCGTCTTCTTCAGGGCCTCCGGCAGCCCGTCGTGCTCCAGGGCCGCGGGGGCGAGGTTGTGCACGGAGCGGCGGGCCTCGCCGAGGCTGTGCCGGGCGAGTGCGGAGGCACGGTCGAGATGCTCCCCGGCGGCCTTGGGGTCGGGGGTGTTCGCGACGACCTGGAGCTGGGCGATGATGCCGGTCAGGCCCTGGGCGAGGGTGTCGTGGATCTCGGCGGCGAGGCGGCGGCGCTCGTCGGCGACGCCCGCTTCCCGTGCCTGGTGCAGGAGTTGGGCGTGCAGGGCGGCGTTCTCGTCGAGCGCCTGCTGCAACGCCGTGTTGGTGCGCTCCAGTTCGTCGATGGTCTCGGCCTGGATGCGGGCACGTTCGTCCTCCGTGGCGAACACGCGGTCGGAGACGGCGACCAGGACGAGGGTGATCGCGAGGACCGCCCCGAAGAGCATCCACTGGGTCCGCCCGTGCGGAGGCAGCCCGCCGGTCTGCGCACCGGCCATGATGACGGCGGTGGCGAACAGTCCGACCGTCACCAGTGGCCGCGGCAGCAGCCGCCGGGCGCCGAAGTAGCCGGTGAACGCGTAGAAGGAGAACAGCGGGTTGATCCAGGTGAGGCCGAAGGCGATGACCCAGCGGACGGCGTAGTAGCAGATGCTGGTGGCGGACGGCTGCCGCTGCGTGCCGACGGCGCTCCCCCACCACACCTGGAGCGCCAGCCCGGCGGCGACCAGGCCCCCGACGGCGTACCAGTCGCCCGGCCCCATGCCGAACAGGCCCGCGGTCGGCACCGCGAGGACCGCGCCGACCGCCAGCAGCCAGTACGGCCCCCACCGGTTGACCGCCGCCCACCTCCGCTCGACTCCCGCCACGTCCCGGTCCATGGGCCCAGTGTCGGGCACGGGTCCACTCACTCCCAGCGGAACCAGCGCGAGGCCCCGGCCGTCAGCAGCACCGTCCAGGCCACCAGCACGCCCAGGTGGCCCCAGCCCGGCCAGTCCCCCGCCGCCGCCTGGTTCAGGGCCTCGGCCGCCGCGCCGAACGGCGTGTACTCGACGATCCGGGCCAGCACGTCCGGCATGGTCTGCACCGGCATCCACACCCCCGCGCAGAACATCGACGGGAAGAACACGGCGGACCCGATGGCGCCCGCGACTTTCGTCGTCGAGGACAGCGCGGAGATCACCGCGCCCAGCGCGAGGGCGGCCAGGACGGTCAGGAGCAGGGCCAGCGCGTATCCGAAGGGCTGCTCGGGCAGTCGTACGCCGAAGGCGAGCCGGCCGATCGCGAGCGCGAGCAGCGACGACGTCAGCGCGGCCCCGCCGTAGACCAGCATCTGCGCGGACAGCAGGGCGGAGGGCCGTACGGGTGTGGTGGACATCCGGCGCAGGATGCCGCGCTCGCGGTAGCCGGTGAGGGTCTGCGGCATCGACTGGATCCCGCCGACGATCAGGCCGAGCAGCACGGCCACCGGGACGTAGACGTCGACCACGCGCAGTCCGTCGAGGGACGGGTCGGGGTCCTGGAAGGACGGGATGGAGCCGAGGATCACCAGCAGAAGGGTGGGGAACAGCAGGATCCAGAAGAGGCTGCCGGGCTCGCGCCTCAGGAGGCGGAACTCGGCTTTCAGTACGGCGGTGTGGACGACGGCCGTGCTCATGCCGCTGCCTCCTTCGTGAGGTCGAGGAACGCGTCGTCCAGCGTGGCGTCGGTGACGCGGAGTTGGTGGGCCGTGATGTGGGTGCGGGCGAGGAGGGTGATGACGGCGTTGACAGTCTCGTCGGTGCCGGAGAGCGTGATCCGGCCGTCCTTGTGCTCGATCGACGCGAGCGCGGGGAGCGCGTTCAGGTCACCGTCTTCGAGAGGCGCGGAGGGCGTGAAGCTGATGACGGTGGCGCCCGCCGAGCGGTGGATCAGGCCGGCCGGGGTGTCCAGGGCGGCGATCCTGCCCTTGTCGATCACGGCGATCCGGTCGCACAACCGCTGTGCCTCCTCCATGAAGTGGGTGACGAGGAGGACGGTGACGCCGTTCGCGCGGATGTCCTCGATCAGCTCCCAGGTGTCCCGGCGGGCGCGCGGGTCGAGGCCGGTGGTCAGCTCGTCCAGGACGACGATCCGGGGATTGCCGATCAGGGCGAGCGCGATGAACAGGCGCTGTTTCTGGCCGCCGGAGAGCTTGCCGAACCGGGTGGTCGACTTGGCGGTCAGGCCGAGGCGTTCGGCCAGCGGCCGCCAGTCGAGCGGGTGCGGATAGAAGGCGGCGTACAGCTCCAGCGCCTCGCGGACGGTCAGCTTGTCCTGTAGCTCGCTCTGCTGGAGCTGGGCGCCGAGGACGCGGCGGGTGGCCTCGTGCTCGGCGACCGGGTCGAGGCCGGTGACGCGGACGCGGCCCGCGTCGGGCACGCGCAGGCCCTCGACGCACTCGACGGTGGTGGTCTTGCCGGCGCCGTTCGGGCCGAGGACGCCGAAGATCTCGCCCTCCTCGACGGCGAAGGAGACGCCGTCGACGACGGGTCGGCCGCTGTACGACTTGCGCAGGTCGGTGACTTCGATGACGGACATGGCACAAGCCTTGCGGTGAAGGGGCGGCGCGGACATCGGCCGTCCCGCTCGAAGCGGCATCAGCCGATCGGTTGATGCCGTCGTACGACCCTCACATCCCTGCCGCATTTCCTCCATATACGCAGGTCGTAGGACCAGCGACCGATCCGGGTCCGGCCAAAACTCGGTGGGCGTTGTCAGTGCCGGTCCGTAGGCTCGCTGCTGATGCCGACGACACCTGCAACCACCAAGGAACGCTCCGCCGTACGAACCCTCCTGCGGCTGTGGCCGTACGTCCGGCCCGTGCGGGTGCGGCTGTTCGGCGCCGCGTTCGTCGCGGTGCTCGCCTCGTGCGCGGGGCTGGTGATCCCGCTCGTCCTGAAGTGGATGGTGGACGGGCCGGTCGCCGACCGCGATCCGGCGGGCGTGTGGCTCGGCGCGCTGTACCTGCTGCTGCTCGGGCTCGCGGAGGCCCTGCTGTTCGGGCTGCGGAGGTGGCTGGTGGCGCGACCGCTGGCGGGCGTCGAGGCGGCGATGCGGGCGGATCTGTACCGGCATCTCCAGCGGCTGCCGGTGGCCTTCCACGACCGGTGGGCCTCGGGCCAGTTACTGTCCCGGGGCACGACGGACCTGATGCTGCTGCGCATGTTCCTCGCCTTTCCGCTGACGTTCCTGCTGGTCAACGGTGTGACGATCGTCATCGGTGTGGTGATCATGCTGATGCAGGACTGGTCGCTGGGGCTGGTGATCCTGGGGCCGGCCATCCCCGTGATGGTGACCTGCGTGATCTTCGAGAAGCGGTACGCGAAGGTGGCGCGGCGCGCGCAGGACCAGGTGGGCGATCTGACGACGGTGGTCGAGGAGAGCGTGCTCGGCATCCGGATCATCAAGGGGTTCGGACGGCATCGCAGTCAGGCCCAGGCGTTCCGGAAGCTGTCGTGGACCCTGCGGGGGACGGAGCTGCGCAAGGCGGGGCTGCTCGCGACGATCTGGGGCGTCATCGTGACGCTGCCGGAGGTGGCCATCGGGGCGGCGCTGGTGCTGGGGGCGGTGCAGGTGGCCGACGGTGACCTCTCGGCCGGCACGCTGGTCGCCTTCCTGTCCACGGCTCTCGCGCTGCGGTGGCCGGTCGACTCGATCGGCTTCCTGCTGGCGATGAGCCAGGAGGCGGCGACGGCGACGGAGCGGTACTTCGAGGTGATGGACGAGGAGCGGGAGAAGCCGACCGTCGCCGCCGGTGCTGCCGCACGGTCCGATGACAGCGGACTTCGCTTCCACGAGGTCCGGTTCCGCTACCCCGACGCCCCCGCCGACTCCCCGCCCGTCCTCGACCGCATCGACCTCCACATCCGCCCGGGCGAGTCCATGGCCCTGGTCGGCGCCACCGGAAGCGGGAAGACCACGCTCACCGCCCTCGTCCCGCGCCTCCACGAGGTGACGTCCGGGCAGATCACGCTGGACGGCGAGGACATCACGCGGATGTCCCGGGAAGAGCTGCGCTCGATGGTGGCCGTCGCCTTCGAGGAACCCACCCTCTTCTCCGCGGGCGCCGGCGAGAACGTGCTCATGGGCGCCGACACCGCCGCGGGAACCACCGAGTTGGAGCGCGCGCTCGCCGTCGCGCAGGCCGACTTCGTGTACGCGCTGCCCCAGGGCACGGACACCCAGGTCGGCGAGCAGGGCCACAGCCTCTCCGGCGGGCAGCGACAGCGGCTCGCGCTGGCCAGAGCCGTCGTCGGCCGCCCCCGGTTCCTGGTGCTCGACGACCCGCTGTCCGCCCTGGACGTGCACACCGAGGCCGCCGTCGAGGCCGCCCTGCGGGACGTCCTCGCCGACACCACCGCGCTCATCGTGGCGCACCGCCCGTCGACCGTGCTGCTCGCCGACCGCGTCGCGCTGCTCTCCGGCGGCCGTATCGCCGCCGTCGGCACGCACCAGGAACTGCTGCGCACGAACGCCGAGTACGCCCATCTGATGTCCGGGACCGAGGAGGCCGACCGATGACGGCGCCCACGACCAGCGCACCGGACAAGGAGCAGCCGGGCGGGAAGAAGTCGGGCGGGAAGGAGCCGGGCGGGGAACCCCATGCCTCGGGCGATTCCTTCGACCGCGACGTGCTGCCCAGTCCCCCGGGCGCCACCGTCGCTCTCCTGCGCTCCCTCCTCGCCCCGATGAAGGCCCGCGTGGCCGTCACGACGCTCCTCCTGTTGCTCCAGCAGGCGGCCGTGCAGGCGGGCCCGCTGCTGGTGGCGTACGCCATCGACAACGCCGTACCCGCGTTCCGCGAGAACGACAACGGCCCGCTGGTCGCGGTGGCCGCCGGCTATCTGCTGTGCGCGCTGGCCTCCGGCGTACTCCAGTCCGTGTTCATCATCGCCTCCGCCCGCGTCAGCCAGGACGTACTGCTCGACCTGCGCGGCCGTATCTTCCGCCATGCCCAGGCGCTGAGCGTCGACTTCCACGAGCGCTACACCTCGGGCCGGCTCATCTCCCGCTCCACCACGGATGTCGAGGCCCTGCGCGAGCTGCTCAATGAGGGGTTGCAGGAACTGGTCACCGTCTTCCTGTCCTTCGTCTACATCTCGGCGCTGCTGCTCTGGCTGGACCTGGGGCTCGGCGCGGTCGCGGTGGCCTCCTTCGTGCCGCTGTACCTCCTCATCCGGGTCTACCGGCGGCGCGCGGGGCGGGTGTACCGGAAGCGGTCGACGGCCATCGCCGGCGTCATCGTCAAGTTCGTCGAGACGATGAACGGCATCCGGCCGGTGCGCGCGTTCCGCCGCGAGGCCGCCAACGACGCCGACTTCCGCGTACTGAACGAGCGGCATGAGCGCATGAATGGCGACGCGCTGCTTGAGATGGCCCGCTATGTCGTCGGCTCGCGGCTGGTCGCCAACACGGCGGTCGCGCTGATCGTGCTGTGGGGTGCCTACCGGGTGGCGGGCGGCTCGCTGGAGCTGGGTGTGCTGGCGGCGGCGGTGCTGTATCTGCGGCGGCTGTACGACCCGATAGACCGGCTCGGCATGTTCCTGAACTCGTACCAGTCGGCGGCGGCCTCCCTGGAGAAGATCGCGGGGCTGCTCGCGCAGACGCCGACGGTGCCCGAGCCGGCCACGCCCACGCAGCTGCCGCCCCTGGAGTCGGAGCACCCCGGCCGCGAGGTCGTCTTCGACGGGGTCCGGTTCGCCTACCGCACCGGCGGCGAGGTCCTGCCCCGCTTCGACCTCACCCTGCCGGCCGGACAGACGGTCGCGGTCGTCGGCTCGACCGGCGCGGGCAAGTCGACCCTGGCCAAGCTGCTCGCCCGCTTCTACGACGCCTCCGCGGGCCGGATCCTGCTCGACGGCGTCGACCTGCGCGACCTCGCCGTGCCCGAACTGCGGCGCGGGGTGGTCATGGTGACGCAGGAGGCCTTCCTGTTCTCCGGCACGGTCGCCGAGAACATCGCCATCGGACGGCCGGACGCCACCCGCGAGGACATCGAGCAGGCCGCGAAGGCGATCGGCGCGCACGACTTCATCCAGCAGCTGCCCGACGGCTACGACACGGACGTACGCAAGCGAGGCGGCCGTATCTCCGCCGGGCAGCGTCAACTCGTCGCCTTCGCCCGGGCGTTGCTCGCCGACCCGGCCGTGCTGATCCTGGACGAGGCGACCAGCTCGCTGGACATCCCGGGCGAACGGGCCGTGCAACGCGCGATGGCGACGGTCCTGCGCGGGCGTACGGCCGTCGTCATCGCGCACCGGCTGTCGACGGTCGAGATCGCCGACCGGGTGCTGGTCATGGAGCACGGACGGATCGTCGAGGACGGCACACCGGCGGAACTCGTCGCGGGCACGGGCCGGTTCGCGGATCTGCACCGGGCGTGGCGGGACAGCCTGGCGTGACTGTAGCTGTCGTTTTCAGACCTGCCAGACCTGCCAGAGCTGTCAGAGCTGTCAGAGCTGTCAGAGCTGTCAGAGGTGGCGGTCCTGGCGGTCCTGGCCATGGTTCAGGCTCGCCACGAGGCCGTCGGCGAGTCTGGCGCAGGCGGTCGTGCGTCGCGAAGCCTCGGCAGACGGGTCCTGCGGGGGTGCCGCGGCGGCTGCGCGCACGTAGGCCCGGGTCCGGGCGCCGGGGAAGGTGAGGGCGTAGGCGTCGGGGTCTTCCGTGGCGTAGGCCGTGGCCGTAGCGCGGGCGTTCGCGGTGGCGTTGGCCTCGGTGAATGCCCGCGCGTTGGGTTCCGTGGTCTCGTCGGCGTAGTCACGGCCGTAGGTGTCGGCGTCGGTGGGGGTGAAGTCGTTGGCGAGAGCGTAGGCGTGGGCGTTGTCGTAGGCCGTGGCGTAAGCCGCGGCGTAGGCATAGGCGTCGCGGTAGAGACGGCGCAGGGCCGGCTCCAGGGTGGCTGCCCAGCGGTGCTCCGAGGGGTTGTGGCCGGTCAGGGCATGGTGGTGGGCGGCGGCGAGGGACTGGAAGGGGGCCGGGTCGTGGCCGAGGCGGGTGGCGGTCTCGGTCAGGACCGGGAGGATCGTGCCGGTGTGCCAGAGGTGGGTGACGGTGAGCGGAACCCGGCCGTCGGTACGGCACAGTGCGGTGTACAGGTCGTGGGCCCAGGCGTCACGGCGTGCGGGGTCCAGTTCCTCGTACAGGGCTGCGGACACGTTCAGGAACCAGGCGGGTGGCAGACCTCGGGCGTGCCCTGCGGCCGGGTCCTGAAGCAGGGCGCGGAACTCCTCGGCCTCGGTCGTCGTCATCGGCTCAGGCCCGGGGGCGGGTGCCGTCGATGGCGATGCGCCGGCCGTATCGGGAGTGGGGGTAGTAGTCCCAGATGGCGTGGTGCTGGACGCAGCGGTTGTCCCAGAAGACGAGGGTGTTCGGCTGCCAGCGGACCCGGCAGTGCAGCAGGGGCGTGCCGGCGACGTGGGCATGGAGCAGGTCGAGGAGGGCCGTGCTCTCGGCGGCGGAGAGCTGGGTGATGCGGGAGGTGTAGGGGGCGTTGACGAACAGGAGTTTGCGGCTGGTTTCGGGGTGGCGGACGACGACCGGGTGCTCGGTGCGCGGGACGTCGTACTCGGCCGGCGGGGTCTGGCCCGCGAGTTGCCAGGGCCGGGCGCCGTCGTGGAGGGCGGTGAGGCTGTCCAGGAAGGTCCGCAGCGCCGGGGAGAGCAGGTCGTAGGCGAGGTGCATGTTGGCGAACATGGTGTCGCCGCCGCTGCCGGTCTCCGGGATGCGGGTGATGTGGAGCATGGAGCCGAGGGAGGGTTCGATGTCGGCGGTGCCGTCGGCGTGCCAGCCGTTGCCGGCGACCTCGCGGGACTTGCTGTCGGCGCTGATCTCCAGGATGTACGGGTCGCTGTCCTCGGCCGGCAGCGCCACGGGGTGGAGCGGGCCGAACAGGGCGGCGAACCGCTTGTGGTCCTCGGGGGCGAGGTGCTGGTCGCGGAAGACGAGGACGTGGTGGGCGAGGAAGGCCCGTTTGACCTCTTCCTCCTGCTCGGAAGTGAGTTCCTTGGTCAGGTCGAGGCCGGAGATCTCGGCGCCGAGGACCGGCGTGAGCGGGGCGAGGGCGAAGGTGCGGTAGGGCTCTTGGGGCCGGGTGGTGATGCGCTCCAGGGCATCCAGTGCGAACTGGTCCATGGTCTGGTCCTCCTGAGGGGTGGGGCCGGGGTCACAGTCCCCGGGCGAGCAGGTCGTGCACGATCAGGCGGCCGAAGGCGAGGTTGCCGTGGATGGTGTCGGCGGCCTCGCAGAACGCCGGCCGCTGGAAACCGGTCGCGTCGGTGACGCGGGGCCGCAGGTCGACGAGTTCGACGCCGAGACGCTCGAGTTCGCCCCGGACGGTCTCCTGGGCGGCGAGGAAGACGTCCGGGTCGGACATGCCGGGCACCCGCTGGGGCGGCAGTACCGCGAGGACGCGCAGGCCCAGGTCGAGGGCGTGGGCGTAGAAGGCGAGGGCGCCGCGGACCATGGTGCGCACGATGTCGGCGAAGAGGCCCGCGGTGAGGAAGCCGGGGGCGAACACTCCGCGGGGGTCGCGGTAGATCCGCCAGTACTCGGTGGTGGCGAGCGTGTGCATGCTCAGGCCGAAGGTGCACACCAGGGGGATCGGCAGCCGGTCGAGGCCGTCGACGCCGAGGGCGTCCAGGAAACCGCGGTAGCGGCGGTCGGCCTCCGTGTCGCGGAAGACGACGTCGCCGCCGCGCGGATCGACATCGAAGAAGTCCGCGTTGAACTCACGGCCGGAGCCGACCGGTCCGCCCTGGAACGGCAGGCCGGCGGCCTGGGCGGCGCGTCCGACGGCTCCGGCGTGGGAGTCACCGAGCAGGAGGAACCTCGCCGGAGTGCCGGTGGCGCCCACCGCGGTCGTAGTAGTCGAGTACGGCGTCTTCACACCAGAGGTCCTCTCCTCGGTCGGCGGGGGCACGGCGGGCGGCGGGGCGCGGTTCGGCCGCCTCGCCCTGGCCGTGAGGGGCGTCGTCGCCGTGCAGGGCGTCGAAGAAGTGGCGCATCACGACGGCGACGCCGTCGGGGCTGACGGTGCGCAGGTTGGGCTCGTAGCAGGCGGCCTTGAAAGGGTGGCCGGTGACGATCTCGTACGCCGGGAAGTAGTCGACGTGGTCGAGTTCCTGGGCCAGTTGGCCGGCCGCCGCCCGCAGCACGGACTTGGAGTAGGTCGTGGCGGTCAGGGCGTGGCCCGCCGTGGCCGTCGCGGTCAGCGGCACCGGGGACACGGTCAGCAGTACGCGCAGGCCGGGGTTGGCGCGGCGGGCCAGGGCGACGGCCGCGGTCAGGTCCCGGTGCACCTCGGCCACGGTGAAGTTGTGGAAGACATGCCGGTCGGGGTCGAAACGGCCGCGGACCGTTCCCGGGCAGACCTGGTGGACGGTGCCGGTGGCGCGGTCGCGCCAGGCCTCGGTCAGGCCCAGGGTGAAGATCAGGCAGCCGGCCTTCGCGACGGCGGTGCGGATGGCCGCCAGGGTGTGCTCGCGCGCGGCCAGGACGGCGTCGGGCGTGGCGTGGCCGTCGGGTTCGACGGCGGGGCGGCAGGGGTCGAAGAAGCGGCCGTCCTGCTCCCACACCTCGTCCGGAGGTGTGCTCTCGCCGAACGCCCAGGCCAGCCACTGCAGCAGAGCCGCGGCGTTGTAGACGTTGCCGGTACGGAAGGAGAAGTGGCCGTAGTGCCGTGCGTCGCGTTCGGCGACGGTCAGGCCCGGGGGTGGGGGCTCGGCGTCGTACCAGTTCATGCCCTCCGCCAGCAGCGCGGGGCCGATGTGGCGGGCGAAGCAGGAGCCGACGGTGAGCACGGGTTCGTCCTGGCCGATGGGGAAGGCGGGGCTCCACAGGCCGGTGATGGCGTCGGGGGAGCGCTCGCCGACCGCGGAGCGCCAGAAGGAGCGAGACGGGAGGGATGCGTAGGGGTGCACGGTGGTCTCTTCCTGGTCCTCTTCGTCCTCTTCACGGTGAACGGTGAACGGCGGATGACGGTGCGTCAGGTGGCGTTCATCGTCCGGGCGATGTGCTCGGCGTGCGGGGCCGCGACGAGTTCGTAGTGCGTGGTGTCGACGTGGTGCACGGTCGACGGGCCCCGCAGCAGCGAAGCCCACTTCCCTGCCGTCCGTGCCGTCGTGTGCGCGGCACCGGGCAGGGTGGCCGATGGGTCCGTCATGGGCCTGGTCGCCAGCCACAGGGTGCTCGGGGTGCGGATCAGCCGCGGGGGGCGGTGGGCGGCCATGGCGGTGAGGTTCGCCCGGCAGCACTGGGCGAGGCGTTCGGCGTAGGCGTCCGCGGGTGCGGTGGGCCTGTCGGGACCGGCGTTGCCGCGCAGTTCGTGGGCGAACACCGCGCGGACGGCGTCCTCGTCGTAGCCGCCCAGGACCGGCCCGGCGTCCGGCGAGGGCGGGTCGAGCAGGTAGAGGTGTCCGGCGGGGCGTCCCGCGGCTTCCGCCTCGGCGGCCATGGACACCGCGATCCAGGCACCGAACGACCAGCCGGCGAGCCGGAACCGCGTGTCGGGGCCGGAGAAGCGGGCGTGCAGCGCGGCGTGGTAGCGGGCCGCGCGCTCCGTGACCGACCAGGCCGGCAGTGCGGGGTCGCGCAGGGCCGGGTCGGGGACGAGGCACACCGTCGAGCGGGGGTCGAGGGCCGACACCAGTGGCCGGTACGCCTGGATGTCTCCGCCGACCGGGTGCACCAGGCACAGCACGTCGTGCCCCTCCCCCTGCTGCCAGACCTCGACGCTCACCGCGTCCTCGCCCGAGGTCACGGTGGTGGGGTGGTCGAGGCGGGCCAGGATCTCGTTCAGGCTGACCCGGTGGCCGAGGTGGGCGAGGTCGAGGTCGACGCCGTACAGCCGCTTCACCTCCGAGAGCAGGTCGAGCAGGGTCAGGGAGTCGGCGCCGAGGTCGTAGAGGCAGCCGGCCGGGTCGAGGGCGTCGACGCCGAGGAGCCGGCAGAGGGCGGTGGTGAGTTCGGCGGTGGGGTCCTGCGGTGGGGCTTGCTGCGGGGCTTGCGCCGCACGTACCTGCGTGTTCACCTGCCCGGTCGGCCCGGACGCCTCCGCCACCCCGGTCGGTTCGTAGAAGTACCGGGATTCCTCCAGCGGGGTCGTGGACACCGACAGGTGCGGCAATTGCAGGTCGACGGCCGTCTCAAGGACGCGCAAGGCCTCGGCGGTGGTCAGGCCGACCGCGAGGTGCGCCTGGTGGCGGGCGTCGGCGCCCAGGACGTCGAGGGCCAGGCCGGCGTCCCGCCACACGTCCCATCCGATGCCCAGCCGCATGGTGGCGTCGCCGTCGCCGGGGCCGTGGTGGGCGAAGGCGTCCAGGACGGCGTTCGCGGCCGCGTAGTCGAACTGGCCGACACCTCCGAGTACCGCGGACATGGACGAGCAGTAGAGGGCGTAGGCGGGGCGGCGGTCGGCGATCAGGCGTTCCATGAGGAGCGCGCCACGAAGTTTTCCCCGCGTGGCGCGCCACATCGCGCCACCGTCCCGGCGTACGAGGAGGCCGCCGGCGGCGGTGCCCGCGGCGTGGATGACTCCGTCGAGGCCGTCGAGGCCGTCGAGGTGCGGGGCGAGCCGCGTCAGGATGTCGTCGAGCGGGTCCTCGCCCAGGTCGGCGGCGACGACCGTGACGCGCGCCGCCCACGGCCGCAGGGCGCGCGGCAGCTGCGGACGGCGGGCGAGCAGGACGACGCGGCCCGCGGAGCGTTCCAGGAGCCAGCCGGCGATGGCGCTGCCGATTCCGCCGGTGCCGCCGAGCACGAGGTGGGTGCCGCTGCCCGTGACCGCCGCGGTGCCCGAGGCGCGCGGGGCGTTCGGGACCGGCTGCCGGGTGGCACGCCACCAGTAGCCGTCCCGCAGAGCGAGGCGCGTCTCGGGCGCGTCCTCGGCGAGGGCGAGGGCGAGGGGCAACAGGTGTGCCCAGTCGTCGGGTTCGCCGCTCGGCAGGTCGATCCACCGGGTACGCAGGCCGAGTTCCTGTCGTGGAACCTCCACCGCGGCTGCCAGCAGGCCGAGTTCGGGCCGGTGCACGCGCTCGGTGACCGGCTGCGCCTCGTGGGAGAGCCACCACACGCGGGGCCGTCGTTCCTCCGGCAGGCCGGCCAGTGCCTGGCACAGAGCCGCCGGGGCGTCGAGACAGGTCCGCCGGGCGTGGTCCAGCGACCGCTCGTCGACGGTCCCCTCGACGCCGAGGGGCAGGGCGTGCAGCCAGTCCACGCCGTCCGGCGCCTCGCGGGCGACCTCGCCGAGGACCCGGGCCAGGGATGCGGGGTCGGTGGGGTCGGCCGCGTAGTGATCGGGCGCGAGGCGGGCGTAGGTCTCGGCGGCGGTGACGTGGACGGTCCGTGCGTGCTGGCGGGCGGCGCCCTTCCAGCGTTCCGGGGCCCCGGGGTCGTCGGTGACGACGACCAGGACGCGTGCGGAGGGCGTGACGGCGGGTTCGGCGGCACGCCGCGTCCGCACCCACTGGCTCTGGTACAGCCAGTGCTCCTGCGCGGCCCTCGCCGGTACGCCGGCCGGTATGTCGGCCGATCCGGCCGCGGCACGGGGGAAATCGTGGTCGGACAGGTCGAAGGCGGGCGGCGGGAAGTCCCAGGGCGCCTGGGCGGGGCCGACGGGCCAGTCGACGCGGGCTCCCCGGGTCCACGCCTCGGCCAGGGCCTCCGGGGTGGTGTCGGCGGCGCTCACGCGGGGTGCCGTCGTGTCGTCCGCCCCCTTCGCCGGCGCATCGGGGGTCGCCGTACTCACCGTCCGCAGCCAGGCCACGGCCGACCCGGCGTCGCGGCAGACGGCCGCCGCGCGCTCGGCGAGGGCCGGGCGGCCCGCCTGGAGGTGGCGCAGCACCTGCGGGTAGCTCTCCGGGCGGCCGGTCAGGTGGCCGGCGATGCGACGGGCGTCCGCGCGCAGCGCACTGGCGCTGTGCGCGGACAGCACCAGGCACGGGAGGGCGGCCGGCATCGCGGAGGCATCCGGGGCGCGGTCGCGGTGCGGACCCGGGGCCGCGTCCGGGTCCGCGTCCGGGTCCGGGTCCGGGTCCACAGCAGGCCCCCGATCCGGACGGTGTTCCACCACCGCATGCGCATTGGTGCCGCCGATGCCGAAACTGCTCACGGCGGCGACGCGCGGCCGGCCGGGCGGCCAGGGTGCGGCGGCCGCGGGGACGTGGAAGGGCGTCGGGTCGTCCCCGATCTCCGGGTTGAGCCGCCTAAAACCGACGGTCGGCGGGATCAGGCCGTGGTGCACGGCCAGCGTGGCGCGGACCAGGCCCACCACGCCCGCGGCGGCGCCCAGGTGCCCGAGCTGGCTCTTGACGGAGGACAACGCGCAGGTCGCGGAGTCGGTCAGGCCGTAGGCCTGCCGCAGCGCGGCCACTTCCACGGGGTCCCCCAGACGGGTGCCGGTGCCGTGGGCCTCGACGTAGCCGATGTCGCGGGCGTCCCGGCCACTGCGCCGCAGAGCCGTGCGGATCACCTCGCGCTGTCCGGCGAGCGAGGGGGCGCTGTAGCCGAGCTTGGCCGAGCCGTCGTTGTTCAGGGCGGAGCCGGTGAGGACCGCGTAGACGGTGTCACCCTCGCGGCGGGCCCGCGCCAAGGGCTTGAGGACCACGACGCCGACCCCGCTGCCGCCGATCGTGCCGGCCGCGTCGTCGCTGAAGGGCCGGCAGTGGCCGTCCGGGGAGAAGATGTGCTGGGGGCGGTAGGTGTAGCCGTCGGTCAGCTCGGTGTCGACGAGGACACCGCCGGCGAGCATCACGTCGGCGTCGCCCTGGCGCAGCATCCCGGCCGCGACGTGGACGCCCACCAGTGAGGAGGCACAGGCCGCCTGCACGGTGAAGGCCGGGCCGGTCAGGCCCAGGTGGTAGGCCGTCTTCGTGGCGAGGAAGTCCTTGTCGTGGTGCAGAGCCAGCCGGAAACCGTCCGGCAGGCTCCCCGGCTCGGCCTCGCGCAGCATCGCCTGGAAGTACGTGTTCTCGCCGCAGCCGGCGACCAGGCCGACGCGCAGGGCGCCGGGGTCGGCGATGCCCGCGTGGGCGAGCGCCTCGGCGCAGCTCATCAGCAGATGGCGCTGCTGGGGGTCCATGAGGCCGGCGTCCTGGCGGCTGATGCCGAACCGGTCCGGGTCGAAGGCGAGCGGTCCGTCCAGCTGGCTGCGGGCGCCGACGAGCCCGTCGGCCGCGGGGAAGTGCTCGATGCCGCTGCCGCCGGTCTCCACCAGACGCCAGAAGGCGGCGAGGTCGCTCGCGCCGGGCAGGCGTACGGCCATGCCGACGATCGCGATGGGGTCGGCGCCGGTGTCCTCCGGCTCCACCTGTGCCCGAAGGCCGCCGGATGGACGCGTCGCCGTCGAGAGGAACCGGCTCAGGCGGCGCACGGTGACGTGTTCGAAGAGGTCGGCCACCGTGAACGCGAGTCCCAGGTCGGTGCCGCAGCGCAGGTGGAAGCGCATGAGGTCCAGGCTGGTGGCGCCGGCGTCGAAGAACCGCTGGTCCGGTGCGACGGGTTTGCCGGTCACGGCGGAGAACAGCTCGCACAGCCGGGCCTCCTGCGCCGAGACGGGGCGCGCGGACGCGGTGCCGGCGGTCCGCAGCCGTCGGCCCTCGGCCAGGAGGGCGGCTCTGCGGTCGAGTTTGCCGCTGGGGGTGCGCGGCAGGGCGGTCACTCGGCGGAATTCGCGGATCCGGACGTACGAGGGCAGCAACTCGGCGAGGTGGGCGGTCAGTTCCTCGGTGGCCGGGTCGCTCTCGCCCCTGCACTGGAGGACGGCGACGAGCGCGTCGCCGTCCCGGGCGACGGCCGCGCCCACGATCCCCGGGTGCTGGAGCAGGGCGGCCTCGACCTGGCCCAGCTCCAGCCGGTGACCGCTGAGTTTGATCTGGTCGTCGTCGCGGCCGGCGTAGTGGAACAGCCCTTCGGCATCGACGTGGGCGAGGTCGCCGGTGCGGTAGAAGGTGCCGGTCCCGGGCAGTTCGGTGAACCGTTCCCGGTCGAGGTCGGGAGCGCCGAGGTAGCAGGGCGCGGCCATCGGTCCGCCGATCAGGAGGTGTCCGGTGGCGCCCGGCGGGACGGGCTCGCCGGCCTCGTCGACGACGCGCAGCACGGCGTTGGACACGGGCCGTCCGATGGCGGGCCGCAGCGGCCACGAGGCCGGGTCGCCGTCCAGGCACAGGCCGCTGACGACGTGCGTCTCGGTGGGGCCGTAGTGGTTGAACAGCCGGGCCCCGGGCAGCCCGGCGAACCAGCCGCGGATCGCCTCGGTGCACACCAGCTGTTCCCCCGCCGTGATCACCTCACGCAGCCGGGAGGGGTAGCGGCCGAGACGGGTGCCGTGCTCGGCGAGCAGTTGCAGTGCCACGTAGGGAAGGAAGAGACGTTCGACGCGGGCCGTCTCCAGCTGTTCCAGCAGCGCCGGCATGTCCTGCCGCCAGGCGGGGCGCACCAGGTGCAGGCATCCTCCGGAGCACAGCGTGGTCAGGATCTCCTGGAAGGACACGTCGAAGGACAGCGCGGAGAACTGCTGGGTGACCGCGGGGCCGACGAGGCCGCCGTGCTCGCTCTGCCAGTGCAGCAGGTTGCACAGCGTGCGGTCGGGGACGTCGACGCCCTTGGGGGTGCCGGTGGAACCGGAGGTGAACAGCGTGTACAGCGGCCGCGAGCCCGCGTGCGGCTCGGGATCGGGGCCGGCGGGCGCGGGGGCGGACAGGTCGACGGTGAGCCGGGGCAGTCCGGCCGGCGCGACGGCGTCGGCGTCCGCCTGCCCGCCGGGCGTCACCAGAAGGCAGCGGGGGGCGGCCCGGTCGAGGATCTGCCGCAGCAGCGCGGGCGGATAGGACGGATCGAGCGGTACGACGGTGACGTTTCGGAGGGCCGCGGCCAGCAGCGCGACCACGTGCTCGGCCGACGGCGGCAGATACAGGGCCACGCGGGCCGGCGCGGCCGGATCGGACGGCACCGGCAGCCGGGCCGCCAACGCCGCGGCGTGCGCGTCGAGTTCGGCATAGGTCAGCCGGCGGTCACCGATGGTGACGGCGGGTGCGTCGGGCGTACGGCGGACCTGGCGGGCGAAGCCGTCGGCGACCGTGGTGAAGGCGGGCGTCGCGCTGGGGCCCCGGCCATGGTCGGGCAGGGTGCGCCGGTAGGGCGCGACGAGGTCGGCCAGGGTGTCCTGGGTGCCCTGCGTTCCCTGGGTGCCCTGCGTTCCCTGAGCTCCCTGAGTGAGAAGGTCCACGCCGCGCCGGAACAGCCGGGCCGCGGCCCGGACGCGGTCGGCGTCGAGGGCACTGTCGGCGTACTCCCACAGGCAGTCGAGGCCGGTGTCCGAGTCGACGACGGAGAGGGTGAGAGCGCACTTGGCCTCGGCGGGCTCCGGCCACAGGGGGCGCACCCGGCAGCCGGGCAGGGCGAGGGCGTCGAAGTCGGTGTTCTCCAGGACGAACAGGAAGTCGAAGGGCGGGCCGTCGTCGTGGAAGCGGTGGTCGGTCAGGACGTCGGCCAGCGTCACGTCCTGGTGCTCCATGACCTGTCGGACGGCGCGTGCCTGCCGGTCGAGTTGGGTGCGCAGGTCCTGGCCGGGGGTCAGTTCCAGGGGCAACAGCACCGTGTTGGCGAACATCCCGACGGCCGACTCGAACTCCGCCACGGGCCGGCCCGCGACCGGGGCGGCGACGACCGGTCGAGTTCGGCCCGTGACGCCGTACAGGCTCCAGGCGAACACGGCCAGCAGCACCTGGAAGCGGGTCAGCCCCAGTTCGGCGCAGAACCGGTCGAGACGGGCGCGGCGGTCGGTGCCGAGTGCGCTGTGCAGCAGCCTGCCCTTCCCCGTGCCCGGCCCGGCGGGTACGGCGGGTGCGGCGGGTGCGGGGCGGTCCAGGGCCGCGTAGTGGCGGGCCAGTGAGCGGCGTTGGTCGCGGTAGGCGGGGCTGCGGTGCCACTCCCGCTGCCACCGGGCCGCCTCGACGGGGGTGGCGCGCGGTGCGTCGTCGGGTGGTGGGACGTCCGGTGCGCCCGCGGCGCGGGCGCAGTCGGCGGACAGCTCACCGAACAGCACGTTCAGCGACCAGCCGTCGACGGCGATGTGGTGCAGGTGCAGCAGCAGGACCAGGCCGTCGGCCGTGTCGGCCAGGCAGGCCCGCAGCATGCGCGGCTCGGCGAGGTCGAACGCCGGGGCGAAGAAGCGACGGGCCGCGTCCGGCCAGGGTTCGCCGTCGCGGGCCTGGAACGGCTCCCAGGGGTCGTAGGGGGCGGCGATCTCCTGGCGCAGGCCGTCGGGGGTGGCACGGAAGGAGGTGCGCAGGGCGGGGTGCCGGGCCACGAGCCGGCGCAGGGCCTCGCGCAGGGCGCCGGTGTCGGGGGTGCCCTCCAGGCGGAAGGCGAGCGGCACATCGTAGGCGCGGCCGTGCGGGTCGCGGCGGTGCAACAGCCACAGGCGCTCCTGCTCGGAGGTGGCCGGCGCGCCCGCCAGGCCGGTCGGGGCGGTCGGGGCGGTCGGGGCGGGCACAGGCGGGTGGACGACGGCCGTGCCGCCCGCGGCGATGGCGTCGGCCAGGGCGGCGAAGTCGGCCCGCAGCAGGAGTGCCTGGGGCAGGTCGACTCCCCAGCGGCGGCGCACTTCGAAGCGCAGCCGCAGTGCCTTGAGCGAGTCGCCGCCGACGGCCACCCACCGGTCGTCGGGCCGCAGGCCGCGCAGGTCCAGAAGGCGTTCCGCCATCTCCAGCAGCTCCCGCTGAAGGCCGGTGACGTCGGTGGCCTCGCCGGCCGGCCCGGGCGGGGTGCGGCGCCAGGGCGGCACGGCGCTGTCCAGCAGGGCGGCTTCGTCGACCTTGCCGTTGGCGTTGCGCGGCAGGGCGTCCATGAGGTGGGTGCGGTGCGGATGCATGTACGGCGGCAGGGTGGCCGCCAGGTGGCGGTGGTAGTCGTCCAGGGTCAGTTCGCCGCGCAGCACGAGGTAGGCCAGCAGTTCGTGGGCGCCGTCGGGGTCCCGGCGAGTGCAGACGCGGACCTGGTGCACGGCGGGGTGCGCGGCCAGCTGCCGCTCCACCTCGGCCGGTTCGACGCGGAAGCCGCGCAGCTTGATCTGCCGGTCCGTCCGGCCGACGTAGGTGATCAGGCCGGAGGCGTCGCGGCGGGCGAGGTCGCCGGTGCGGTACCAGCGTGCGCGCCCCTCGTCGTGCCAGGGCAGGCGGACGAAGCGGCGGTTCGTCTCCTCGGGCAGGTTGCGGTAGCCGGCCGCGACTCCCGCGCCGGACAGGTACAGTTCGCCGGCCTCGCCGTCGGCGGCGCCGCGCGAGCCGTCGGCGACCAGCAGGGCGCCGGTGTCGGGCAGCGGCCGGCCGACGGGGACGACGTCGCCGTCGAAGTCCCTCGGGATCCGGTGGTGCAGGGCGAAGGTCGTGCACTCGGTGGGGCCGTAGCCGTTGACGAGTTCGCTCGCGCTGTCGGGGTTGTCGCGGTACCAGCGGCGGATGCGGGCGGCGTTGAGCTGCTCCCCGCCGACGAGGACGCGCGCGACGGTGGAGAAGCAGTCCGGCACCTCCTCGACGACCGCGTTGAACAGCGCCGCCGTGACGAACAGGGCGTCGATACGCGCCTGGCGCAGGGTGTCCGCCAGGAGGCGCGGGCTCTGTATCTGTTCGTCGGCGAGGACGACGCAAGTGCCGCCGGTCAGCAGGGGCACCCACACCTCGAAACTGAGCGCGTCGAAGGCGGGGTTGGAGACGCTCGCGTACCGGGCGCCCGCGGGCACGGGGATCCAGCCGGGCCGGGCCAGGCGCAGGATGCCGGAGTCCTGGACCTCTACTCCCTTGGGGCGGCCGGTGGTTCCGGAGGTGTAGAACAGGAAGGCCGCCGGGGCGTCGTGCTCGGGCGGCACCTGAGCGACGGGGCCGGGTGGCGTGCCGAGGAGTTCGGCGGCATCGAGCGCTTGCACCGGGGCCGGGGTGTCCGGTGCGTCCGGCGCATCCGATACACCTGATGTGTCCGATGCGTCCGATGCGTCCGGTCCGGCATGGACCAGGGCCGCGGCGGCCGAGTCGGCGAGGACGTGACGGCGGCGCGCCGCGGGGCTCTGCGCGTCGAGCGGGACCACCGTGGCCCCGGCCCGGCGGATGCCGAGCATGACGCACACCAACTGCCAGGATCGCGGCAGGCACACCGCGACGGCCTGTCCCGCGCGGATGCCGCGCTCGCGCAGTCCCCGGGCGGCGGCGCCACTGAGGCGGTCCAGGGCGGCGTAGTCGAGGACGTGGTCGCCGTCGATGACGGCGGGGGCGGCCGGAGTACGGCGCGCCCGGTGCAGGACGGCGTCCGCGAGGCTCTCCGGATGGCCGGTACAAAGAGGCCCGTCCCCTGCACGGTCGCGGTCCATCACGCCTCCCCGATGAAGGCCGGTGTGAGGGAGGCGAGTTCGTCGTCGAGGATCCGCGCGACGCGCGGCGCTCCGCGGCTCTCCAGTACTTCCCAGTGGTCACAGTCCAGGGGCTCGACGCGGTGGGCGCCCTCGGCGCGGCGCTGCCAGAAGGCCCGTACGTCGGCGAGCAGCACGGGGTCGGGCCCGCCGCCGGTGGCCTGCACCAGGACCAGCCGGGCCGGGGACGGTGCGGGGAGGTGGTCGCGGGCCGTGGCCCGGTTGTGGTTGTAGATGCGGAAGTACTGGTCGATCCGGGCGTCGTCGATGCCCGGATACATGCCGTTGAACTTCACGAGCTTGTCGCGGAACTCCCCCAGGTCCACCGACGTGATGGCGGCGCGCGCGGCGGGATCGTCCGTGGCCTGGGTGTCCAGGAGCACCACGCTCACGTCGCGTCGGCCGGCGCGTGCCAGGCGGCGGCCCATCTCGTGGGCGATCAGCCCGCCGTACGACAGTCCGGTGAGCACGAGCGGGCCGGTGATGTGCGGCTGGACGAGGCGGAGGTAGGACTCGGCCATCTCCTCGACGGAGGACAGGAAGTCCTCGCCGGGGTTCACTCCGGGCGACTGGACGCCGTACAGGCCGATGCTCTCCGGCAGGGTCTTGGCCAGGGACAGGTAGCAGAAGGCGGTGCCGCCGGCCGGGTGCACACAGACGACCTGGCCACGGCCGGTGCCGGGCCGGAAGGCGATGAGGTTGCTCGGCAGGGGGCCCGAACTGCCCCGGCGGACGAGGGCGGCGAGCGCCTCGATGCTCGGGTGGAGCAGGACGTCACGGACCGGGAGGGTCACCCCGAGGCGCTCGCGGACGGCATGGGTCATCTTGATGGCCGACAGGCTGGTGCCGCCGAGGTCGAAGAAGCTGTCGCGGACACCGATGTCGGGGTGCAGCAGGATGTCGCGCCATATCTCGTACAGCGCCAGTTCGACGTGGTCGCGGGGGCTGGCCACGTTGACCTGGGCGGGGGCGGCCTCGGCAGCCTGCCGCAGCAGGGCGTCCCGGTCGAGCTTTCCGTTGGGGCTCAACGGGAGGGCGGGCAGGTCGACGAAGACCGACGGGATCATGTAGTCGGGCAGCCGGTCCGCCAGGGCGGCACGCCAGGCGTGCGCGGGGCGGGCGGGGGCGCTGCCGCGGCCGACGCCGGCGACCAGGCGTGGTGTGCCCGCCGCGTCCCGGTCGGTCAGTACGGCCGCCTCGCGCACTCCGGGCACGGTCAGCAGGGCGGTCTCGACCTCGGCCGGTTCGATGCGGAAGCCACGCAGTTTGACCTGGTCGTCGACGCGTCCGAGGTAGACGGCGGTGCCGTCGGGCAGGCGGTGGGCCAGGTCACCCGTGCGGTAGACGCGCTCGCCGGGCACGAAGGGGTCGGGCAGGAACCGTTCGTCGGTCAGGTCGGGCCGGTGCAGATACCCGGCGGCGAGGCTCGCACCGCCGAGGTAGACCTCGCCGGCGACGCCGACGGGGACCGGCCGCATCCGCGCGTCGAGGAGGTAGAGCCGGGTGCCTGCCAGCGGCCGTCCGATGGGGCAGGGCCGCTCCAGCGGCTGCGGGTCGTAGTAGGCGGTGCTGTACACGGTCGCCTCCGTGGGACCGTAGCCGAAGCAGACGCGCAGCCCCGGCAGGTGCTCGGTCATGCGGTGCAGCGCGGCCTCGGGCAGGGACTCCACGCCGGTCAGCAAGCGGCGCAGGCCAAGTCCGGCGAGTCGGCCCGCGGGGTCCTCGTCGATCCACCGGACGTACGCCGGGGGCAGGTACGCCTGCACGATGCGGTGCTCGCGCAGCCACGCCATGAGCGCCTCGGGGTCGCCGCGCACCTCGTCGGGGACCAGGTGGAGTTCACCGCCGGTGGTGAGCGGCATCAGCAGTTCGTGGACCGAGACGTCGAACCCGATGCTCGTCCATGCGGAGGCGGCCTCTCCGGGGGCGTCGCCCATGCGGGCCGCCCAGTTGTCGAGGAGGTTCACGACGCTCCCGTGGGGGACGGCCACGCCCTTGGGCCGCCCGGTGGAGCCGGAGGTGTAGATCACGTACGCCGGACGCGAGGCGTCGTACGGCAGATCGGGCGGCGGGCCGTCGTCGGCCTCGGCCTCCACACTCGCCAGGTCGCACCAGGCGGCGGGCCGGTCGGCTCGGTCGCTGAGGACCAGGGCCGGGGCCGCGTCCTCCACCATCGCCGCGAGGCGCAGGGGCGGCTGGCCCGGGTCGAGCGGCAGGTAGGCGGCGCCCGCGGCGAGGATGCCGAGCACACCGACGGCGAATTCCGGGGTACGTCCCGTGTGCAGGGCGACGACCTGGCCGGGGCGTACCCCGCGGGCGGCGAGGGCGCGGGCGAGACGGGCCGCTCGCCGGCCCAGCGTCGCGTAGTCCAGCCGCGCCTGCCCGCACACCAGCGCGGTCTGCGGGCCGCGCACGAGCACGTGCTCCCGGAAGCGTTCGACGACTCCGCCCGGATGGCGGGACGGGGGCGGGGTGCCCGCGGCATCCCAGTCGGCCAGCAGGTGCCGCTGCTCCTCGGCGTCCATGAGGTCCAGCGCGCCGATGACGGCCTCGGGCCGCTCGGTCATCGCGGTCAGCAGGCGGCGCAGGTGACGGACGTAGCGTTCGGCGGTCTCCCGGTCGAACAGGGCGGTGGCGTAGTCGAGATGGCCCACGACCCGGCCTGCGGACTCGGTCAGCGACAACGTCAGGTCGAACCGGGCCGACGCGTACGGGATGTCGAGCGGCTCCGCCGCGACGCCGGGCAGGTCGAGCAGCCCGTGGCGCTCCGGGACCCAGGCGCACATCGTCTGGAACAGCGGCGTGTGGGCCGCGCTGCGCGGCGGGTTGACGAGTTCCACGATCCGTTCGAGCGGCAGGTCCTGGTGGTCCAGGGCGCCGCGCAGGACACCGCGGACCCGGGTGAGCATCTCCGCGGCGGTCGGCTCGCCGGACAGATCGATCCGCAGCGGAAGGGAGTTGACGAAGAACCCGATCAGACGCGCGGTCTCACGGCTGCGGCCGGCCGAGGGAGTGCCCACCACGAGGTCGGTCCGGCCGCTGAGCCGGGAGAGCAGGACCGCCCAGCCGGTCAGCACGGCCACGAACAGCGTGCCGCCCTGCCGGCGCGCGAGCGCCCGCAGCTCCGCCGTCACCTCGGCGTCCAGGGCGAACTCCACCCGGCCGCCCCGATGGTCCTGCACGGCGGGCCGCATCCGGTCGGCGGGCGCGTCGGACACCGGCGGCGCCTCCCGCAGGGTCCGCTGCCAGTACGCGGCCTCCTCGGCGAGTTCCCCGCCGAGGATCCGGGCGCGCTGGGCGAGGGCGTAGTCGGGGTACTGGAGCGGCAGCGCGGGCAGCGGGTCCGGCTCGCCGCGCAGCAACGCCCCATAGACCAGGCGGAGTTCATCCAACATCACGCCGATCGACTTGCCGTCGTTCACGCTGTGATGGAACGTCAGGAGCAGGACATGCCACTCCGGTCCGAGCACGACCAGGCATCCCCGGCCCAGCGGTCCCCGGGCCAGATCGAAGGGTGCCGTGGCCTCCTCGCGGCGCAGCGCGTCCAGCCGGGCCTCGGCCCCGGCGCCGGACAGACCGGTGAGGATACGCGTGACCAGGGCGAAGCCGGTGCCGGGCGGATCGATCTCCTGCCGGACCTCGCCGTCGACGGCCACGAGACGGGTACGCAGGGCCTGATGGCGATCCACCAGCACATCCAGCGCCCGGCCCAGACACTCCGCGTCCAGTGGCCCGCGCAGAGTGAAGGCGACGGGCTCGTTGTACGCGGCGTTGGCGCCGGGCAGTTGGGAGAGGAACCACAACTGCTGCTGGGCGAAGGAGGCGGGAGCGTGGGGGGTGTGGGGGGTGTGGGGGGTGGTTTGCAGTGCCAAGGCTCGGTCTTCCCCTCTGACGAGGTACGGGGCATGAAAGTCACCAGTTCCGTGGAGCGGGCGCCACCGTGACAACGTTGCCGTCACGCGGGGTTGCGACCCCGGCGACCTTCCTCGGGTATGCCGTGCATCAGCTTTCCTCCGGATCCCGGCACGGCACGAACGCGAACACCTCACCTCACCCCGGCGACGACTGGGACCACCGGGGCGCACCGCGATAATTGATCAGCGGGACAGACCCTGTCAACGCCCCCTCTTTTCATGTGGAAAAGCCGCACGGAGCACACACACCACCACGAAAAATCCGGGCCGCATCAATCCCCTGGCATTCGGCCGCCGGGGGCACCGCGACTCGATCCGACGGCCTTCGACAACTTCTCCACGAGACTCTCCAGAGGGCACCGACTCCCCCGAACTCCCGCCCCACAAACCTGACTTCACGACCGTATACACCCGCCGACGCACCCGGGCGGCCCGTTACCGCCATTCACCTCAAAAACCCGCCCCGCTCCCCGCCGACCGCCCAACAAGAAATGTCACACCTGGGCGGAAGGACGGCCCGGGAAACGCCCGCAAACACCGGTACCTTCACCTGGGCAGCGCTTGTGCGCATTCACCATTGAGCCCTCGTAACACGATGGCAAACCATTCGGGCCGCCCAATGAAGCAGAAATTTGCCGTACCTTGACCCCCACTTGCCCCCCGCCCGTCCCTGAGCCGCCCCGCCTCGGACGCGAACCGCCGCACGAGTTATTCGATGGGCAACCGTCCTCACCCTCGGTAACGTCGGACCTCGCCCACCAGGCCATGAAGAGGAACCCAGACAGAGTGACGGGGGCACATGATCGACGCGTACGAGGATCCGGGCACGCCCGACTGTCGTGGCGGCTGGCGTTATCTGTGGTGGCTGGTGATGCGGCAGCCGTGGCGGTCGGTGGCGGGGGCGCTGCTGGGCAGCGTGTGGATGGTGCTGCTCGCGGCGACGCCCTTTTTGATGGCCCGGGCCGTGGACGAGGGCCTGGGGACGGGTGACCTGGGCGCGCTGACCTGGTGGACGACCCTGTTGGTCGTGGTCGGGACGTTCAACGCCTGGCTGAGCATCATGCGGCACCGCACCATGACCCGGGTGCGGATGGACGCCAACTTCCGCACGGTCAAGGTCGTCGTCCAGCACGCGGTGCGGCTGGGGGCCGCGCTGCCGCGGCGGTCCGGGGCCGGGGAGGTGGTGACGATCGGCGTGGGGGACGTGCAGCAGGTCAGCTCGGCTCTCACGGTGATCGGTCCCGGCGTCGGCGCGGTCGTCGCCTACCTGGCGGTCGCCGGATTGCTGCTGTCCGTCTCCACGCGGCTCACCGTGGTGGTGCTGCTCGGGATGCCGCTGATCGCCGTCCTCGTCGGGCCGTTGATGCGCCGGTTGCAGGGCACGGAGTCGGAGTACCGGGAGCGGCAGGGCGTGCTGACCGCGCGGATCGGCGACCTCGCGGGCGGGCTGCGCGTCCTCAACGGGCTCGGCGGCAAGGGGCTGGTCGCCGACGCCTTCCGCAGCGACTCGGCGCGACTGCGCGAGCAGGGGTACCGGGTCGGCGCGGTGGCCAGCTGGATGCAGGCGCTCGGCGTGGGACTGCCGACGCTGTACCTCGCGGTGGTGACCTGGATGGCGGCCCGGATGGCGGCCCAGGGGACCATCACCGTCGGTGAGTTGGTGTCGGTGTACGGCTATGTCGCGGTGCTGGTGCGGCCGGTGGGGTACTTCGTCGACTGGGGTTACCAGCTCGGCCGGGGCGTGGTGGCCGCGCGGCGCGTCGTAGGACTGCTGCGGCTGGAGCCGGAGCCGGACGACGGGACGTGCGACGCCCCCGCGGAGCCGTCGGTGCTGCACGACCCGGAGTCCGGGGTGCGGGTGCTGCCCGGGCGGCTGACCGCCCTGGCCGGGGCCCGGCCCGCCGACGCGGCGGCCGTCGTCGACCGGCTCGGCCGGTACGCGCCGTCGACGGCGACCTGGGGCGGGGTGCGCCTGGACGCGGTGCCGCTGCCGCAGGTCCGGGGGCGGATCCTGGTCGCCGACCACGAGGCCGACCTGTTCGCGGGACCGCTGCGGGAGTTGGTCGGGGGGCGCGGGAACCCCGACGACACTGACGTCATGTGGGCCGTGCGAGCCGCGGCCGCCGAGGACGTCGTACAGGGCCTGCCGGACGGGCTCGACTCGGCGATCGACGCACAGGGGCGCAACATCTCCGGCGGGCAGCGCCAGCGCATTCGGCTGGTGCGGGCCCTGCTGGCCGACCCGGAGGTACTGCTGGCCGTCGAGCCGACCTCGGCGCTCGACGCGCACACGGAGGCGGTGGTGGCGGACCGGCTGCGGGAGGCCCGCCGGGGTCGTACGACCGTCGTCACCACCACCTCCCCGCTCGTACTCGACCGCGCGGACACCGTGCTCCACCTGGTGGACGGGAAGGTCGCCGCCACCGGCAGCCATCGGCGGCTACTGGCGGAGGAGCCGGGCTACCGGGCACTGGTGGCGCGGGACGCCGAGACGGACGGGGGCGGGGAGGCGACCGCGGGCGCGGAGGCGGGCGGGGCCGGGGAGCCGGCCGCGGGCGCGGAGGCGGGCGGAGCCGAACAGGCGGACGCCGGCGCGGAGGCGGGCGGAGCCAAACAGGCGGACGCCGGCGCGGAGGCGGGCGGAGCCGAACAGGCGGACGCGGACGCCGAGACGGGCGGAGCCGAACAGGCGGACGCCGGCGCGGAGG